>DDFE01000222.1:0-6874 GCA_002336985.1 Sphingomonadales bacterium UBA1936
TGGCGCGCAGGCAGCGTCCGTTCGATCCGCAGCCCCGCGGCGGTTTCGGCGTTCGAGGCATTGCTGCCCGACCTGCTTGCCGATTTGTCGCGAGCGCCCGATCCGGATGCGGCGCTGGCGCGGCTCGATGTTCTGCTGGGAAAACTATCGACGGGCGTAAACCTCTTCCGCCTGCTCGACATGCAGCCCGCGTTACGCGGGATGCTGGTCGATATCCTCAGCCATGCACCTACGCTGGCCGATGCCCTGGCGCTGAGGCCGTCGTTGTTCGACCGGCTTGTCGACCGGACGGCGCTTGGTCCGGTTCCCGATGTTTCGGCGCTTGTCGGCGAGATGCGTGGCGACAGTGCGCTCGATGCCGAAGCGCTGCTCGACCGGGTGCGCATCACTGTTGCCGAGTACCGCTTCGCGCTTGGTGTGCAGATCGTCGAAGGGGCGGCCGACCCGATCGAGGTTGCGAGCGGATACGGGCGCGTCGCCGAAGCGGCCGTCGAGGTCGTGGCGTCTCGCGTCGTCGAAGACTTCGAAGCGGCGCATGGCCGGATTGCGGGTGCCGAACTGGTCGTCCTTGCGTTGGGGCGCATGGGTGGCGGCCTGTTGACCCATGCATCCGATCTCGACCTGATCTACCTGTTTACCGGCGATTTTCAGGCGGAGTCCGATGGCGACCGCCCATTGGGCGCGACCCATTATTTCAATCGCCTGGGGCAGCGCCTTTCGGCCGCGCTTTCGGTTCCGACGTCGGCCGGGCCGCTCTACGAAGTCGATACGCGCTTGCGCCCGTCGGGAACGCAGGGACCGCTGGTCACGTCGCTCGACTCGTTCGAACGTTATCAGCGGGAAGCGGCATGGACCTGGGAACATATGGCATTGGCGCGAGCGCGGCCGGTCTTCGGATCCAAGAACGCGCGTGATGAACTTGCCGCAATTATCGAGGGGGTTCTCAAGACGCCGCACGATCCGGAAAAACTGGCCGCGGATGTCGTTTCGATGCGGGCCGAAATCGCGAAGCACAAGGCGCCAAAGGGCGATCTCGACGTCAAGCTGGGGCAGGGCGGGCTGATCGATCTGGAATTCGCAGTGCACCACGCGCAACTTGAGACGGGCGAGGGGCTGTCGCCCGATTTGCGTGTAGCCATCGCGGCGCTTGGCGAGCGCGGCGCGATCGATCCGGCACTGGGCGCGGCGCATGATCTGCTCACACGAATGCTCGTCGTCCTGCGCCTCGTCGCGCCGGATCTCGAAGCGCCGGGGAGCGCGAGCCGCGAACTTATTGCCCGCGCTTGCGGAGCAAGCGACTGGGACGATCTGCTTGCGCGGATGCGTCAGGCGCGCGACACGGTGACGCGGCAATGGTCGAAGGTTGGCGGAGAACAGACGCGTGGTTGAACAGGGAGATCGGGTCGGCGACATCGGATTTGTCCGTGCAGATGGCGCGCCGGCAAAACTCGGGGATTTCAAAGGGAAACCTGTCGTCGTTTATTTCTATCCGAAGGACGACACGCCGGGTTGCACGAGCGAAGCGAAGGATTTTTCGGCGTTGGCCGGCGACTTCGCAGCCATCGGCGTCCGCGTGTTCGGCGTGTCGAAAGACACGGCCGAAAAGCACGCGAAGTTCACGAAAAAACACGATCTGTCCGTCGAACTGATCGCCGATGTCGATGGCGCATTGTGCGAGCGGTTTGGCGTATGGATCGAGAAATCGCTCTACGGCCGCCAATATATGGGCATCGAGCGCGCGACCTTTCTGATCGACGGCGATAGCCGCGTCGCGCACGTCTGGCACAAGGCCAAAGTGAAGGGGCACGCCGAATCGGTATTGGCCGCCGCACGAGCGCTTGTGACAACGTAATCATCGATTCGCCGCAAAAGGGCTTGGCAAGCCCTCGACTCGTCGTACGACTCACCCCGTCCAACGCGCATCGCTTGAACGCGCGCGTCCGCTGTTTAACCAATAATCGTAATTCCGTCCCTCGAACGCTTGGGACGCGGTTTGGTTTCAGATTTACCCAAGGGTCGCGGGGGACTGAATGAGTTTTGGATCGGTTTTTTCTCGGCGGGACAGCTTTGTGTCCGCTGTCCGCGAGAAGTTTCGCTCACGCGAGCTGTTCATTCATGACGGCGCACGCATGCGTCGTATCCATATCCCCGTNNGCCATCGGTTCGGCGCTGTCGGCCGACGTTTCGGTTTCGCGCATGAGCGCCAAGGTTGCCGCGATGGAAGCCGAAATGGCGACCATCCGCCGTCAGGCAGCTGCGCATGCACAGCGTATCGAAGCGCGCCAGGCCGTGCTGGATGCGATGATCACCGGCAAGGGTGGCGTGCCGAAGGCGCTTCCGGCGTCGTTCGAAACGTCTGCCGCGACCGACAAGCTGGTCGCGCCGCTCGACGCCGCCGAACAGCACCAGAACGTGCTTGCAGGCCGCGTGACCGCGTCGAACGATGCGCGCTATCGTGAAGCCGTTGCCGCACTCGGCAAGGTTGGCATCAATGCCGGTCGTTTCCATCATGTTGCGGGCGCCATGGGCGGCCCGTACGAGCCGATCACCGAAGGCACGACTCCTGCAGCAAAAGGCCAGGCCGATCCGCAGTTCCGCGCGCTGTTCCAGTCGTGGAAGCGCCTCGAACAGCTTCAGCAGGGCATCGTCGCCATTCCGTCGCAGCGCCCCGTCGATGCGGTGACTTTCACCAGCGGCTTCGGCGTCCGCAGCGATCCGTTCCGTGGTGGCGCCGCCATGCACGCTGGCGTCGACATCCCGGGTCCGCTCGGCACGTCGATCTACGCAACCGCCGATGGGATCGTCGGGCGTGCGCAATGGGCGAACGGCTATGGTAACCTGGTCGAAATCGACCATGGCAAGGGGATCCAGACCCGCTATGGCCATCTCTCGCAGATCCTGGTCCAGCCCGGCACCCGCGTAACGCGTGGCCAGTTGATCGCCCGCATGGGTTCGACGGGCCGTTCGACCGGCTCGCATCTTCATTATGAAGTCCGTCTCGACGGTCACGCAGTGAACCCGATGCCGTTCCTCCAGTCGGCATCGTACCTGATGGCCATGCAACAGCGTGGTACGAAGGTTGCGATGGGCGGACCCCAAAGCGCTGACAAATAATCGGCGCCGACAAGTAACGTCGTCTCCTTGCCGCCCGGGCCGGGCGGCCCTATCTCACGCTCATGGCTACTGTCGACCTGACCGAATCCGCCGCGCGCCGCGTCGCCGCGATCGCTGCCAAGCAGGGCAAGCCCGCAATGCTGCGCCTTTCCGTCGAGGGCGGCGGATGTTCGGGTTTCCAGTATAAATTCGCACTCGCTGAAAGTGCCGAAGCCGATGACGGCGTCGCGCAGCGTGACGGTGTATCGCTCGTCGTCGATCCGGTCAGCCTCGACCTGATCGCGGGTGCGGAAGTCGATTATGTCGAGTCGCTGGGCGGCGCGGCATTCCGCGTGACCAATCCCAATGCGGCCTCCGGCTGCGGCTGCGGATCGAGTTTTTCCATTTGATATTCGCCTCCCTTGCTGGGAGGGATGATGCGTGAAAATCGCGACTTACAACGTCAATGGCATCAAGGCGCGCCTGCCGCGGCTGATCGAATGGCTCGACGAGCAAAAGCCCGATGTCGTCTGCCTTCAGGAACTGAAATCGAGCGACGAGACGCTGCCCGTCGCCGATATCGAGCGGGCCGGGTACATGGGCGTGTGGCATGGGCAAAAGGGTTTCAACGGCGTCGCGATCCTCGCGCGCGGAGAGACGCCGATCGAGGTTCAAAAGGGCCTCGGCGGTGAGCCGGAAGACGATCATAGCCGGTATATCGAAGCGGACGTCATGGGTATGCGCGTCGCCAGCATCTACCTGCCGAACGGCAATCCGCAGCCGGGGCCGAAGTTCGATTACAAACTACGCTGGATGGACCGTCTCAATGCCCGCGCGGCCGAACTGATCGCGCTCGAAAAGCCGGTGATCCTCGCGGGCGACTATAATGTCGTGCCGACCGACAACGATATTTCGAACCCGAAAATCCTCGCGGGCGACGCGCTGATGCAGCCCGAAAGTCGCGCCGCGTTCCGGCGGCTGGGTGCGCAGGGTTGGACCGACGCGGTGCTGATGCGTCACCCGACGAACCCGCCCTGGACCTTCTGGGATTACCAGATGAACGCCTGGCCGCGCGATGCGGGCTTTCGTATCGACCACCTGATGCTCTCGCCCGAAGCCGCGGACCGGCTGGTTGATGCGGGCGTCGACCGTGAATATCGCGGGCGCGAGAAGGCCAGCGATCACGCCGCGACCTGGGTGGTGCTCCGCTAGACCCCCTGTGCGGCCAGCGCTTCCGCGGCCTTGTCGAACGCCTTCCATGCCGCGCCAGCCAGCGCGCCGCCCACACTGACCCGCCGGACGCCGAGCGCCGCGAGGTCGGGTACGCGCATGTCCGCGTTCATGATCAGCACATTGACCGGCTTGGGTGCCACGGCGCGAACGATGGCCGTAATTTCGTCGGCATCGGTCACGCCTGGCGCGTAAAGGCAATCGGCGCCCGCTTCGGCATAGGCGACCAGCCGGTCGATGGCTTCCTGAGGCGTCGACAGACCCCACAGCCGCCCTTCGGTCCGTCCGACGAGAACGACATCCTCACCCGAGACATCGATGGCGGCACGTGCGGCTTTGATGCGCTCTACGCCCAACTCGATCGGGTAAAGCGCGCCGCCATGTTGGTCCTCGACCGACAAGCCGGCGATGCCAGTCGCGATTGCACGCGTCACATTCGCTGCCACGCCTTCAGGATCGTCCGCGAAGGCGTTCTCGAAATCTGCGTTCACCGGCAGGTCGGTCGCATCGACCAGCATCTTCAGGTGGTCCAGGCATTGCTCGAGCGTGATTTTGTAGTCCGTCAGGCCTAGCGCCTGTGCCGCGGCGGCGCTCGACGACGCCAGTGCGTTGAATCCCAGCTTTTCCAGCCGCCGCGCGCTGCCGATGTCCCAAGGATTGGGCAATACGAAACAGCCGCTTTCGTGAAGCGTGCGGAAATCGGTGCGGCGTTTGGCGAGATCGCTCATCAGAGTGCCTTTTCGTAGATGCGATAGACCTTGTTGACCTTGCCGCCGACGGCTTCGCCCACCGAGCGCATCGGGCCGTTCGACGACAGGACCCAGCCGAAATCGCCGCGCTGGGCTCCGAATTTCGTCACCGCGTCGCGGCGGATGAATTCGATCAGCATCATCGCGAGCTGGCTGGCGAGACGTGTCGCCTGGTATTTCTTGAGCACGCCCATCAAGGGGACGCGCATCCGCTTTGCCCGCGGCGCACGCAGCCACCAGAGCAGCTTTATCCAGTTGAAGGGCAAGAGGTTGCCGCCGAGATCCATCAACCGCTCGTTGAGATCGGGAATGGTGATCATGAACGCGACCGGCTCTCCATCGACCTCGGCGATGCGGACCAGGTCGTTGAAGATCAGCGGCTTCAGCTTCTTGCCGGCATATTCGATCTCGCGATCGGTGAATGGCACGAACCCCCAGTTGTCCGACCAGGCGTCGTTCAGGATGTTGATGATGATCGCCGCTTCCTGATCGAACTTGCGCTTGTCGACGCGGCGGATGTTGATGCGCGCATTACGCTCGCCGGATGCGACGACGCGGTTCACGATCTCGGGAAAGCCGCCGGTGATCGGCACGTCATAGGTGTAGAGGTCCTGCACGCCGCCATAGCCGGCCTTTTCGATCCAGGACTGATAGGCCTGCGCGTTGAACGCCATCATCGCGGTCGGGGGCGTGTCGAACCCTTCGACCAGCTGGCCGATTTCGTCCCAGTAGGAAAAGCTTGCCGGTCCCATCGACTTGGTCATGCCGCGCCCGCGCAGCCAATCCTCTGCGGCCGCCATCAGGGTCGCAGCGCTCTCACCATCTTCCGCCTCGAACCAGCCCCAGAAACCACAGCCCGGGCCCATGCCCTGTTCGGCGGGCTGTCCGGTCGCGAGGAAATCGATGTGCGCCGAGATACGCCCGGTCACGCGCTCGCCGGTCAGCGCTAGAAAAAGCTGCGCCTCGCCATGTTCGAACCATGGGTTCTTGGCCGGACTCAGCATCCCGTAAACCTCGTCCTTCAGCGGCGGTACCCAATTGGGGTCGTTCGCATAGAGGCGGAACGGCAGGTCGACGAACGCCTTCAGGTCGGCTTTCGTTTTAACGGGGCGGATCTGGACCAAAGTGAGTCTCCGGGAGGACGCCTTCGCGCTTTCGCGCCAGTGATGCAGCTTGGCAACACTGGTTTCGCGGGGGCCGAACGACTATCTAGCGCAGGCAATGGACAATTCGATCTCTCTCGAACGGGCCGAAACCGGTTCCGCAACGCTTGCCAGCGCGCAGGCAGCGCGCGCGCGCATTGCAGACGATGCCGCGATGCTGCGGACGGCGGCAGAAGTGACGCGCGACCTGATGGCGCCGCGACCCGGCATCTACTGGGCCGACTTCCTGGGCTCGGCCGCGATCGGCTATGGCGCGCTTTATGCGGCGGTGACCCTTGCGGGCGGATGGGCAGTGCTGGCGGGCGTCGTTGCAGTGCTGGCGCTCTATCGCGCGATGAGTTTCATCCATGAAGTCAGCCACATCAAGCATTCGGCGCTGCCCGGATTCCGGCTGGGTTACAATCTCGTCATCGGTATCCCGATGCTGATCCCGTCGTTCATGTACGAAGGGGTGCACAACCTTCATCACACGCGTGTGCGGTACGGGACGGTCGACGATCCGGAATATCTGCCGCTGGCGCTGATGAAGCCTTGGACGCTGCCGGTGTTCGTGGTCGTGGCGGCACTGGCACCAGTTGCGCTCCTGCTCCGCTATGCAGTGCTGGCGCCGCTGTCGATCATCGTCCCGCCGCTGCGCGA
>DDFE01000222.1:6932-12380 GCA_002336985.1 Sphingomonadales bacterium UBA1936
CTCGGGCGTCGCCGTCCTCAACCAGGTTCGCACGCTCGTCGCGCATCTCTGGGAGAATGAGGGCGAGCCGATGACGGTGACCGCGCAATATCTCGACACGGTGAATGTGCCGCCGCCGGGATACCTGCCTGCGCTATGGGCCCCAGTCGGGCTGCGCTACCACGCGCTGCATCACCTGGTGCCCAGCGTTCCCTACCATGCGTTGGGCGAAGTGCACCGGCGACTGACCGCGGCGCTGGGCGTGGATTCGCCGTATCACAAGGGCAGCTACGACGGCTTGCCGGGCCTCGTCACGCGCCTCTATGCGAACACGCAGCGCAAGCGCTGAGGCGTTATTCCTCGGTGCGGATCAGTACTGCTTCGCCGATCAGCAGGAAGAGCAGGAACGGTCCCCATGCCGCGAGCAGCGGCGGATAGGCGCCGAGGTTGCCCATCGCGAGCCCGAAATTGTCCGCGACGAAATAGGCGAAGCCCAGCGCCATGCCGATGACGGCGCGCACGAAAAGCTTGCCCGAACGCGCCAAGCCGAAGGCGGCGACCGCGGCCAGCAGCGGCATCAGCACTGTCGAAAGCGGCCCCGAAATCTTGTGCCACAGATTGGCCTTGAGCGAATCGACAGGTCTGCCCGCGATCTCCAGATCGGAAATCGCCTCCTGCAATCGCCAGTAAGACAGGCCGAGCGGGTCGACCGAAGACAAGGTAAACTGATCGGGACGGACGCCTTCCAGCGCCTTTACATTGCCCATGGGCTGGCGCTGCCCGCTTTTGACGTCGAAGCGTCGCGCGTTGATCAATTCCCAGCCCTTGCCCGAGACTCTCGCGCTGTCCGCCTCGACGATCGACCGCAGCGTGCCGCCGACGCGATCATAAACGGAAACCTTGGTCAGGACGGTTCCGGTGCCACGGCCGCTGGCGAAATCGGCGTGGATCAAGTCGTCGTTGTTGCGGACCCAGACGTTGATTTGCCCTTCGCGATCGGTGGGCAGGGGGCCGAATTCGACCTTTTCCCACTTGGCGAGCGTGTCGGATGCGCGGGCGACGATGCGTTCGTTGAACACGAACGACACGACCGCCAGCAACAGGCTGGCGACGATGGCGGGCGCCAGCACCTGGTGCGCGGAGAGTCCTGCCGCTTTCATCGCGATGACTTCGCTGTTCTGGTTCAACTGCATGAACGCGATCAGCGTGCCCAACAGGACGGAAAAGGGCAGGAACCGCTGGATGATCCCGGGGACGCGCAGCGAGATATAAGTCAGGATCTGGGCCTGCCCATTGCCGGGGTGTGCAAGGATCCGGCCGCTCTCGCTCAGCAGGTCGAGAGCCTGCAGCACCAGTACCAGCAATGCCAGCACGGCAAAACTGCGCGTCAGGAACAGGCGCGCCATGTAGATGGTCACGGTGCGCGACGGGAAGAAATCGGCAATCATGCGGGCTGCTTCGCTGCGAACAGGCCGCGGATCGCCTTGAATGCCTTGGCCGAAATGCGCTCGAGGCCGCCGATCGGCTGGCCGCCGGGCACAAAGGCGATGGTGTAGTACATCCACAGAATCAACGCGGCGAACAGCGCAAAGGGTATCCAGAGCGCAAAAAACGGATCGATGCGGCCGAGTTCGCCCATGCCGGCCGCGTACTCGTTTATCTTGTGATAGGTCACGACCATGATGATCGAGATGAACACGCCGAGCGCGGAGGCGGATCGTTTCGGCGGCACGGCCAGTGCCACGGCGAGCAGGGGCAGCAGGAACATCATCATCACTTCCGCCAGGCGGTAATGGAAGTTCGACCTAGCCTCGTAACGGGTCAGCGCCGGCTGGTTCGCATCGCGGCCGGTCTTGACCAGTTCGGGCAACGTCAGTTCCATCTTGCTCTGGCCGCGCGGGCGGAACGCCTCCATCTTGGGCAGGTCGATCGGCAGGTCATGCGCCGTGAAGGTCAGCACGCGCGGGGCACGGAACTTGGGGTCGTCATGCGTCAGCGTGCCGTTGGTCAGGCGCAGGATGATGACATCGGGATCGTCGGTCGCGAGGAACTGGCCGCCTTCCGCTGCAACCGCCAGGGTCCGGTTGCCACTTGACCGTGCCATGACGAAGATGCCCGACAGCGAGCGGCCCTGGTCGCTGCTCTTGTCGATCCGCAGGGTCATGTCCTTGCCCAGCCGGTTGAACTCGCCGACCTTGATCGATGCGCCCAGCGCGCCCGACCGCAGTTCGTAGCGCAGTTCCTCATAGGCGAAGCGCGCCTTGGGCTGGACGTAGCCCACGATCGCCAGGTTTATGAGCGCAAGGCCGATCGTGTAGAGATAGGGGACATAGAGCATGCGGTTGTAGCTCTGTCCCACGGCCTGCAGCACATCGAGTTCGGACGACATCGCGAGCCGCCGGAAAGCGAGCAGGATGCCGAGCAGCAGGCCGATCGGTATACCCAGCGACAGATATTCGGGCAGCAGGTTGGCGAGCATTCGCCACACGACACTGACCGGTCCGCCTTCCGATGCGACGAAATCGAACAGGCGCAGCATCCGGTCGAGTACCAGCAACATGGCAGCCACGACCAGCGACCCCATGAGGGGCAGGAAGATCAAGCGCGCAAGGTAGCGGTCAGTGGCGGAAAACAGCGTCACGAATATCCGGTTCGGAACCTAGACTTAGGCTCCTATCAAGCTGCAGCGCGCGTTTCCAGCGGTCTCGGTGCCCCATCGGTCAGCGCTGTGTCGATCGCGGCCTGCAGCGCGCCGATGGTGAAGGGCTTTCGCAGGACGACATCGTCGCCGAAATCGGCGGCGCTTGCGGCGTCACCGGCGTAGCCTGTCACGTAAATCGCGCGGAGTTCGGGCCGGGTCTGGCGGAAAACCTGTATCAATTCGGGACCGGTCATGCCGGGCATCAGTACGTCCGACACGACGAGCGCGACATCGGGGTGGGCCTTCAGTTTCGCTTCGGCGCCTTCGGTGCCGAAACATTCGATCGGGTGATGGCCCAATTCCCTGAGTGCCTCCATCGTCGCGGTTAGCACGCGGCGGTCGTCCTCGACGACAAGGATATCGATGCCGTTGCGGGCCGCAATCACTTCGCCGTCGGCCGTATTGGCAGCTGCCTCTGCGCGTCCCTGATGGACAGGCAGGTAGATCGAGACGGTCGTGCCTGCGCCGACGGCGGAGTCGACCGTGACGGAGCCAAGCGACTGACTGACGAAACCGAAGACCTGGCTGAGGCCAAGCCCTGTGCCATCGCCCGCCGATTTCGTCGTGAAAAAGGGTTCGAAAACGCGTTCGAGAACCGCACGGTCCATGCCGATGCCGGTGTCGCTGATCGCGATCCGGGCATAGCGGCCCGCAGCGAGGCCGGTGATCTCTTCGTCGGCCAGGACGATGCTCGCCGTCGCGATGGTCAGGGTACCACTGCCAGTGCCTTTCGCGTCGACCGCGTCCCGCGCGTTGACGGCAAGGTTCAGGATCGCATTTTCCAGCTGGTGCCGGTCTGCGAAGATCGCACAGCCTTCGCATTCGAAGACATGGCGCACCATGACGCGCTCACCCAGCGTCCGGTCGAGCAGGTCCGACATACCCTTGATCAAAACGTCGGGATCGATTGCGCTCGGCAGCAAGGGTTCGGAACGGGCAAAGGCGAGCAGGCGCTTTGTCAGTGCCGCTGCGCGATTGGCACCCTCCAGCGCGCTGTCCAGGTGCCGTTCGGGGCTCTCCTTGCCATCGGTCAGGCGGCGCTTGGCGAGTTCTATGCCGCCGAGAATGACGGCAAGCATATTGTTGAAATCATGCGCGATACCGCCCGTCAGCTGGCCAACGGCGTCCATTTTCTGTGCCTGGCGCAACTTGGCTTCGGCATCCTCGCGCGTCGTCATCTCGGTCAACAGGCGCGCGTTGGTCGCTTTCAGTTCGGCGGTTCGCGAGTCGATCGCTTCCTCCAGCGCCTTGGCGCGTTCCTCCTCGAGCGCACGGCGCTGGGCCGAACGAAGCGCGATGAAGGCCAGGATACCCATGCCGGTGACCACGAGGACGACAGCGATCGACACCAGCGTCGTGAGCAGGTTCGCCCGGCTCACCAGGGCATCCACCCTGGTCCCTCGCCGCCCCAGCACGTTCCGCTGGTGGACGATGAAGTCCTCGATGCCGGACGTCAGTTGGCCGAGTGCCGCGGAGGACCGGATCTTGTAGTAGAACGACAGGGCTTCGCTGTTCTGGCGATAGGTCGTCCGCAGCGCGACGTCCGCCAGTTCTTGCCCGCGGACCGTCCAGGCATTGCGCAGCGCGTCGACCTGCGCCGCTTGCGTCGTGTCGCGGCTGATCTGGCTGAGGCGATCGAGAAGAAGGCCGGACCGGCGCCAATTGTCGGAATAGATCGTGCCGAGCGCATTATCGCCGCTGATGACGAACCGCCCCAGCGCCGCCTCGCTGCGTGCCATCGTCGATTCGAACGTCGCGGCCAGGATGATGCGATCGGATGTCCGCACCTGAAGGCGCAGCGTGTCGTCGCGTTCGCGGGTCGCATCGGCCAGCATGAGGACGAGCGTGATGATGATGGCTGTTGCCCCGACCGCCGCCAGCGCCAGCCAAAACCGCGACAGGTGCCAGCCCGTCGGTCCGTCTGCCTCATCCCGCATCGCAGCAACCATATCGTGCCAAGCGTTGTGGGGAAAGCGTTACGATGTCGTTTCGATCTAGCCTATCACGCCAGTGGCACGTCCCGCCGCGGCAAACCGTTCGAGGATGGTCGTTACATCCTCGGCCGTATGTTCCGCGCACAGCGAACACCGCAGCAAAGTCATGTTTGCCGGTGTCGCGGGAGGGCGGGCAAGATTGGTGTAGAGGCCGTTTTCGAGCAATGCCTGCCACATGGCCGCACCCGTCTCCAGATCGGGCATGATGACCGCGATGATCGCGCTCTGCGCCTCTTCGGTGCCGAGCTGGAATCCCAGATCGCGAAGCCCCTTGTGCAGCGTCCGCGAGTTTTCCCACAGATGCGCGCGCTTGTTGCCTGCATGCATCAGCTTGCGGATCGAGGTCGCGGCGGTCGCGACGACGCTGGGCGGCAGCGATGCGGTGAAGACGTAGGGGCGGCAGACCAGCCGCATGATCTCGAACTTCGGATGGTTCGATGTGCAGAAGCCGCCGACCGTCCCGACCGATTTCGAGAAGGTGCCGATGACGAAATCGACATCGTCCAGGCAGCCCTGTTCCTCGGCGACGCCACGGCCGTTGGGACCGAAAAAGCCCATCGAATGCGCCTCGTCGACAAGGATCATCGCGTTGTGTTTCTTCGCGATGGCGATCATTTCGGTCAGCGGGGCGATGTCGCCGAGCATCGAATAGACGCCCTCAAGCACGACAAGCTTGCCTGCCTCTGCCGGAATGCGGCCCAGCCGCCGGTCGAGGTCCTCGATATCGTTATGCCGGAACCGCACGACCTGCGCGTTGCCGAGCGCGCAGCCGTC
>DDFE01000222.1:12455-13131 GCA_002336985.1 Sphingomonadales bacterium UBA1936
TCCTTGCCGGCCTGGATGACATCCGGATCGAATGTCATGCCCATGTAGTTGTAGGTGCCGAGCAATATGGTGTCGCGCCCGTTGCAGATCGCGCGCGTCGGCGACAGGACCTTCTCCATGACGAGCGAGAAGGGGTCGCGCTGTCCGGTTGCGAGCAGGGCCTCGCGCTGTTCGATCAGCGGATCGAACTTCGAAAACAGGTCCGTCATGCCTTGAGCTTGACCACCGCGTCGACGAGCTGGCCGACGGTTTCGATCTCCGCCTGCATGTTCATCGTGATCATGATGTCGAATTCGTCCTCGATCGCCGCCACGAAATCCATGACGGTCAGCGAGTCCCATTCGAGATCGTGCTGGAATGTCGTCGTCTCGCCGATCTCCACATCCTTCTTGTTGAAGGGTTCGATCTGCTCGACGACGGTCGAATAAATGGATGCGCGGTCTGTCATGCAGGCTCCTTAGCGGCAGCGCGGCGCGACTGCCAAGGGATTGCGGCGTCCGGTTCCCTACTTCGAACTGGCATAGGCCTGGATCAGGTCGAACAGATAGTCGCGTTCCTTGTACAGCCCGGCGACCGATTTGCGCTCGTTCAGGCCGTGAACGCCGCCGCCGTCGAGTTCGGAGAAGCGGCCGGGCACGCCATAGGTCGGAATGCCGGCCGCGTTCAGGAAGCGGCC
>DDFE01000147.1:0-7603 GCA_002336985.1 Sphingomonadales bacterium UBA1936
CTCATCTTCCTGGCGGCGCCGGGCGATGAGGACGCACAGGTCGAACTCACCCACAATTGGGACGAGAGCGGCTATGCCGGCGGCCGCAATTTCGGTCACCTCGCCTACCGTGTCGATGATATCTACGCGACCTGCCAGCGGCTGATGGACGCGGGCGTTACGATCAACCGTCCCCCGCGTGACGGCCACATGGCGTTTGTCCGTTCGCCCGACAATATTTCGGTCGAACTGCTGCAGGACGGGCATCTGCCGTCGCAGGAGCCATGGGCGTCGATGCCGAACACAGGCGTCTGGTGATGAAGGCCAAGGCGCCAGTGGTAAAGACAGGTGCGGTTGCCACAGGAGCAAGTGCTTCGGGGGCATCGGCGATCGCAGCGGCAGCATTTGGCGCCTTGGCGATAGGTGCCGTTGCCTTCGGTGCGATTGCGATCGGCCGCCTTGCCATAGGACGCCTGTCGCTGCGGCGTGCCGATATCGGCGAATTGCGCGTCGGACGGTTGCGCGTCGGCGAACTGATTATCGATCGAACCAGCGATCGTGACGCCGATGCTTGAAGTCGTTCGCATCCCGGCGCTGAGCGACAATTACATCTGGCTGGTCCACGAGCCGGTAAGCGGTGCGACGATGGTGGTCGATCCGGCCGTCGCCGAGCCCGTGCTTGCCGAGGCCGATGCGCGCGGCTGGACGATCACCGATATCTGGAACACGCACTGGCACCCGGATCACACGGGCGGCAATGCGGAGATCAAGGCGGCGACGGGCTGCACGATCACCGGGCCTGCAGCCGAAGCGGCCAAGATCCCGACGCTCGATGTCCAGGTACGCGGTGGCGACGCGGTGAAACTCGGCAATGTCGAGGCAAGGGTCATCGACGTCCCCGCCCATACCGCGGGACACATCGCCTATCATTTTGCCGGAGAAGAGATTGTTTTCGTCGGCGACACGCTGTTCGCCATGGGCTGCGGGCGTCTGTTCGAGGGGACGGCGGCCCAGATGTTCGACAATATGGCGAAACTGGCGGCGCTGCCCGAAGAAACGACGGTCTATTGCGCGCACGAATATACACAGAGCAACGGCCGCTATGCGCTGGTCGCCGAACCGGAAAACCAGGCCATCCATGCGCGGATGGCGCATGTCGATGCCGCCCGCGACCGGGGCGAGGCGACGGTGCCGACGACGATCGGCCAGGAGCGGGCGACCAATCCGTTCATGCGCGCCACGACAATCGAAGAACTCGCGGAACGCCGTGCCGCCAAGGATAGTTTCCGCGGGTAGGCGCGTTTGGGAAAGGGACGACCATGGCCGAACGACTTCCTCTGATCCGGATTTCCACTGTCGCGATTGCGCTGCTGCTGACGGCGTCATGTGCCACGGTGCCGCAGGAAGAGGGCCCCGATCCCGAACTTGCCGCCGCGCTGAAGGGTAAGGTCGCCGAAAAACCGCGCTCGTGCATCCAACTGGATGAAGCAAACAGCGCCAAGGTCTATCGCGGTGCGATCACCTACACCCCGGCGCGGAACCTCATGTACGTGAACACCTCGCCGGGTTGCCAGACATCCATTCCGGACCCGCTTTACGTCGTCGAGCCGTTCACCGGCAGGCAATTGTGCAAGGGCGATACGGTTAAGTTTGTCGATCGCATGAGCCACATGCCCGGCGGATTTTGTGTCCTGGGCGAATTCACACCCTATCGTTCGAAGCGTTAGCGCGCGGGGACATCTTGCCGTCGGCGACGGTCAGCCATGTCGCATCTGTTCCAATGGCATCGAACGGGCCGGTTTCAGTGCCTGTCAGCCAAACCTGTCCGCCGCCCGCCGCGAGCCGGTCGAACAGCGATGCCCGCCGTGACGGGTCGAGGTGCGCGGCCACTTCGTCGAGTAATAATACCGGTCGTCGATCCTTCTGTTCGGCGACCATATCGGCGTGGGCCAGAACGATACCGATCAGCAATGCCTTTTGCTCGCCTGTCGAACTTTGTGCGGCAGGCTGATCCTTGTCCACATAGCGGACATGCAGGTCGGTGGTGTGGGGACCGACCAGCGTTCGGCCCGCTGCTGCATGCGTCGACCGACTCGCCCGAAGCCGCGTCGCCAATTCTCCCGGAACATGATCGAGCAGCAGCCTGAATTGCGGAAAGGATGACGATGTCATTGTCTGCGCGCGGACGATATCCTTCACGGTCTCCATGCGTGCTGATTGAATAGCGAGGCCATGCTCCTCCATCGCAGCCTCCAGCGCGTTGAGCCATGACTCGTCGATCTGGCCTTCCGCCAGCAGGCGGTTCCGCTGCCGCATGGCCGCTTCGTAGCGGGCGCTGTGCCGGGCGTGGTCGGGGTGTAGGGCAAGGACCAGCCGATCGAGGAACCTCCGCCGTGCGCCTGCGCTGTCGCTAAACAGCCGGTCCTGCGCCGGAGTGAGCCAGACCGGCGAAAGCCAATCGGTGAGCGCGTTCGCGGTTGCGGTTGCGCCATTGATTCGCACGATCCGTCGCTCGGGCGCGTCGGCGCGTGTGCCTGTTCCCAGTTCGATATCGCCCAGCCGCGCGCTGATCCCGAAGCCCCCCGGGCCATCACACCGCGCAACCTCTCCCATGGAGGCGCCGCGCAAGCCGCGCCCCGGTGCCAGCAGTGAAATCGCCTCGAGGATGTTGGTTTTTCCGGCGCCATTTTCGCCGGTCAGCACGACGAACGACGGTCCCGGCGCAATGACGGCGTCGGCGTAGGACCTGAAATCGGTCAGCGAGAGGCGGTCGATGGGCACGCCATCCTGCTAGCGCCGCTGGCGGACATGGCATAGCCATGGAAACATCACGCCCGCGCAACGTTACCTCGTGCAACAACAGGGATAAAACCATGCACATCCGATTTGCCGCGCTGACTGTTCTCGCCGTGCCGGCGGCGCTTATCGCCCAACCGCAAAAGGCGCCCGAACCTGCCGGCGCGCCGCCCAAGGAAACGGTAGGCAGCACGATGGAGGATATCGCGACGCAACCGGCGCAGGATATCAATGTGAAGAAAAAGGTTATTCCCGCCGTGCTCGTCCAGGCGAAGGAAGACCCTTATTCGACCGCAGGTGCGCGCACCTGTCCGCAGATCAGCAGCGCGATCGGCGGCCTCACCGCGGTTCTCGGCCGCGACTTCGATTCCAAGGAGGAAAAGGCGCGGCCCAATCGCGGGAAGCAGGCGGCAAGCGTCGGCAAGGCCGTGGTGCAGAGCCTGATCCCGTTCCGCGGTGTCGTCCGCGAAATCAGCGGTGCGGCGGGTGCGCAGCGCGAATATGATGCCGCCGTCGATGCCGGGATCGCCCGTCGCGGCTTCCTGCGCGGCATCGCCCGCGCAAAGGGATGCAAGCTGCCGACCTGAGCGAGCGCCTAGCGCTTCACATATTTGTCGAGAAAGGCAAACGCGGCTGCGGTCGCGTCCAGCGCCTCGGTGCTGCGCGCCTGTGCGAACAGGTGCCCGCCCGGTGCACGGTCGTAGATTTTGGCTTCATAGACCTTCCCGCGCGCCTTGAGCGCGTCGATCAGGCGTTCGGCATGAAGCTGTGATGGCGCGGTGCGGTCTCCGGTCGTCGCCTGTACCAGAACCGGCACCTCGATCTTGTCGATGTGATTGATAGGCGACACGTCGATATAGGGGGCCAAGTCCTGCGACGGGGTCTTGCCCCCGAAGCGCGGCTGTTTGGCGACATCGTCGCCACGGAACGGCGGTTTGTAGGCCATGTACGCGACCATATCGACCAGCCCGACATTGTGGACGGCCGCCGCGAAGACCTTGGGGAACCGCTCGATCGCGAGAAGCGTGATCATCCCACCCTTGCTGCGGCCATAGATTCCCATCCTTTTGGGATCGACCTCAGGATAGAAGTGCGTCAGGAATTCGGCGGCCGCCACGACGTCATCGACTTCCTTGCCGCCGAAATCGACCGCGTCGTACTGTGCCTTTCCATAGCCGCGACTGCCCCGATATTCGGGAAAGATCACGACATACCCGCGCTCGACGGCCGCCGCGAGAAACGCGAACATGTTGTTGTCGAGATTGCCGTGATACCCGCCATGGACAACGACCAGCGCAGGCTTGCTGCGGTCTGCCGGTTTGGCCGGGGCGTTCCGGGATGTGAAAACGAATGCCGGGGTCAGGTCGCCGTCGTGGTTGGGATAGAGCAACTGTTCCATCCGCACGCGGTCGCCATAGGCCTGGTTGAACTGGACCGTGTAGAGTTGCTGCTGGATCAGATATTGCTCGTGGCGCATCGCTTCCAGCCGGGACGGGACATCGTCAGCCTCGGTGTCGATCGAGGCGTCGAGCTTGCCCTCCTTGTGCGGCACGGCGGGAGCGGCGGGGGCCGGTTTTTGCGCATGCAGGGCGGTGCCCGTCCACGCGAATCCCGCCATGAGTGCGGCGGCAATCAATCGGCTCGAGTATCGCATATCGGCTCCCCGCTAACGTTCGGTGCGCCAGGGTACGAAGCTATATTGTATTTGTAAACAGCAAAATACATTTTGCTGTTTCGGAACCTGCTTTCCGGTTCGATCAGACGCGCATCGGCATCAGCACGTAAAGCGCCTCCGCCTTGTCGTTCTCGCGAATGAGGGTCGGTGCTGCGGCATCGGCGAGGTGAACTTCGACCGTATCGCCCTCGACCTGGCCCAGGATGTCAAGCAGGTAGCGGGCGTTGAAGCCGATCTCGAACCCGCTGGCGCTGTAGTCGCCGGGGACTTCCTCCGCCGCGGTGCCGTTTTCCGGGCTGGTCACCGACAGGATGATCTTGTCGCGTTCCAGCGCCATCTTCACCGCGCGGGTCTTTTCGCTGGCGATGGTCGCGACGCGATCCACACCGGCGGCCAGGCTTTTCGGGTCGATCGTCAACAGCTTGTCGTTTCCGGTCGGGATGACGCGGTTGTAGTCGGGGAAAGTGCCGTCGATCAGCTTCGAGGTGAGGATGGTGTAGCCGAGATCGAAGCGGATCTTCGAATTCGACAGCGAAATCTCAACATCGCCTTCGACCTCGTCGAGCAGCTTGCGGATTTCGGCGATGCACTTCCGCGGCACGATGACGTCGGGCATGCCTTCCGCACCCTCGGGCCGTGCGATGGTGACGCGGGCGAGGCGGTGGCCGTCGGTCGCAGCGGCTTTCAGCACATCGTCGGCGACATGCATGAAGATGCCGTTCAAATAGTAACGCGTTTCCTCGGTCGAGATCGCGAAGCGCGTCTTGTCGATGATCGTGCGCAGCGTCTTTGCCTTGAGGCTAAACTTCGTCGGCAGGTCGCCTTCGGCAATCACCGGGAAGTCGTCACGCGGCAGCGTGGGCAGGTTCGACTTGTACCGGCTGGCCGCGATGTGCAGCCGTCCGTCGGCAGCCGACAGCGATACCTGGCTGCCTTCGGGCAGTTTGCGGACGATTTCGAACAGCGTGTGCGCGCTGACCGTGGTCGTACCCGGCTGGTCGATACCGCTCGCCTGCGCCTCGTCGACGATCTGCAGGTCGAGGTCCGTCGCCATGAAGCGCAGCGTATTCTCGCTCGTCGCCTCGATCAGCACGTTCGACAGGATGGGGATGGTGTTCCGCCGCTCAACGACCGACTGAACATGTCCCAGACTCTTCAGCAGTGCAGCACGTTCAATCGTCGCCTTCATTGTGTCGTCCCACCCCTCACATCCGGCCTGTTCCGGACGTGGCGCATAGGGGTTTCTCATGACGGCGTTTCCGCCCCGCCGCAAGGGGCGGCTTAGCGCAATGCGGCGGTTTGCGCGCGGTCGGCAAGCCGTTCGACGGCGGCCGCATGAATTGCCGGCGCCGTGGCCAGCACGCCGAACATTTCGCCCTTGGTCGAATTGAACCGCAAGGTGCGCCCGAACGCGTCGGTGACGGTGGCGCCCGCCTCTTCGGCAATGAGTGCCGCGGCGGCGATGTCCCACTCATGCCCCCAGCGCGTCGCGGCAAGCAGGTCCGCCTCATCGGCGGCGACCATCGCCATGCGTAGCGCGATCGAGTTGGGTTTTTCGACCGCGACAAGGTCGGCGTCCACCCTGGGCAGGGTGTCTGCGGGAACGCGTGCGCCCGCAAGGGCGGCGCGTGTGCTGGCTTTCAGCGGGATGCCGTTCCGTGCCGCGCCCATGCCAGCCGCTGCTGCCCAGTGCTCGTCGCGCGCGGGGGCATCGAGCACGCCCGCGATGGCGCGGCCGCCTTCGACCAGTGCGATCGACACTGCCCAGCCGGGGCGGCCGCGCACGAAATCGCGGGTGCCGTCGATCGGATCGACAACCCAGACACGCGGGACCAGCAGGCGTTCGGCAGAATCCGCGGTTTCCTCGGACAGCCACCCCGCTTCCGGATCGATCGCGGCGAGGCGGGGCCGCAGCAGCGCGTTCACCTCCAGGTCGATCTCGCAGACGATCTCGCCCGGGCTCTTGTCCCAGCTTTTGAATTCGCCGCGCCAGCGCGCCATGGCGACCGCCCCGGCCTCACGCGCGGCGATGCTGATTGCGGCGAGGGGCGTGTCGGGGCGCGATGACATGGTCAGGGCTGTATCATCGGGCGTCAGGCACCGGCTATCGTCATTCCGTCGATACGTACCGTCGGCGCATTGGTCGCATGACGGAATTCGAGGTCGTCGGCAGGAATCAGCGCCGCGAACATGTCNNGCGCCCCGGCTGTAATCGCCGGTCAGGCCGTTGATGCCCATGCCGATGAGTTCGGTCACATAGAATCCGTCGGCGATGTCGGCCATCAGCGCCTGCGGACTGATCGTTCCCGCTTCCATGTGCAGGTTGCTGGTGCCCGCGCCCGGCGGTCCCGACACGCCGCGCCCGGCGTGGCCGGTCGGTGCGATGCCGAGCTGTTTCGCAGACGCGGATTCGGCGATCCACTGGGTCAAAACGCCATCGTCGATGAGCGACACGGGATGCGTGGGCAGTCCTTCGCTGTCGAACGCGCGGCTGCGATGCCCGCGCTGGCGGTGCGGATCGTCGATAATGCGAATGCCTTTCGCGAAGACCGGCTTGCCGAGGCTGTCGAGCAGGAAGCTCGTCTTGCGGGCGATCGCGCCGCCGGTGATCGCGCCGATCAGATGGCCGATCAGCGAACTCGATACACGTCGGTCGAAGACGACGGGCATCGGTCCCGACGGCAGTTTGACCGGGTCCAGCCGCGCCACGGCACGTCGCCCGGCCTCCGTGCCGACGATTGCGGCATCTTCCAGGTCGGACAGGTGCCGCGCCCCGTGCGACTGGTAATCGCGCTGCATGCGCGACCCTTCACCGGCGAGGACACTGGCATAGATGCTGTGGCTGCTGCCCGCCTGTGCCCCGGCGAATCCGGTCGAGGTCGCGATACCGCTGACGCCGGTCGAATGGCTGGCGCCGCCGCCCTCGCTGTTGGTGACGCCCGCGACAGCGCGTGCCGCTTCCTCCGCCGCCATCGCGCGGTCGCGCAACGCTTCGGGTTCGACCTCCGCACCGTCGTCCAGGTCGAAATCGGCGAACGGGCCCTTCGCCAGCAGTTCGGCGGGGGCGAGCCCGGCATAGGGATCTTCGGGCGCCAGCCGCGCCATGGCGATGGTGCGTTCGACCAGTGCCTCGATCGCGGCGGCGCTCAGGTC
>DDFE01000147.1:7650-16186 GCA_002336985.1 Sphingomonadales bacterium UBA1936
GCAACGACGTCGGTGGCGTGCTCGATGGCTTGGTTCTTCGTGAACATTCCTAAGCCGTTAGAGCCCGACGACGAGGCATGCCAGTGCCATCAGGACGCCGACGTCGCGATTGGTACGGAATCTCAGCAGTGCGCCACTGCCGTCGGCGGCCTTAAGCGTCAGCGCCTGCCACGCCAGATGCACTGCGGTCGGCAACAGCGCGGCCAGCGCCACGACATCGGGCCGCACCAGCCAGAACGCCCACACCCACAGCGCGAGTGCCAGTGCATAGAAGCCGAGCACGCCCGCCCGCACATTCGTACCCAGGGCCCGCGCGCTCGACCGCACGCCGATCAGCGCGTCGTCCTCGATATCCTGTAGCGCATAGATCGTGTCGTAGCCGATCACCCAGGCGATGCACCCGGCATAAAGCGCGAGCATCGGCAGGCCGACGCTGCCGACCGTCGCCCATGCGACGAGGGCTCCCCAGGAAAAGACAATGCCCAGCCACGCCTGCGGCCACCAGGTGATGCGCTTCATGAACGGGTAGGCTGCAACCGGCGCGATGCTCGCCAGCGCGATGACCTGCGCGACCGGCGGCAGTTGCAGCAGCACGATCAGGCCGATCAGGCACAGCGCGACCAGCCACGCCCATGCAGCCTTCAGGCTTACCGCACCGCTCGGCAGCGGCCGTGTTCGCGTCCGTGCGACCTGTGCGTCGAGATCGCGGTCGACGATGTCATTGTATACACAGCCCGCACCCCGCATCGCGATGCTGCCGATCAGGAACCAGACGAGCAGCGGCCAGTCGTGGCGAATATCTCCCGCGAGCAGGACGGCCCAGGCACAGGGCCAGTAGAGCAGCCACCAGCCGATCGGCCGGTCGAATCGGGCGAGCAGGGCATAGGGGCGGGTTGCGGCAGGTATGGCCGCCATGAAGCCGCGATATTCGGTATCGGGAACGAGCATCGAACCCCCGCTAGCCCAGCCTCTTCCGGAAGGGGAGGGGGATGGATAAGGAACGTCATGCCCGCAACCCCCGCATGGCCCCCCGATTCCGGCGTTCGCCTGTTCGTCGAGGCCCCGCTGTCCGACGGCCTCGCCCTCACGCTCGACGGCCCGCAGGCGCATTACCTGATCCATGTCATGCGCCTGAAACCCGGCGCGCGGGTCCGCCTGTTCGACGACAATTCGGGCGAATGGCAGGCGGAAATTACCACGACCGGCAAACGCGATGCGACGCTGCAACTCGTCGCCCACCTCGGTCCGCGCGAGGCTGTGCCCGACCTGTGGCTTGCCGCAGCACCGATCCGCCGGCAGCGGTACGAATTCACCGTCGAAAAGGCGTGCGAACTCGGGGTTGCGCGCTTCACGCCGGTGCTCACGCGCCGCGCCGTCGTCGACCGTGTGAAGGCCGACAGGCTGCGCGCGCACATGGTCGAGGCCGCGGAGCAGTGTGGGCGGACGGCGCTCCCCGTGCTCGATGCCGAGATCAAGATCGCCGACTGGCTCAAGACTCTGGATGGCCGCACGCTGTTCTTCGCCGATGAGGAGGGTGGCGCCCCGGCGCGCGAAGCCTTTGCCGCGCAACCCGGAGGCGCCGCGATCCTGATCGGTCCCGAGGGCGGGTTCGACGACAGCGAGCGCGCCTTGGTCGCCGCCACACCCGGCGCAGTTCCCATCTCGCTCGGCCCCCGTATCCTGCGCGCCGAAACAGCGGCGATTGCCGCCGTCTCGGCATGGATGGCGGTCGCGGGCGACTGGTGACCGGACCCCTTGTTTTGCCGCTGGTTCGCCCTCATTTCCGGGGCTAGGGGGCCTCAATGAGCACGCGTACCGCGACCAGCGCCAACGATCCGGTGATCGAATCGAAGGCGGATCTGATTCATGTCTTCGCCAAGGGCGAAAAGCCGCGCGACGCGTGGCGTATCGGCACCGAACACGAGAAATTCGTCTATTTCACGGCCGACAAGCGCGCGCCGAGTTATGAGGAAAAGGGCGGCATCCACGCGCTCCTCATCGGCCTGACGCGCTATGGCTGGGAACCGGTGTACGAGGGCGGCAATATCATCGCGCTGTCGGGCGGCGATGGCAGTGTCAGCCTCGAACCCGCCGGCCAGTTCGAACTTTCCGGCGCGCCGCTCGAAAACCTTCACCAGACCTGCGCCGAGACCGGCCGTCACCTGCAGCAGGTGAAGGAAGTGGGCGGCATGCTGGGCCTTGGTTTCCTGGGCCTTGGACTCTGGCCCGACAAGGCGCGTTCGGAACTGCCGATCATGCCGAAGGGGCGGTACAAGATCATGCTCGACCACATGCCGCGCGTCGGCACCATGGGCCTCGACATGATGATGCGCACCTGCACCATCCAGACCAATCTCGACTATTCGAGCGAGGCGGACATGGTGAAGAAATTCCGCGTGTCGCTGGCATTGCAACCGCTCGCGACCGCGCTGTTCGCCAACTCGCCTTTCCTCGAGGGGAAGCCCAACGGTTACCTGTCCTATCGCAGCCATATCTGGACCGACACCGATCCGCATCGCACCGGCATGCTGCCTTTCGTTTTCGACGAGGGGTTCGGCTACGAACGCTACGCCGACTACATGCTCGACGTGCCGATGTATTTCGTGTTCCGCGACGGCGGCTACGTCGATGCGGCGGGCCTCAGCTTCCGCGACTTCATGGCGGGCAAGCTGCCGGTGCGGCCGGGCGAAATCCCGACGCGCAGTGATTGGGTCGATCACCTGTCGACCGCCTTTCCAGAAGTGCGTTTGAAGAGCTTCCTTGAAATGCGCGGTGCCGACGGCGGGCCGTGGAGCACCATCTGTGCGCTGCCCGCTTTCTGGGTCGGCCTGCTCTACGACCAGACCGCGCTCGACGCCGCATATGATTTGATCAAGGACTGGAGCATCGAGGCGCAGCAGCATCTGCGCGACGATGTCCCACGTCTGGCTCTCGACGCGCGCGCACCGGGCGGCGGCACGCTGCATCAGGTCGCGCGCGAAGTGCTGAAGATCGCCGACGCGGGCCTCAAGTCACGCGCGCGGCTGAACGGTGCGGGCGATAGTGAACAGAGCTTCCTCAACCCGCTCCACGACATCGTCGAAAGCGGCAAGGTTCCCGCGCAGCGATTGCTCGACCTGTACCATGGCGAATGGGGCGGTGACGTGTCGCGGGTTTATGAGACAATGAGTTTCTAACGCACGGCCCGATTGGGGGATGTGAGTTTGAAATAAAGTGCTGTCCTACACGCAGACAGCGAGCGATACGGATCGTTCCGCAAGCCGGAGCGCTCTTTCAATTGTTCGCATGGGGTTGGCGCCACGCATCACGCTTCCAAGGCTAACTTTTACTAACCTTTCGATTTTTCAGGCGGCTTTTACGACGCGCTTTAGCCGTGCGAACCACCCGTTTCGGTCGATCCATGCGGCGTAGGCGCGATAGTCCTCGTCCGACCGCAAATGCCGTTCCTCGGTCATCGCGCGCCAGTAGTAGACGCCGCTGACGGCCGCCATAATGACAGTGTTGCGGATGGCGTCGGTCACGCTTTCCGTGTTCACCAGGAACGGGATGGTTGAAAGCCACCAGAAGATGTTCTTCGACACATAGGCAGGGTGCCGCATCCAGCTGTACGGGCCGTGGGTCAGAATGCCGCGGTGCGTCAGGTTCGAAAAGCGGATGCCGAACGCGATCGTCGCCCAGGCGTAGACGCCGGTGAGCACGACCAGCGCCGTGCCGTTGATCCATAGCAGCGCGGGATAGTTCCGCAGCCAGTAGCTCCATTCCATCGTACCGGGATGGTAATCGAGAGGGCCGCCGTTCCCCATCAGGACGAATGGCGGATAGCAGATAAGCGCCGCCGTCCAGCCGCTGGCATAGGGCATGGCGCTGCGGATATGTGCGTCCAACGGCTTCATCGTCAGGATATAGCCGACGGTCGCAAGCGTCATGTCGATCAGGAACATGACCGAGATCAGGAAATTGGCGAGGCCGACCGGATCGGTCAGCGCGGGCAGGGCGCGCTGGACCGTGTCGAAGAAATTACCGGGAAAGCCGGACAACATGAACGCCGTGAAGAACCCCTTCACCGCCCAGCTGCGCAGATGATCGGCAATGGCGCTGCGGTCGGCCAGCTTGTCGCCCATCAGCAGGCAACCGAATGCCCAGCATCCGTCCCTGGGGTTCTTCATCCGCCGGTCGAACCAGATGATGTAGGGGATCGACGCGATGAACAGGAATGGCGCGGCGATGGTGAACGCCTTCATCGCGAAGGTGTAGTTGCCGATCCAGTAGAAGCGCGACGTCCAATAGATGGCGGCGAGGATCGCCCAGGTCGCCCAGAGGCCCGCGAGTTTCGCCAGGCTGATGTCGATGGTTTCCGACAGCGGCTGTGGCGGCGCGGACCAGTCGATGCCGGTCGTGCGGTTACGGTGGACCTTGTCGACGAAGACCGACCAGGCGACCATCGGGATACCTGCCGCAACCGCCGCAGTGATCGCAGAGAACGGCCCGTACATTTCGAAATGACGGGCGATCAGCATCCAGATGGCCAGGCCGACAAGCCCCGCAATGCCGACGCCATGCGAAACGGCGGAGCGGGGGCGCGGGTCGGTTAAGTTCGTCAAAACAGTTCCGTTCGGGCTGAGCTTGTCGAAGCCCTGTCCTTCTAATGCCGACCGTTCAAGTAAGGACAGCCCTTCGACAAGCTCAGGGCGAACGGAGTTTTGCACTGTAAAGCGCTTACTTGCCCTGCGAACGCCACCGCTTGATCACGCGATTGACGATTTCTTCCTCGCCGCCGGACTCGCGCCACAATTCGGAGAACAGCGGGTCGGCCGATGCCGGGCGCTTGTGCTCGTCGAGCGGGTCGAAGCTGATGCGGACCGGGATCGACACGCCTTCGCCGCAGACGATGCATTCGCGGTTGCGCAGCGCCGGGATGGTGTCGAGGAAACCACGCGCACCTTCGGGCATGGCGGCGCGGACGAATGCCTGGTCGCGGTCGTTGTTCAAACGCATCGCGATGATGGTGCCGCACTGCGACAGCACGCCTTCGGCAAGGTCCGAAGGACGCTGCGTGATCAGGCCCAGCGAGACGCCGTATTTACGGCCTTCCTTGGCGATGCGGCCCAGGATCTTGCCGACGCTCGACTTATGGGCGTCGCGTTCGGCGGGGACGTACCGATGCGCCTCTTCGCAGACGAGTAGGATCGGGCGCTGTGGTTCGTTGCGGGACCAGATCGCATAGTCGAACACCATGCGGCTAAGCACCGCGACGACGACCGATGTGATGTCCGACGGCACGCCCGATACGTCGATAATGGAGATGGGCTTGCCGTCGCCCGGTAGACGGAAAATGCGTGACAGGAACGCGGCCATCGTGTCGGCGACCAGCATGCCGGAAAACATGAAGCTGTAGCGCGGGTCGGTCTTGAGTTCGTCGAGCTTGGTCTTCAGCCGCATGAACGGCGCGCTGTCCGCCTGTGCCTTGTCGAGTTTGCCCATTTCGGCGGAGATCTGGTTGGTGAGGTCGCTGAGCAGATAGGGAATCGGCGAGTCGACGGTCAGCTTCGCGATCCCCTCGGCCGCGCGGCTCTTCGCCTTGGCGGCGAGCAGACATTTCGCGAGGATGTCGGCGTCCATCTGACGCTCCGATCCGCTGGTCGTCAGGATGACTTCGCAATGTTCCTCGAAATTCATCAGCCAGTACGGCATCGCCAGATTCGACACGTCGAACAGCGCGCCGTTGTGACGGAAGGCGGCCGAATATTCGCCGTGCGGATCGATCATCACGATGTGACCTTGGGGTGCCAATTCGCAGATGCGGTGGAGGATCAGCGCGGCGCTGGTCGACTTGCCGGTACCGGTCGATCCCAGCAGCGCGAAATGCTTGCCGAGCATCGCGTCGACATAAAGCGCGCCGCGGATGTCGGCGGTCGGATAAACCGTGCCGATCTCGATGTGCGCGCGGTCGTCGGCGGCGTACATCTGGCGCATGTCGGTGCCGCTGACCGGAAAGGCCTTGGCGCCCGGCGTCGGATAGCGCGTGATGCCGCGGCGGAAATTGTAGATCTTGCCTGTCAGGCGTTCCTCGTCACCCTCGCCGAGGAAGTCGATCACCCCGATGATCGAGTTGGGATGCACGGGATCGAGCTTCAACGAACGGACGTTGGCGATCAGCCAGCTGGAACCGAGGCGGACCTTGATCTGGCTGCCGACCTGGCCTGCGGTCGCAAGGCTGGGGTCGTCGGCTTGCGTCTGGCGCTCGAGGGCGTCGGTGTAGAACCGGACCTGCGACGACGAGCCCGAAATCTCGATAACTTCGCCGATTTCGCCCACGAATGATCCAACGGTGCGACGCGCGCCCGCGGCACCCGCCATGCTACCGGCGTCGTGTTCGAATTCGCCAAAGCGCTGCATATCCATCCAGAGTCCGTCCGTTCTTCCTAGGAGTGGACAGGGGATACGCGCCTATTCGTAAAGAACCGGTGACGTAACGGCAGTGAAATAATGCGCGCGTTAGAAACGCCGGAAGATCACGCCCGCGGCCCAACCGAAGCCGATCGACAACAATACGGCGAACAGGCCGTAGGCGATCGGCTGGTTTTGCGCGAACCCGGCCACGATGCGCTCGAATCCCTGCTTGCGCACGGCAATCGTTCGCGTGGCGGCCGCAATCACCTTTCCATCGCGGATCAGGAAAGTTTCGGCGGTATAGCGTCCATCTGGAACGCGGGGTGGGATCGACAGGCGCGCGCGATAGAGAACGCCCTTGCTGATTTCGATCGCGCCGGGCTGCGTCACGAACAACCCACCACGTGAGCGCAGGTCGACGAAGCCGGTTTCGAATCGATAGGCGACGGCGGGATCCGATCCGCCGGCGGGCGACAAATGAATGCTGCCGAGGCCGAGTTCGTAGATTGCCGCCGTGCGCTCGTCGATCAGCGACGCCAGCGGCCGGCTCGAGGCGATGGCGTAGAAGGCGGGCGCCGACCGGAAACGCGCGGCCCCTGCATTCGCCCAAAAGACTCCGCCGAGCTTTTCCTTTTCGCGGACGAGAATCGACTGCGGCGGCCCCTTGAGCACCACGGCGACGTCGGTCCGTCCGTCGGGCACGCGGCCACCCGGATACAGGATCGCGCCGAACAGCAGCAGCTCTGCACCGGTGAAGCTGTAGTGGATATCGACTTCGCGCTGCGAAACGTCCGGGACGAGAACCGGCGCCTCTTCGCGCGCACTGACCAGCGCGACCATGCTCAGCACCGCCAGCAGGACCCGCTTCATATCAGTTGCACCGTGTAGATCTCGTCGGGCCGCCAGGTCAGCCCCAGCGCCATGCGCAACGCAACGGCCAGGACTACGGCTGCCAGCAACAGGCGGAGATAATCGGGCTTGAACCGCGCCGCGATCCGCGTGCCAAGTTGCGCGCCGATGACGCTGCCGAGCAACAGGAAGAAGGCGAGGACGATATCGACGGCCTTGGTCGTCACGGCATGGACCATCGTGGTTGCGGCGGTCACGAACAGGATCTGGAACAGCGACGTACCCACGACCACGCGGGTCGCCATGCCCAGGATGTAGAGCATCGCCGGCACCATGATGAACCCGCCGCCGACGCCCAGCAGCACAGTCAGGATGCCGGTCGCAAAGCCGAGCAGCAGCGGTGCCAGCGGCGAAATGTACAGACCGGATGCGTAGAAACGCCACCGAAAGGGAAGCGACGCAACGATAGGGTGATGCCGCCGTTTCTTTGCGGGAATGGCATTACCCTGAAACGATGCCGCGACGCTCGCGATCGCCTCTCGCGCCATCGGGATACCGACGCCGAGCAACAGGCCGACGTAAAGGATGTTGATCACCGTATCGATCTGGCCGACGCTCTGGAGCAGGCGGAAGATTGCCGACCCTGCGATCGCGCCCAATATGCCGCCCAGCACCAGCACCAGTCCCATCGGCACATCGACGCCCCCGCGCCGGTAGTGCGCCATGGCGCCCGAAACGCTGGCTCCGGTGACCTGCGTCGTCGCCGATGCCGCGGCGACCGTGGGCGGGATGCCGTAGAAGATCAGCAGTGGCGTCGTCAGGAATCCACCGCCGACGCCGAACATGCCCGACAGCAAACCGACACCGCCGCCCAGCAGGACGATGACGAGCGCGTTGACCGAAAGGTTCGCGACGGGGAGGTAGATATCCATCGGCGTAACAATCCGTAGCGTGCCCGGCCGCATCCCGCCATGGGCAGGGCGCTAGAAATCCACGCCGATCGTCAGCGACGGTCCCGAACGCGGGGCGGCATTGCCGGCGACACGTTCGCGCCATTCTGCGGAGATACGGATATTGCTTCCGTTCACAGGCAGTTTGGCGACGATCTGTGGACCTAGGTCGATACGTTTCGTGCCCGGCTGTATGCCGCCCCAGGCTCCGCCACCTGCGGAAATCCGCGCCGTCCCGATTGTCGCGAGCGTCCGTTCGACACATAACGCTCCGTCGGCAAAGGCGTCGCTGCGGACCATGCCGGCCTGGGCATATCCGTCGAGACGCATGCCATGCCCCAGCGCCA
>DDFE01000147.1:16230-17727 GCA_002336985.1 Sphingomonadales bacterium UBA1936
CCGCGCTGTTGCGGCAATCGGGTTTGCGACCGTGTAAAACAGGCGCGCACCGGCCTGCGATCCTCCGAGTTCGCCGTTGGTGTTCAGCGATGCCGGTCCGTCTTCGCGCACCAGCAGCCAGGCCGATGCCGACCAGCGTTTGTTTTCATTCGATACATCCCGCCTGCCGGGGACAGGGGCCGATGAGGGCATCGTGCTGAATCGATGCGAACGACAGGCCATAGCCGGTGCCATTCTGGGGGTAGATATAATTCGCCTGTCTGAAAGACCCGAACGCGGTCGCCGTTCGGAACGGCGATCCGGAATATTCCGAGCCGATCGCACGATGTGGTGCCACGCGATGTGGCGGCACGACAGAAGCGGTAGCGTCGCGGATCCCATCTTGCGGTTTCAGATCAACGGTCATGGGCTTTTTGACCGCGATATCGAAAGGCATTTCCTCTGCTGCGTGTTCGGAAGAACTGCTCGAGAAAATAGTCACCGCGCGGACGAGAACCCACCCAACAAGGAAGAGGCCGAGCGACCGGAACGGACGGCTTGCGGTTCGCGCTGTCATTGGGCGGCCATATCGGGAAAGTGATGGTCCGTTTTGTCCCAGCGCACGATGCCCGACCGGCGCATTTCGACGTAGAGGCGAAGTGCCCGTACCGCGGCCAGCATCATAACGAGATTGCCGACGAGTGCGCGGGGGATTGAGCGAAGTCCTTCGACGAAGCCATAGGCCCGCGAGACGAAGATGCAGCGGATGACGAGGCGCCATATCATCAGTGCTGCGCCAACCGTTATGAGCATCCGCAAGACCGGTGAAATCTCGACGCCGCGAACCGGCAGCAGCATCTGGGCCACGCCTACCAATGCGCCGAGCACGCCCGAGCCGTAAGCGGCGACCAGGATCAATGCCGCCAGCGGTGCGCGACGGTCGTGCGCGCGCATCCAGCGTTCGGCGATGTTGCCGCTCCATCCGAGCCGGTCCCAGCCTGCGAGCGCGATGCCGGTCATCCAGCGCGATTTCTGCCTGACGGCGGCGCGCAGCTTGGCGGGAAAATGAGCGCGGATAGCGACGACGGGTCCGTTGCGCCGGGTCGGCAGCCTTACGAATGCGGCGCGGCCACCCAGTTCGCCGATCCGCAGACCCAGTTCGTAATCTTCGGTCAGGCTGTCGTGATCGAACGGTGCGCCGCCTCGCGCCGCAGCGATCTTGCCCAGCATATCGCGTTCGAACGCACAACCGACCCCGGCGGCCGGAACGGCAGCGCCGATCGCCTCGCGGACGACGATTGTCTTGCTGTGATGTTCGGCGAATTCGTCGTTGTAGTGACCACCGATCCAGCGTGACCGGCGATCGATGAGCGGCAGGACGGGAAGCTGCACCAGATCGAAATGCTCGATCATCCGGTCGAACAGGCGAATTTCGAACGGATGGACGACGTCTTCCGCGTCATGAAGAATGACCGCCTTGAAGCGACGTCCTTCGGCCTGTTCGTCCTCTTCCAGCCT
>DDFE01000037.1:0-1503 GCA_002336985.1 Sphingomonadales bacterium UBA1936
AGCCGAAGAACTCGCGCACCGCGGCAACCGCGGGCTTCGCGTTGATCAGGTCGTTCGGCATGACCGTCGACACGTCGACCGACGACATGCGCTCCTTAACGGCGCGCTCCATACGGAGCAGGCCGACGCGGTACTGGTTCTCGAGCAACTCGCCCACCGAACGCACGCGGCGGTTGCCGAGGTTGTCGATGTCGTCGATGTCGCCCTTGCCATCCTTCAGGCCGACCAGCGTCTTGACGACGGCCAGGATATCCTCGGTGCGCAGCGTCGTGTGATCGTCCGGCGCATCGAGTTCGAGGCGCATGTTGAGCTTCACGCGGCCGACCGCGCTCAGGTCATAGCGATCCGGATCGAAGAACAGGCCGGCGAACAGCGATTCCGCCGTCTCGCGTGTCGGCGGTTCGCCGGGACGCATGACGCGGTAAATGTCCGACAGCGCATGGTCGCGGTCCTCGGCCTTGTCGGCGCGCAGCGTGTTGCGGATCCAGGGGCCGGTGTTGACGTAATCGATGTCGAGCAGTTCGAGGCGGTCGATGCCCGCCTTGTCGATCTTTTCGAGGTTCTCGGCCGACACTTCGTCGCCCGCCTCGATGTAGATCTCGCCGGTCGCTTCATTGATCAGGTCGAGCGCCGAGAAGCGGCCGAAGATTTCCTCGGTCGGGATCAGCAGGTCGGTCAGACCGTCCTTGCCGGCCTTGTTGGCGGCACGCGGCGAAATCTTCTGACCCGCGGCGAAAATGACTTCGCCCGATTTCGCGTCGATGACGTCGAACATCGGCTTCTGACCGCGCCAGTTCTCGATCACATACGGAACCTGCCATCCGCCTTCACCGCGCACCCAGGTCACGGTGTTGTAGAACTGCGCGAGGATTTCCTCGGCGGTCAGGCCGAGCGCGAAGAGCAGGGCGGTAACCGGCAGCTTGCGCTTGCGGTCGATGCGGACGTTGACGATGTCCTTCGCGTCGAATTCGAAGTCGAGCCACGAACCGCGGTACGGAATGACGCGCGCGGCGAAAAGGTACTTGCCCGATGCGTGGGTCTTGCCGCGGTCATGGTCGAACAGCACGCCCGGCGAACGGTGCATCTGCGACACGATCACGCGTTCGGTGCCGTTGATGATGAAGGTGCCGTTGTGCGTCATCAACGGCATGTCGCCCATATAGACGTCCTGCTCCTTGATATCGAGCACGGAGCGGGTCTCGGTCTCGGCATCGACCTCGAACACGATCAGGCGCAGCGTGACCTTCATCGGTGCGGCATAGGTGATGCCGCGCTGGCGGCATTCGTCGGTGTCGAACTTGGGGTCTTCCAGCTCGTAATGCACGAAGTCGAGTTCGGCCGTGCCGGCGAAATCGCGGATCGGGAAGACGCTGCGCAGCGTCTTTTCCAGGCCCGAGACATAGCCCGTGGCGGGATCCGACCGCAGGAACTGTTCATAGCTCTCGCGCTGAACCTCGATCAGGTTCGGCATCTGCACCACTTCGTGGATGTTGCCGAAAACCT
>DDFE01000037.1:1620-10793 GCA_002336985.1 Sphingomonadales bacterium UBA1936
GTCAAACGAGATGCAACTTTTTTCGGGTGTCATTTCATCTTTGCAGCGCCACGGTTCGACGTGAAATTGTGGCGATGGCGCGGCCAAATGCTCGGGCGGCTTGTTGTACCCCCGTTATGAAAAACGATCACATCGCAAAGCCCCGCGCGATTGCTCTGCTGCTTGCGGCAGTTGCGCTCCCTGCCACTCCTGTCCTGGCACAGGAGGCTCCGCCAGCTGTGACCGAAACGGTCGCGCCGCCCACTGCTCCGGCGCCTGCGCCCGAAGCGGCACCGGCTCCGGCGCCCACGGCACAGGCTCCTGTCTTCGCGCCGAAGCAGGAGGTCGTGCAGCCCCTGCCGCCGCGTCCGGCTCCTCCGGTTGTCGCCGAAGAGGAAACTGCGCAGCCCGCTGCCACGACTCGTGCGCAACCCGTCCGCCGTGTGGCGCGTCCGGTTGCTGCCGCGCCCGCGGTCATAGCGCCGACTGCTGCTGCGCCGGTAACTGCGCCCGCGGCTAGTGCGCCGACGCCTGCTGTTACACCCGCTGCGCCNNGAAACCACGACCTCAACCACGCCCTGGATGTGGATCGGTCTCGGCATTGTTGCCCTTGCCGCACTTGCGCTCGTCTTCCTGCGCGGACGCAAGCGTCGTGAAGAGGACGTCTATTATGAAGAGCCGGTCATTGCGACCGAGCCTGTTGTTGCCGCCCCGGCAGCGCCGGTCGTGACCAAGGCGCCGGTATATACGCCGCCGGTCGTCGATAAGCCGGTCTCTAAACCGGTCGCTGCCACGGCGGTATCGGACGATGAGCGTCCCTGGATCGGGCTGAGCGTCTGGCCCAAGGAAGTCGGTAACGGCACTGTGCAGTACGATCTGGTGGTCGAGAACGTCGGCGATGTGGAGGCCCATGACGTCCGCGTCTCGAGCCTGATCATCGATGGCACCCAGTCGACGCCGATGGAAAATGCGCTGATCGAAGACGGCGAAACCCGTTCGATCGATATCGGCGCGGGCCATAGCATCCCGATCGCCCAGACGATCGCGGTCGAGGAAGGCAAGGCGCCGCACATCCTGGCCGAGGCACGCTATCCGCTGCCGGGTGGTGGGGAAGGCCATATCGCTGCNNGCGGACAGGGTAAAAGAGAAGGGCGGCTCCCTTGCGGGGGCCGCCCTTTCCTTGTTGGCTACTCGCCGCGGCGAAGCCGCGTCGTCAGTCGGCGCATTGCGCCGCTGGCCGGCCTTGTCGGAGGCCGATTTAGCATCCGCTAAATCGCGTCCCCAACTGCGGCTTACTTGACCTCGACGGTACCACCAGCTGCGGTGATCTTGCCGGCGATGTCATCGGCTTCCGCCTTGTTGACGCCTTCCTTGATCGCCTTCGGAGCGGCTTCCACCAGTGCCTTGGCTTCGGTGAGGCCCAGACCGGTGATCGCGCGGACTTCCTTGATGACCGCGATCTTGTTGCCGCCGTCGCCGGTCAGGACGACGTCGAATTCGGTCTTTTCTTCGGCCGGAGCAGCAGCGGCGCCGCCGCCAGCAGGTGCGGCAACCGCGACTGCAGCAGCAGCCGAAACGCCCCACTTCTCTTCGAGCAGCTTCGAGAGTTCTGCTGCTTCGATAACGGTCAGAGCCGACAGGTCGTCGACGAGCTTGTTGAGATCAGCCATTTGTAGTTCCTTCAAAAGATAATCGGTTGAATTGAAATCGGTTTATGCGGCTTCTTTTGCTGCATAGGCGCCGACGACGCGGGCAAGCTGCCCGGCCGGTGCCTGGATGATCTGGACGACCTTGGTCGCGGGTGCCTGTACCAGGCCCACGATCTTGGCGCGCAGTTCATCGAGCGAAGGCAGCGATGCCAACGCGGTCACGCCAGCGACGTCGAGAACCGTATCGCCCATCGAACCGCCCACGATTTCGAACTTGTCGTTCGTCTTCGCGAAGTCGACAGCCACCTTTGCGGCTGCGACAGGGTCGGCGGATGCGGCGAGCGCCGTCGGTCCGGTCAGATACTGACCGATACCGGCATACGGCGTTCCGTCGATCGCAAGCTTGGCGAGGCGATTTTTCGCCACACGGTAGCTGGCACCAGCATCCCGCATCTTCGTACGCAGCGATGTCGACTGCGCGACCGTCATGCCCAGGTTCCGGGTGACGACCACGACGCCGGCAGTGCCGAGCGATGCGTTCAGTTCGGCGACCAGATCCGCTTTTTCAGCACGATCCATGCCATTACTCCACACGTGTTCACGTGCGCCAACGCGACGCACATGTATCATCCGATGGGGGCATGGGAGCCGCGTACCATTTGAAGGAACGCTGCAAGCGCACGTGCGGGCGGGCCCGGCACAACGCGAAATCCTTGTCCCCGTCTAGGCTGGCAGAATTAAGCTCCTGAGAGCACCAACTGTCTCGGACGGCTCGTCCACGAGCGAACCCGTGAAACGAAGGGCGCGCCTATAGCTTAGGACGTGCGAAAGTCAAACCTGCTTGTCGGCGTAGAGCAGGCGGCCGGGGCCGAGCAGGCTCACGACCGCATCCAGCATGTGCGGTGCGACGGCGAAGCAGCCTTCGCTGCGGCCGAGCTTGCCCCAGGTCGCGATCTGGTTCTCGCTGACATAGGGTGCGCCGTGGATGACGATGGCGCGGGGGTCGGCAAGGTCGTTCGTGCCATCGAGGCCGACCAGCCGCATCGCGCGACCGTGGACGCCGAAATAGATGTCGCCGGTCTTGTAAGCGCCTTCGGAGGTCGCAAGCGAACCCATTTCGTTCGAGAAACGCTGGAGATAGCCCGTATGCTCGGGGTCGGACCCTTTGCCGTGCGCCACGAGGTACGACCAGCTCTGTCCGCTGATCAGGTCGACGATATGGAAGCGCAGATCCTTCGACGCGACGGTGAAATCGGCGAGCGCCACGCGGTCGCGCAACTCGAACTGATCGTGGTGCCGGTCGAGCGCTGCTTTCGCCCGCTGCAGAATCTGGTGGTATTTCGCCTCGCCCACGGTGGCGGGGGGCAGGGGCGCGGGCATGGGGGACGCAAAGCCCTGCGCACGCCCGACCGCCGACGGCAATGCCGCAAGCGCTACGCTCGAGAGAGCCAGTTTCGAAAAGGCACGTCTGTCCATCGCTCGCTCGTCTAGCACGGGGTCCATGAACTCCGTCCTAACCGCCTTATTCGCCCTGCCGCACCTGGTTGCCGTCCTGGCTCGGCTGCGCCTCCTCATCGGGCAGCCGCGCGGTCAGCCCGCTGGCATCGGCATCGTCGCGCGTCTGCTGGTCGTTCGTGAACGCGGGCGGGGGCGCGGGAAGTTCGGAATTCGACGCGTTTTCCACGATCACCGCAGGCGGGGGCGCGGTGTCGTTGCTGTTTTCCATCACGACATTCGCCGCTTCGCCATTGTCGGTCAGGACTTCTTCGTCCTTGTGCCCGCCCGAGCAGGCGGAAAGAGCCAGCAATCCCGCCGACGCCAAAATCATCATTCTCATCGTCATATTCCCTTTGAAGCGACCTGCAGCGCGGTGGCGCGCTTCGTCGCGGCTTCGATCTTGCCTGCCAGCAGCTTGTCCCATCCATAGGGATCGGCGCGGAAGTTCATGGTGCCGTTCGCGCTGGCGAAGGCGGTCCAGTAGAGCAGGTACACCGCGACCTTCTGCGGCAATTGCACGCGCTGCGTCTTTTCCGTGTCGATCGCGGCCTGTACCTGGCCGGCCCATTGCGGGTCGTCCTTCAGCATCAGTTCGGCAAGCGGCAGCGGCTTTTCGAGCCTGACGCAGCCATGGCTCGCCAGCCGGTCGAAGCTCGAGAATTTCGCGCGCGACGGCGTGTCGTGCAGGTAGACGGCAAAGGGATTGTCGAAGTCGAACTTCAGGCGGCCCAGCGCGCTGTTGGGGCCGGCAGGCTGCACGATCCGCTCGCCGGTTTCGGGCGTACCGACGATCTTGTACCCTTCACGGGCAAGCGCCGCGCGGCCCTTTGGCCACAGCTCGCGCTTGGCGATCGAACTTGGCACATTCCACGGTGGATTGAGTACGATCGAATGGATGGCCGACGACAGCATCGGGGTCTGGTTCGTCGGGCTGCCCGTCACCGCGCGCATGCTGGCGATCGGGGCGTCGCCGTCGAACACGGTAAGCTGAGCTGCAGCGATATTCACCTGAACGCGATTGACCGGCAGGTCGCGCGGCATCCAGCGCCAGCGCTCGAGATTCGCCATGATCGTGTCGATCCGGTCACCGATCGGCACGTTGAGTTCGGCAAGCGTCCGCGCGTCGAGCAGGCCGGTCGGATTGAGGCCATAACGCCGCTGCGCCCGCTGGAGCGCCTCGACCTGCTTCATCGCGGGCGTAACACCCTTGTCCTCGACGGCGAGACGCGCGCGAATGCTCGCGGAATCGGACTTGGCGGTGAGCTTGGCCCAGCCGCCCGCATCACGAATAGCCTCGTATGCCACCAGTCCGCGCCGCAAACCTTCATAACCGGCGTACCGCGGCGTCAGCAGAGATGCCCATTGAGGCAGACGGTCGGCGGCAACGGCCGCGGCGAAGCCGGGCAGCGGATCGTAGAACGCCGGACGCAAGGCCCATACTTCGAGGAAGTCGGCAGTATCGATACGACCCGCGCGAAGGGCACGGGCACGGTCGAGCGCGGCGCGCACCAGCGTTTCACCCGTTGGAGCACCGGCGACATTTGCCGCATTCGCGGTCAGGCCGTGATCGGCGCCGCCCTGAAGCCATGTCGTCAGGAATGCCGCCTGTGCGGGAGAAATCGTGGGTAGCGGAATGGGGGCGGGGACGTTGACCGTCGGCGCCACGGGTGGCGGCAGCGTCGGCGATGCCGGCGGCTCGGCAACCGGCGCATTGGCAGGCGCGGTCGCCGCGCGTTCGATCGGCACCATCTGCGCGACGGCAGGGGCGCCAAGCAGGGCGACGGACGTGAAAGTCAGGGTACGAAAGAGCATCGACGTAAAAAGGCTCGTTTTGCGGATGTTCGCACAGATAATGCGTCGGGACTCGGGATGGAACCGCTTTTATTAACGATATTTCGGCAGCCGATCTTTCCGCTCCGCTAACCCTTTCACCCGTAACGTCCCTTGCCGGATCAGCTTTCGTGTCTTGTAGCTGACTTGGTGACAGCGCATGGCGGCTCCACAAACACGGGGAAAAGTGCATGAAGGGCGAGTTGCTGCTCATCATTCCGACGGTACTGGAAAGCTGGGACGGCAAGATCCAGGTCGATGTGGATTTCGCGAACAACCTTCGCGCATACCTCGACGCGTTCGACATCGTGACCGTCGCATGTCCGCTTCCGTCATCGGCGGCTCACAATAATTTCCCGAATACGATTCCCCTGGATTCGATGGCCGGACATGAGCGCGTCCGGGTGGTCCTGCTGCCGCATCCTTACCGGGAAGACCGTTATTTGCGGCACAAGTCCAAGGTCACGAGGCTGTTGCGAAGCGAGATCGCGCGCGCGGATTACCTGCTGATCTCCCCGCACTCCGCTTTCGACTGGTCGACGCTTGGGGCCGAACTGGCAATCGACATGGGCCGGTCTTACGACATGGAGGGCGACTGGGACCTGCAGAGCGTGACGCGCACCCTGTGGGAAAAAATGAAGCCCGGCCCGAACAAGCTGCGGAAATACCTGTGGATGACGTGGCACGCGCGGCACTATTTGCGCTGCATGCGCCATTCGAGCGTCGCCCTCCTGCAAGGGCAAGACGTCTATGAGGCCTACAAGAATGTCGCACCTAACCCGCAAAAGGTGCTGAACGTCCAGGTCACACCCGACGACTATATCGGCGCGGACGAACTGGCGGCGAAGTTCGCGCGCATCGAACGTGGCGAGCCGCTGGTCATCAACTATGCCGGCCGGGTCATCGAGATGAAGGGCCCGTCCGACTGGGTCGATGCGCTGGGTCGTGCCGCGAAGGCCGGTGTCGATTTCCGTGCGACCTGGTTCGGTGAGGGCGATCTGCTCGAACCGATGCGTGCGAAGGTCGCGGCGGCCGGGTTGACGGACAAGGTCTCGTTCCCAGGCAAGGTCGACCGGCCGGTCGCCATGGCGTCGTTGCGCAATTCGGACATGTTCCTGTTCACGCATAAGACGGCGGAATCGCCGCGTTGCCTGGTCGAGGCGCTTGCCGCGGCATGCCCGATCACCGGTTATCACAGCCGTTATGCAGCCGATCTCGTCGCCGAACGCGGCGGAGGGACTTTCGTGCCGCTGGATGATTGGTCGGCGCTGGGAGACGCGGTGATCGCGCTCGACCGCGACAGGCCGAAGCTCGCGCAGTTGGTGAACGACGCCTATGCGACAGCGGCGCTGTACGACCGTGACAAGGCCATTGCGCACCGCATCGCCTTGATCCGCAAATATGTGACGCCGCCGAAGCGCTGACGATAGGAACGCCCGCATGGCAATCGACCTGAAGGATTTCGAAGAGGGCCGCGATTACGACGGCGACTATGGCGACGACCTGAAAGCGCTTCAGGATCGTCTCGCGCGCATCCAGTCCGCCTATATCATCCATGACAAGAGCGCCGTGATCGCGATCGAAGGGTGGGACGCGAGCGGGAAGGGCGGCGCCATCCAGCGCATGACCGCCGGTTGGGACCCGCGCTACTACGAAGTCTGGCCCATCGCCGCGCCCACCGAAGAGGAACGCGTCCGCCATTTCCTCTGGCGCTTCTGGAAACGGTTGCCGGGCAAGGGCGAGATTAATGTGTTCGACCGCACCTGGTACGGCCGCGTCCTCGTCGAGCGCGTCGAAGGTTTCTGCACCGAGGGCGAATGGAAGCGCGCCTATGACGAGATAAACGAGTTCGAAGCGCAGCAGAAGGACAATGGCGTCACGGTGGTGAAGCTGTTCATGCACGTGACCCAGAAGGAGCAGGACAAGCGCTTCAAGTCGCGGCTGGACGACCCGTGGAAGCGCTGGAAGACCGGCAAAGATGACTACCGCAACCGCGCGCGGCGTGACGATTACCTGAAAGCCTATCACGCGATGTTCGAACGCACCGACACGCGTTGGGCGCCCTGGAAAGTGATCGATGCCAACGACAAGAAGGCGGCACGCATCGCAGTTTTGACCCATGTCGCCGATCGACTGGAGGCGGGGGTCGAGATGAAGCCGAAAGATGCCGATCCGGAAGTCGTCGCGCTCGCAAAAGCGGCGTTCGACAACTAGACTTTTGCATTCCTGCGCAGGCACAAAAAACCCGCCGGATCGCTCCGGCGGGTTTTCCGATTCTCCGGCAGGAGAAATCAGGCGAAGCTGACGCTGACCTTGCGGCGACGATTGCGCAGCGACGCGCCGATCATGCCGAAACCGCCGATCATCATCGCCCACGTCGCGGGCTCAGGCACCGCACCCGGATCGACCGGCGGCGGCGCGACGGCGCCGAAACCGTCCAGATAGACATAGCCTTCATGGCCTGCCGGCTGGCAGTCGGCAGCGATGACCGAGAGAATGAAGCTGTCGCCCGAGAAAGCGCTGACGTCGAGCTGTTCGATCTGCCACTGTGCGGTGTAGTACAGGTTGGTGGCGTTATCGTAGGTGAAACGCGAATCCACGCCACCGCCGGTCGACGCTGCGTTGTAAACACGGCGGATCAGTTCGGCACCCGTCGTTGCGTTGGTGAGGGTGATGATCATCGTCGCTGCATCGTTGACGCCGTGCGCGCCTTCGAGAACCGACTTCCATGCGAAGAAGATGTTGGCGTCGGTGTAGTTGTCGACCCGCTGCTGGATCAGCGATGCGTAGCCGCCCGAAGTCGTGTCTTCGACGCGATAGCCGAAGTTGCCGCTGTAAACCGTGCTGCCGATCTTCGAACCCAGGTTGGGATCGACATAGCTCGAATTGATGACTGCCGAACGCGCTCCGGCGTTCACGCCCGAGCTGAAAAAGCCCGGATTGAGCGAGCCGTTGGTGACCGATGTGCGCGATTTCGACGATTGGACATCCCATCCGGTGGTATTGCCGTTTTCAAAACCGCCGTTGACGAAGGAATTGGCCATTGCCGAGGTCGACAAGGCGAGTGCTGCCCCCGCAGCAGCCAGATACGATAGTTTCATGAAACATTGCCCTTGTTGCTTGTGTATCAGAGGGGCCGATGACCTCTCTACGTGACGAGCAACCCGATCCCCGTCTGTCGGCGGCAGCAGCCCCCCCGCGAGTTGATGCGACTGATAATTCTCGATTTTACGAAGTGTAAAGAAATCAGCGACGCTTTCGGTGAGAGCGGCGTCCCATTGTGGGACGGCTCCCGAGAGACATTGTAAAATCCCGACACAAGAAAGTTCGAGCCGTTAACCTAGTTTCTTGACCGGCCGGGGCGTTGAACAGAGTTTTCAAGCCCGGCAGCCGGACCTATTTCGGCGCGTAGCTGATTCCGATCACTTCGATCTCGCTCTCGCCTGCAGGCAATGTCACCCTACGAAGGTCGCCAATCGCGGCCCCCCGTAACGCGCGTGCCATCGGACTTGTCCAGCTGATCCGCCCTGCGCTCGCGTCGCTCTCGTCGGCACCGACCAGTGTGACCGTGCGCTCGCGGTTGTCCTCGTCGGCGATGGTGACCGTCGCTCCGAACCAGACGCGGCTGTGGTCGGTCTGCGTGGCGGGGTCCACGATCGTGACCGATTTCATACGCTTGGCGAGAAAGCCCGCGCGCCGGTCGATCGCGCGCAGTTTCTGGCGGCCGTAGATATAGTCACCATTCTCCGACCGGTCGCCATTGCCCGCGGCCCAGCTGACGACCTCGACGATCGCGGGGCGTTCGACCGACATCAGCTGCGCGTATTCGGCGCGCATCGCCTCGAACCCTGCCGGAGTAATCGGTTCGCTCATCGGCGCCGCATCAACCCGGGGTCGACTTGCCCAGATAGGACGACAGCGGCGTGCTTGTCCGCACACGCGCCCGCGACGGCTCGATCATGTCATAGACGACGGCGTTCTCCAGAACGCGCTGCACATAACCGCGCGTCTCGCTGAACGGGATCGCCTCGATCCAGCTGATCATGTCGATACTGCCCGTGCGGGGGTCGCCGTTCGCCGCGAGCCATTTGTTCACATTGCCCGCGCCCGCGTTGTAGGCGGCGACGGCAAGGGGATAGCTGCCGTTAAAGCGGTCCATCAGCCGTTCGAAATACCAGCTGCCGAGGCGGATATTGTATTGCGGATCGGACGTCAGGC
>DDFE01000198.1:0-4422 GCA_002336985.1 Sphingomonadales bacterium UBA1936
CCCTTGGCTGCCTTCACGGCTTCACCGACGTTCATCGTGACCGTGCCGAGCTTCGGGTTCGGCATCATGCCCTTGGGGCCGAGAACCTTACCGGTGCGGCCCACGAGGCCCATCATGTCCGGGGTCGCGATGCAGCGGTCGAAATCGATGGTGCCGCCCTGGACGATTTCCAGCAGGTCTTCGGCGCCAACCACGTCGGCACCGGCTTCCTTGGCTTCGTCAGCCTTGGGGCCGCGTGCGAACACACCGACGCGCACCGTCTTGCCGGTGCCCTTGGGCAGAGTCACGACGCCGCGGACCATCTGGTCGGCGTGGCGCGGATCGACGCCGAGTGCGAGTGCGACTTCGACGGTTTCGTCGAACTTCGACGTCGCATTGGCCTTTACCAGCGCGATCGCCTCATCAACGGCGTGCAGCTTTACCGTGTCGACGGTTTCGGCGAGCTTCTTCGCCTTCTTGCTCTGAAATGCCATCGCCTCAGCCCTCCGTTACTTCGAGGCCCATCGCGCGGGCGCTGCCTTCGATGATCTTGGTCGCGGCGTCGATGTCGTTCGCGTTCAAATCCTTCATCTTGGTCTGGGCGATTTCAGCGAGCTTCGAACGCGCGATCTTGCCGGCGGAAACCTTGCCTGGCTCCTTCGAACCCGACTTCAGGTTCGCGGCCTTCTTGATCAGGAACGATGCCGGGGGCGACTTCGTCTCGAACGAAAAGCTCTTGTCGGCATAGACCGTGATCTTGGTGGGGATGGGCGTGCCCTTCTCCATCTCAAGCGTCGATGCGTTGAACGCCTTGCAGAATTCCATGATGTTCACACCGCGCTGGCCCAGTGCCGGGCCGATCGGCGGCGCGGGCTTCGCGTCGCCGGCGGGAACGTGCAGGTTGATGTACCCGCTGATCTTCTTCGCCATTGTTCTGTCTCACTCTGTAGTGGGCTTGGCAGTGCCGCGCCCGTTTCAAGTTTAGCGGTCAGGCATCCCGGGCTTGAACCGGGACTCCCGCAAATTTCCAGCGTTGCCGTGGAAGCGGGCGCCGTTAGCGGGATTTGACCGAAAAGGGAAGGCCATTAATTCCCTCTCCCCTCGTGGGAGAGGGCGACACGCCGAAGGCGGACGGGAGAGGGGCTAGCCGCGTCTGCGGCTGAATAGACGGAAAAGCTCGGTCAGACGGTTGGAGTCTTTAGCGACGCCGACGCGTCGCACCCCTCACCCCGCTTGCCTCCGGCAAGTCGCCCTCTCCCGCAAGGGGAGAGGGGTTAGATCACTTCGAACGCTCGACCTGCTCGAATTCCAGCTCGACCGGCGTCGCACGGCCGAAGATCGAGACCGAGACCTTGACCCGGCCCTTGTCGAAATCGAGTTCCTCGACGATGCCGTTGAACGACGCGAACGGCCCTTCCAGCACCTTGATGCTGTCGCCAATCTCGTAATCGACCTTGATCTTCGTCTTGGGCGCTGCGGCGGCTTCCTCGCGGGTGTTGAGGATGCGTGCGGCCTCGGCTTCGCTGATCGCCTGCGGCTTGCCGCTGGAACCCAGGAAGCCGGTCACCTTCGGCTGGTTCTTGATGAGGTGATACACGTCGTCGGTCATCGCCAGCTTCGCCAGCACATAGCCGGGGAAGAACTTGCGTTCCGACTGGACCTTCTTGCCGCGGCGAACCTCGGTCACGGTTTCGGTCGGCACTTCGACCGACTCGACGAACGGTTCGAGGCCCAGGCGGGTCGCGTCGGCCATGATGGCGTCGCGGACCTTGTTCTCGAAACCCGAATAGGCGTGGATGATGTACCAGCGCGACATTGTTACCCCTGAAACCTTATGACTGGCCGACGAAGCCGAGCAGGAACTGCACGATCCCGCTGAAAATCGAATCGAGCGCGAAGAAGAAGATGGCAAGCGTCAGGGTCATCAGCACGACCATGAACGTCGTCATCATCGTTTCACGGCTGGTCGGCCAGACGACTTTCTTGGTTTCGGCCTGAACCTGCTTGATGAATTCACCGGGCGTCGTTTTTGCCACGTCAGCTTGTCCTCGTTGCGATCCGGACAGCCGCCCGGCCCCGGCGTTTCCGGAATGGGTGGCTCGCCGATGTCGCGAAGGGGCGGAGATAGCGTGGCGCAACCGGGAAATCAAGCGACCGCTGGAGGAGGCACCGGATTACGGACCGGACGGGGCGCACATTGATTCTCGAGGGAGCGGCGCACGAAGTTGACACTGTTCAGAGACGCCGTTCTCGCACATTCGCGGGGCGAAGTTGACATGGTTCCAATACCCCGTTTTTCCGATGCGTGGGTGCGAAGTTGACACGGTCCTTGCGTGAAGTTTCGTTCCTGTTTCGGCGAGAGGGTCGCCTGCCGACACCCCCGGTCCTGCGGACCGTCGCCCTCGAGGGGCGAAGTCTTTGACGAATTTCGCCCCTTGAGGGGCGACGGCGGAGCCGGTGGTGGGGAAGGCGCGATGTTCGCGCAATTTGGCCGATCGGAAAACGTCATCGAAGGCATATGGGGCGGCGGCCCCATGTAGGACAGGGTTATGCCACAAGCAGTTGCGCCCCTGCGACTTGCAGAGTAATGGCGCGCGTCCGGCTGCAGGAGTGTAGCTCAGCTGGTAGAGCATCGGTCTCCAAAACCGAGGGCCGGGGGTTCGAGCCCCTCCACTCCTGCCAGCCGGAAGTCCCCGATCTTTAGGCGACGTTCCGGCGTACTGTGTCGAAGAGCATCCGCGCGTCTTCGGGCGCCATCGGCCGGCCGAAGAGATAGCCCTGCACCTTGCGGCAGCCGAGGCGGCGTACGAGCTGGTATTCGGCGTCGGTTTCTACACCCTCAGCCGTGGTCGTCATGCCCAGGCTGTCGGCCATGGCGACGACGGCGCGGATGATCGCCAGCGCCTCGGGCACGTTCTTGGCAGCGCCCTGGACGAAGCTGCGGTCGACCTTGATCGTCGAAAACTTCGTCTTCGACAGGTAACCCAGCGACGAATATCCGGTGCCGAAGTCGTCGAGCGCAAGGCGGATGCCGAGCTTCAGCAGTTGTTCGAGAATGCCGACAGCGCCCGCGCCTTCGCGCATGAACACGCTTTCGGTGACTTCGAGTTCGAGCCGGTGCGCGGGCAGGCGGCTGTGCGCCAGTGCCGAGACCACGGCGGTCACGAAATTGGGATCGGTCAGCTGTTCGGCCGACACGTTCACCGCGATGCGGACCGAATCCGGCCAGCGCATCGCTTCTTCGCATGCGGAACGCAGCACCCATTCGCCGATCGGGGCGATCAGGCGCGCTTCCTCCGCTACGGGCACGAAACGCGCCGGGCTGACGTTGCCCATTTCGGGGTGCTGCCAGCGCAGCAGCGCTTCGAAGCTTTCGATCGTTCCGCCTTCGGCACTCACCACCGGCTGGTAGTGAATGTGGAACTGGTTCTTCTCGAGCGCCTTGCGCAGCGCGATTTCGAGGATGCGGCGTTCCTCGGCATGGGCGTGAAGCTGCGGCTCGTACGCATTGTGCGCGCCGCCGCCCTCGTCCTTCGAACGATAAAGCGCGAGATCCGCCGAGCGGATGAGCATTTCGACCGAACGGCCGTCGCGCGGACCCGTGGCGGTGCCCACCGATGCGCCGATATACAGCGTGTGCTGATCGACTTCGTACGGCTTCGACAGCGTTTCGATGATCGTGCGCGCCAGGCGGTTGAGCTTCGCCGAATCGCTCGCGTCGCGCACGACGACGGCGAATTCGTCGCCACCCAGTCGGCCACAGCTGTTGCCGTCCGTCATCAGGCCCTGCAGCCGTTCCGCGACGCGGGTCAGCAAGCGGTCGCCCATCGGGTGGCCGAGCGTATCGTTGACCGCCTTGAACCGGTCGAGGTCGATCATCATGAACGCGCAGCGTCCGCGCCAGCGTTCGGCTTCGGCCATCGCCTCGCCCAGCGCTTCTGTGACCTGCAGGCGGTTGGGGAGGCCGGTCAGCGTATCGAACCGCGCCATGTGATTGATCTTGTCGGCGCTGCGGCGCTGCGCCGTCACATCGGACCCGACGCCACGGAAGCCCAGGAATGTGCCGCGCTCGTCATAACGCGGCGATGCCGAAAGCTCCCACCAGTGCGATTCGCCGTTGATGGTGACCGGCAGGATCAGGTCGGAAAACGCTTCGCGCCGCTTCAGCTTTTCAGCGAGTTCGCGCAGGCCTGCGGCAAAATTTCCCGCTTCCCAGGTTTCACCCGCGAGGATTTCCAGCAGCGGTTTGGTTTCCAGCGCGTCGGTTTCGACGCCCAGTGCATAGGCAAAGCGCGGGCTGACGTGCGTCAGGCACTTCCCGGCATCGGTCTGCCACATCCAGTCCCCGCCCGAATCGTCGAATTCGCGCAGCAACAGGCTGACGACCTCGTTCTTTTCGGCGAGCACCAGCCCCGCCGATTCATGGACGATGAAATTGCGGCC
>DDFE01000198.1:4439-6046 GCA_002336985.1 Sphingomonadales bacterium UBA1936
GTCGCAAGCGGAACGGCGGACAGCGCGAATGCCGACGATGCCATCAGTGCGGTCATCAATGCCCAGAGCAGCAACAGCTGGATGGGCGAGGCATGCGGGGCGAACAGCACGAACGCGGAGCCCCATGCGACGCCCATCAGCGACGCCCACACGCTTTCGCCCTGCAATTCGGCACGCGTCGCGGTCTGAATCACCATGCCGCGATGCCGCAACTTGGGATAGCCGGCGAGCGCAACGAGCGTTCCGCAGCCGATGGCCCAGCCGTAAAGGACCAGCATCGGTGCGCTGCCGATCATGGACAACATGACGGCGGCGACGCCCAGGATGCAGATCACCAGCCGGACCGGCGCCAGCTTGTGCACGACATCGACCTGTGCGCCGCGCACACGGCCCCAGTCTGAACCGGCGTGTTCCTTCAGGCCCAGAACCGTCGCCCATTCGAGCTTGGGCGTGGCCGGCGCATTCGGCGTTGTTGCGGATTTTTTTCTCACGCGCTGCCATTAGCGCGGAAGACGTTAGCTTTCGGTAACCGAACCCGACACTTAAGCGGCGAGTGCGTAAGGCTGGATTTCGCCCGAAAGATACAGGTTGCGGGCCTTGGCGCGGCTGAGCTTGCCCGAACTGGTCCGCGGGAGCGTGCGGGGCGGAACGAGTTCGACCACGCAGTTCATGCCCGTGATTCCACGCACTTTTTCGCGAATCGCATCACGCAGGCGCGAACGTTCGGCATCGTCGGTGGTGCGGCACTGGACCAGCACCGCGGGGGTTTCCTCACCGCCCGGGGTCGTGATCGCGAAGGCTGCGATGTCGCCGGGCTTGAATCCCGGCAATTGCTCGACCGCCCATTCGATGTCCTGCGGCCAGTGATTCTTGCCGTTGACGATGATCATGTCCTTCGCCCGGCCGACGATGAAGACATAGCCGTTCGACAGATAGCCCATGTCGCCGGTGTCGAGCCAGCCGTCCTTCATGCAGGCCGCCGTCGATACTTCGTCGCGGAAGTAACCCGACATGATCGACGGGCCTGAACACCAGACCTTGCCGATCGCGCGTTCGGGAAGGGCGGGACCGTCTTCCTCGCGGATTTCGACCTTCATGTCGCGTGCCGGTTTCCCGCAATTGACGATCGCGCGGAAGCGCTGCGGCCGGTGACCATCCTCGGGAACGCCCGACAGGTCGGTTTCCTCGACCAGTTCGACGCTGATGCCTTCGCCCGGGGGCATGATCGATACGGCGAGTGTCGCTTCGGCCAGACCATAGCTCGGCAGGAAAGCGCTGGCCTTGAACCCGGCGGGCGCAAAAGCATCGACGAACGCCTGCATGACGTCGGGCCGGATCATGTCCGCGCCGTTGCCCGCGACACGCCAGCGCGACAGGTCGAGCCGGTCGGCAATGTGCGATTGCGACGAGATGCGGCGGGCGCAGATGTCATAGCCGAAGGTCGGCGAATAGCTGAGCGTCGTGCCGGGATTGCGGCTGATGAGGTCGAGCCAGGCGAGCGGACGGCGGGCGAAATCCTCGGTCTTCAGATAATCCGCCGACACCTGGTTGGCGACCGGCGAGAGCAGGCATCCGACGAGGCCCATATCGTGATACCAGGGCAGCCA
>DDFE01000198.1:6089-8908 GCA_002336985.1 Sphingomonadales bacterium UBA1936
GCTCGCGGGACGTTCCGCAAAGCTTTGCCAGTCGATGGCGTTCAACCCCGCCGCCTGCGCCGCATCGGCTGCCATCGAGTCGAGTTCCGCCGGGTGGAAGAGGACGACCGGCGCCGCGCTCTTCATCTGGACGGCCAACTGGTCGACGAACGCGTCACGCCCGCCGAACGATGTCGGCAAGGGCAGGGGCACGGGCCAAGCGCCCATCAGGATGCAGCCGAAGAACAGCGCAGCGAATTCCGGGCCGGTCTCGGCGATCAGTGCGACACGGTCCTGCGGCAGGATGCCCTGGTCGACGAGACGTGCGGCCATCGCCTGCGCATCGGTGCGCAACTCCGAATAGGGATAGGCGCGCGCCAGCCGTCCGCGCGGATCGTAGAAATTCAGCCCGAGCGTACCGTCTGCGGCATAATCCAGCGCATCGGAAAGCGTTTCGAAATCAGCAAACCGTCGCGGTCGGCCGTCGTCGCTGGGAGTCGGCGCAATGGCGTGCGTCGTCACGTCGGCGATGTCTTGCAAATTATGGCTCCGGTTGCGACTTTGTCTGTGGGTACTGAAACGCAGCGTTCTCATTCCGGTTCGACTGTGGCAGAAAAACGGCGCTTTGTCGCAATCCCGGTCTTCCCGCCCTGTACGGCCGCTCGATAAGACGACCCTCGAATCGCTTGCGCTTCACTATGTCGGGCGCTTTGCGACGACGGAAGCGCGGCTGAAAGCCTATCTGAAACGCAAGGTCGCCGCCCGCGGATGGCACGGTGACGAACCACCGCCGGTGGACGCTATTGCGGCCAAATTCGTGTCGGCCGGCTATATCAACGATGCCGAATTCGCGCAGGCACGAGCGCGTTCGCTGTCGCGGCGCGGTTACGGACACCGCCGTCTTGCACAATCGCTCGATGCGGCCGGCGTGGCGCGCACGATTACGGAAACGCTGGCACCCGACCGGGATGAGGCATTCGCCGCGGCCGAGGCATTCGCAAGGCGCCGGCGGCTCGGCCCGTTTTGCGAAACTGCGATCACGCCTGCGGATCAGCGGAGGCATTTCGCAGCCCTGGTGCGGGCCGGACACGACTTCGAACTTGCCCGGCATTTTTCGTCCGCACGACTGGACGATACAATCGCTGATCAACCCTTCGATTTCGATCGCTAACCGTTACGAATCGCGCCGATGCGTGTAATGGGGCTGTCGCAGGGGCGGATCCATGATGGACGAACAACCCACCGAACCGGGCGATGCGTCTGCCCACGGAGAAGCCGCGGTCGTCGACGGCCGTGATGTCGCGCGCGCGTCCGGCTCGATCAAATGGTTCGATTCGACCAAGGGCTTCGGGTTTGCAGTGACCGAACGGGGCGACGTCCTCGTCCATTTTTCGCTGTTGCGCCCTCATGGGCGGCGCACATTGCCTGACGGCGCGACGGTGGTTCTCGACGTCATCGATACCGATCGTGGCGCACAGGCTGTGGCGGTCGTTTCATTCGACCTGGAAACGGCGACCGGTCCGGATGCCGACGCCCGTGCCGTCGAACGGCGTAGCCGCGGCGATGCGCGCGCATTGATCGAGGATGCGGGGCCGATCGAAACCGTCGTCGTCAAATGGTTCAACCGGTTGAAAGGATACGGCTTCGTCACGCGCCCCGGGGGCGATGAGGACATTTTTATTCATATGGAAACCTTGCGAAGGGCCGGATACACCGATGTCGCCCCCGACCAGCCGCTGCGCGTTCGCATTGCCCAGGGTGAGAAGGGGCCGTTGACCGTCGAGGTGGAGCCCGATTGATGTTGAAGAACAAGGGGCTGTTTATCGCCCTCGCCGCCGCGCTGATCGCGGGCGGCAGCGTGTCGGTGCTTGCCAAGAAGGCGGCTTCAGCGGAGGCGGGCAGCACCGTGCCGCTGACCATCGCTTCGGGAAAGCGGCAATATGCCTTCAAGGTGGAAGTCGCACGGACCGGGGCGGAACAGGCGCGCGGCCTGATGTTCCGGACGCATCTGGGCGCCGATCGCGGCATGATCTTTCCAATGAGCCCGCCGCGATTCGCCAGCTTCTGGATGAAGAACACGCTGATCCCGCTCGATATGCTGTTCATTCGGAGCGACGGGACGATCGCCAACATCGCTGCCCGGGCCGTTCCGCATTCGCTGGAGCCAGTTTCTTCGTCCGAGCCGGTAGGTGCCGTGCTGGAGATCGAGGGCGGGCGCGCGGCGAAGCTGGGGCTGAAGCCCGGCGACCGCGTCAGTTGGAACGCGCAGTAGCAATTGCGTCCGCACGGCGTGCGGACTAAGCGGGCGGCCATGGGCATACTCGGCAAGATCTTCACCTGGTGGGATGGCGCGACCATCGGCACGCATATCGGCCTGATGGGCAACAAGCGCGTTGGCGAAGATGCGCTCGGTAACGTCTATTATGTCGGCGGCAAGACGGTGGACGGATCGCCGCGCCGCCAGGTCGTCTATAACGGCATCAACGATGCCAGCCGCGTTCCGCCCGAATGGCACGCCTGGCTCCACAATCAGGTCGAGGACGTGCCCGACGCCAGCCTGCCTCCGGCGCGACGCTGGGAAAAAGAAGCAAAAGCGAACGCGACCGGCACGATCGCTGCCTATCGGCCGAGCGGCGCGATGGAGCAGGGCGGCGTGCGCGCGCCGGCGACCGGCGATTACGAGGCTTGGGCCCCGGACGCCCAATGAGCCGGTCATGAAGCGCGCAGCCGTCATCGGGGTGTTGCTGGCCGCGGTCGGTGTGGCCGTGGCGGCGCCGATGGTCGGCAACCTGACCAATTCCGCCGAAATCCCGAATGCGCCGATACCGAAACCCGCCGCT
>DDFE01000017.1:0-8681 GCA_002336985.1 Sphingomonadales bacterium UBA1936
CATGTGCACGGGCTGTCAGCCTTGCGCAGTCAGGTTGCGACGGTGGTCGATTGCGGACGTGCTGCGGGAGGCCCAGCCGGAGAACCCACGGGGCGGGCGTTGGTCACGCAAATCGAGGGGCACCGTTATGCGCTTCGGGTGGACAGCGTGGAGGACGTCGTCTCCTGTTCGATCGAACGGGACATGGGCAGCGATACCCCCTGGGGCCGGATCGCCATCGGCCGGATCGATCTTGGCGATCGCTTCGCCGTCGCCCTCGATCCTGCGCGGATCGTGAACGTGCATATGATGGCGCAACGGTCTGACGATTAACCCGGCGCTTACGACTATCGGTTACAGCGGTACGGGGTCAGCAACAGAAAGTATCCGATGTCCAGAACCTGCCTTGTCGTCGACGACTCGAAGGTCATTCGCAAGGTGGCGCGTCACATCCTCGAGACGCTGGATTTCGAGGTGGATGAGGCTGGCGACGGCCGTGAGGCGTTGGACCGTTGTTCGCACGCGGTGCCCGATGTCGTGTTGCTTGACTGGAACATGCCGGTGATGAGCGGCATCGAATTCCTGCGCGAACTGCGCAGCTCGGACGTGACGCCGCGGCCCAAGGTCGTGTTCTGCACCACCGAAAACGGGACGGCGCATATCAAGGCCGCGCTGGATGCAGGCGCCGACGAATATGTGATGAAACCGTTCGACCGCGACACGCTCGCCAGCAAGCTCCAGTTCGTCGGCCTCGCCTGAAGGCGCGGCTATGTTCCAGACTGCAATACGCAACGATCCGCCCGGCCATGCCGGACGCGGAATCGCCGTCCTGATCGTCGACGATTCAGCCGTTGCGCGCGCTGCGCTCGGCCGGATTGTCGAAAGCGGGTCGGAGATGCACTTGGCCGGCGCTGCCGACAGCGCGCATGGTGCGATCGCGTGGCTCAAGGCCAACACCGCCGATGTCATCTTGCTCGATCTCGAAATGCCGGGACTGGACGGCCTTGCCGCGCTTCCGGAGCTGATTGCGGCCGGGAACGGCGCCAGGATCCTGATCGTGTCTTCGACGGCACGCGAGGGCGCCGAAAACACGTTGCGCGCCCTGGCATTGGGTGCCGCAGACACCCTGGCGAAGCCGGAAGCGGGCGGACTGAACCAGACTTTCGGTCTGATCCTGATCGACCGCATCCGTCGCCTCGGCCGTGCCACGCGAACCGCGCCGCCGCTGGAGCGGCATGCCTTGCGTACACCAGCAACAACGCCGGTCGAACTGCTGGCGATCGGCGCTTCTACCGGCGGATTGCGCGCACTGGCGGAATTCTTCGAAGGGCTGCCGCGCGCGTTCGACGCGCCGATCCTGATCACGCAGCACCTGCCGCCGGCATTCATGCCGTATTTCGCGGAACAACTGTCAGCAATGGCCGGCCGGTTCGCCCGTGTCGCATCCGATGGCGAGATCATCATTAGGGGCGAGATCCTTGTTGCACCGGGAGAACGTCACCTGCGCGTCGTCGATCACGGCGACCAGTTTCGCGTCGTCCTGTCGGATGCGGTCGCAGAAACACGCTGTTGCCCGTCCGTCGATCCGATGTTCGAGGCTGTGGCCGAAGCGGCCGGCCGTGGTGCCGTGGCTGTGGTCCTCACGGGAATGGGACGCGACGGATCGAGCGGGGCGCGGCGAATCGTGGCGCGTGGCGGTTCGGTCATCGCGCAGGATCAGGGATCGAGCACAGTGTGGGGAATGCCCGGCAGCGTCGTTCGCGACGGACTCGCAAGTATGCTGGGCACGCCGGCCCAACTGGCCCGCCATATTACCGTACGGGGATCTGCATGACCGAAAAATCAGCACATGCCGGCCCGACGCAGGCCGCAATGCGCGTCCTGTCGGCATTGATCGAGGCCCGGACAGGTCAGCAGCTTTCAGCCGCACGAAGCTGGCGTATCGAATCCTCCCTGAAACCGGTGCTTCGTGAAACCGGCATCGCGTCCCTCGAACTTCTTGTCGGCCAGCTCGTGTCCGGCCGGAACGAAGCACTGACCGCAACGGTCGTAAACGCCCTGCTGAACAACGAAACCTCCTTCTTTCGCGATACGACCGTATTCGAGCAGATCGACCGCGACGCTTTTGAAGCGCTTCGCAAGGCCCGTTCGGACACGCGCCGGCTGCGGATATGGTCGGCAGCCTGCTCGACCGGACAGGAAGCCTATTCGCTCGCAATGATGCTGCGCGACAGCACTCCGCGCTGGGCGGGGTGGACGTTCGATATCCTCGCAAGCGACGTGTCCGGCGCTGCAGTCGCCCGTGCCCGGGAAGGACGTTTCAGCCGTTTCGAGATCCAGCGCGGCTTGCCCGTGCGCAAGATGCTGAGCTGGTTTCGCGAGGATACGGAAGAGTGGGTGGCGGATCCCGCACTTTCCCGTGACATTCGGTTCGTAACCCACGACCTCCGTGAGCCGGCACCCGGCGTTTTCGATCTCATCCTGTGCCGGAATGTCCTGATGTACTTCCCGGTGCCTGTCCGGACGAAAGTGTTCGAACGGCTTTCCGATGCGCTCGCGCCCGGTGGGCTGCTTGTGCTGGGTGCGGGAGAAACCGTGATCGGCCAGACCGACCGCTTTGTTTCCGATCCGGAAATGCGTGGCGTCTATACATCGGCGGCGGACGTTTCCCATTCGCCTTTGCGAGCCGCCAGCCGCTAAGGCGGCCTCATGCCGCCTATCGAACGATTCGGGCCACGCGATTTGCTGGTCGCCCTGATGGTCAACGTCGTGTGGGGCCTGAACATCGTCGCGGTCAAACTGTCGGTCGACCTCGCGCCGCCCTTTACCGTTGCACTGTTTCGTCAGGCGATGGTCCTGCTGGTGTGCCTGCCTTGGCTGCGGATCATTCCGGGGCGCATGGGCGATCTTATCGGTCTTTCCATACTCATCGGCGGTGTCTTCTTCGCGTTCGTCAACACGTCGATCGAGGTGACGGAAAATGTCGGCGCGCTGGCGATCGCCGGGCTCATGGGCGCGCCGTTTTCGCTCATCCTCGCGATCATATTCCTGAAGGAACGCATCGGCTGGCCCCGCATCGCCGGCATGACGCTTGCCCTCGCGGGATGCTCGCTCCTGGTCTTCGATCCGTCCGCGGCGCGCGAATGGTTTGGCATTACGCTCAATATGATCGCTTCGCTGATCTGGGCGTTCGGTTCGTTGCTCCAACGCCGCCTGACCGGCGTACATGTGCTGACGATCTATGCGTGGATCGGTCTTGGCGGAGTCATCATCCTTGGTCCGCTGGCGCTCGTGATGGAAACCGACACTATGACCGGCGTCGCGGCGATCCCGCCGATGGCATTCGTCTGGATCGGGTTTTCAGCGTTCGGATCGACCATTCTGGGTAACGGCGGCATGGCCTGGCTGTTGCAGCGTCACCCGGTCAGCACCGTCATCCCTGTAACCCTTGGCGCACCTGTGGTCGGTGTCGTCGCGTCCAGCATTGTCTTTGGCAATGCGCTGACGCCGGTTATGGTATTGGGAGGCGCAATTGCCATGGCGGGAGTCGCGATCGTGACGATGCGTACCGCCAAGGCCGGGGAGAAAAAGGCTTGATCGACACGCCGTCACCGAATTTCGATGTACGGACTTTGCCGGTCACGATGATCGTCCTGCACTACACGGGCATGCAGGACGCCGCGGAAGCGATCCACCGCCTTACCGATCCGGAAGCCAAGGTATCGTCCCACTATCTCGTCGCGGAGGACGGGCAGGTCATGCACCTCGTCGACGAAGCCAATCGTGCCTGGCACGCGGGCCGGTCGCGCTGGCGCGAGATAGACGATGTCAATTCGGCGAGTGTCGGAATCGAGATCGTCAATCCCGGACACGAGTTCGGCTACCGGCCGTTTCCGGAAGCACAGATCGAAGCGCTGATCCCACTCGTCGCCGACATCAAGGACCGGCATGCCATTACGCGGGGCAATATCGTCGGGCATTCGGATATCGCACCGACACGCAAGCAGGATCCCGGGGAACTGTTCCCGTGGAACCGGCTGGCCAAGCTTCGCCTCGCCTTGCCGCGTCCGACCAAGAATTTGATCGACCCGAACTGGACGGATTCCGGATTCCTGCTCGCGCTCGAACGCTTCGGTTACGACGTGTCCGACCCGTTCGCCGCGACGGTTGCGTTCCAGCGCAGGTTCCGGCCGGAACTTCTGGATGGTACCATCGACGGCGAGTGCCGTGCGATCCTGCTCGCGCTCCTTCTTCCCAAACCGCAGGGTGACGAGTAGGGACGCCGTTGCCAGAGGGTCGGGCGACCGCGGGCGGCTTGCCGCGCGAGGAAAGTCCGGGCTCCACAGAGTAACGGTGCCGGGTAACGCCCGGCGGGGGCGACCCCAGGGACAGTGCCACAGAAAGCAATCCGCCGCTGCTTCGGCAGGGCAAGGTCGAAAGGGTGCGGTAAGAGCGCACCGCGCCGCTGGTAACAGGGGCGGCATGGCAAACCCCACCGGGAGCAAGACCGAATAGGGACGGCATATGGCGTGACTCGCGCCCGTCGTCCGGGTTGGTTGCTTGAGCGTGCCGGTAACGGCGCGCCTAGAGGAATGGTCGTCCATCGTTTCGGCGAAGACAGAACCCGGCTTACAGACCCTCTGGCATTTTGACTGTTTCGCAGGGGTGGCACTCCTACCAACCAGTCCCTAAGTGCACCCAATGGCGCGCCGCACAACACGATCGATGGACTGGGGTTTTCCCCGCTGGCGCGAATATGGCGCCGACAGCGCGGCGACGACCGTCAAGACTTGCGACCGTCACGGGTGCGACGAGGTCGGCGATCGCCCAGCGCCCAAGCGGCCCAATAGCCCGGAGCGCTGGTATTTCTGTGAACGTCACGCCGCGGAATACAATGCCAACTGGGACTATTTCGAAGGGCTGACGCCGGAAGAAGCGGCTGCGCGGGAAGCGCGCGAGCAGGCGGACGCGGGGGGCTGGAAGACGAGTTCGCACCATCAATGGGCCGGGCCCGGTGACGGCACGCGGTCGCGTGACGAGATGCGCGCGCTCGACGTTCTCGGATGCGCGAGCGATGCGACGTTCGAAGACATCCGCATCGCGTGGCGCGGCCTGGCCAAGGCGAACCACCCGGACCTGAAGCCCGACGACAAGGACGCCGCACAGCGGTTCCGCGAGGTCCAGGCGGCGTGGGACGTGCTGAAAGCCGCGGAAGAGCGGCGGGTCGTTTGACGCTCATCCGGCGCACCAAGGCCAAGCAGGATGCTGTCCTGCTGGTGTGCACCAAATGTTTCAAGAAGGCGGATGTGAAGGACCGCCTGACCAAGCCGCTTAAGCGCGCCGTCAAGCCGCTCGGTTACAAGCTGGTCAAGACGCGCTGCCTGGGCGTGTGCCCCAAGAACGCGGTGACTATGAACGACTCTCGCCGCCCGCGCGAGTGGATGATCGTCAAACCGGACGCGACCGCCGAAGCGGTTGCCGCATCACTCCTCGATACTGTCGGGGAGCGGGGGCTTTCCTGAGAGGTCGAGCGCGAGTTTCTTTGCGGCGTCGAAGTTCGGCTGTCCGTCGATCTCGATCGTATTGCCGCTGATCCGCGCTGTCGCCACCGCGCCGTTGACCTGAATGACCGTATTGGGCGCCAGCTTTTCCACGCGCGCGGTCGCAGCCGGGGTGAGGGTCAGCATGACGACGGGAGAGCCGGTTCCGCCCGCGATGGCCCGGCCATCGAGGAAGTCCGCCGGTTTTAGGGCGAGCGTACCGATCGTCAGTTGCGCAGCGGCCGCTGCCAGCAAGGCGAGGAGTGTCGTCATGCTGGCGGGTGTAGCAGATATCGTTCCGCCGTCGACCGGATGAGCGCGATCATGTTGGGAATGCCCTGCGTCCTGTTCGAACTCAGCTGGTTCCTGAGGTCGAACGGTGCCAGCGCATCGGCGATGTCGGTGCCGGCAACTTCGGCAGGTGAGCGGTCCTGAACCGTTGTCAGCACCAGCGCGATGATGCCTTTGGTGATCGCAGCGTTGGAATCGGCCAGGAAATGAAGCTTGCCGTCATCGAAAGTCGGATAGACCCAGACACTTGCCGAACACCCGCGCACCAACGTCGCATCGGTTTTCAGCGGATCGGGCATCGGTTCGAGATCGCGGCCCAGGTCGATCAGCAGGCGATACCGGTCGTCGGCATCGAGAAATTCATATTCGTCGATCAGGTCTGAAAGCGCGGGGAGGGGCATGCCCCGCGCTCTACAGGCTGTGCCTCAGATATCCACCCCGGCGGCGATCGCTTCGAGGCGGCGGACGCGTTCCTTCAGGTCGGCAACGTCGATCCGATGGCCGGCGGTGGGGGTAGCCATCGGCATGGCGCCCGCGATTTCCGCGCGCTTCAGGTCGATCCATGCCGTGAAGCCCTTGAGGCCGATCAGGCCGAGCACGGTGCACCCGATGAGTGCGGTGATGCCCATCCCGAAATAGAGAACAAGCATATCCATGACGCTTCTTCCTTATCCCTGGCGCAGCTTTTCGATCTCGCGATCGAGTGCCAGCGCGCCGTTGTTGTCCGTCGCCAGCCGCTCGAGGACCGCGATGCGTTCCTTCAACTGGGCGATCTCTTCTTTCATTCGTCCTGCCTCGGGGTCGGGGCGGGTGACGATCTCGTTGCCGTGGCGGTCCTTGGTCACGCCGTAGCGAGCCTTCATCACGCCTGCGATCATCACGATCCCGACGATCAGGACGACCATTTCAAACGGGTTCATCGTTTCACTCCCTTCTCGTATCTTGTTCTAGTTCAGCGGCTTTTCGCGCAGCGCCTCGATCTCGTCGGAAAGGTCGACACCCTTGTCGGTGGCGATCCGTTCGAGGACGCGGACGCGTGCTTCGAGCCGTTCGGTGTGCGCCGCATATTGTGCGGTCTTTTCCGCGGTCAGCTGGGACTGGCGTTCCAGCTGCTTTTCCTTGAGCCGGAGCCACATCTTGAACGGCGCGATCCCGATCGCGGCGAGAGGGATGAGGACCCAGATCCAGCTTGCGACATGCATTTCGAAATGTCCTAGTTTGCGGGTTTCGAGCGAAGAAGCTCGATCTCGCGGTTCAACCCATGCGCCTCGTCGGTCACGATCCGTTCGACATTGGCGAGACGGTCCTTGATCGACCCCAGTTCGGCGCGGAGCTGGGCATTCTCCTGGCTCAGCAGTTTTACCCGTTCGACAGTTTCATCGTTCTTTTGCGGGTAGAGCGCCTGGCCCCAGCTTCCGTCGAGCGGATAACCGTTCTTGATGCGGAGCCAGGTCGTCATGACCCATCCAAGGGTTCCGACCACGACGATCGCGAGGATCGCCGGCAGGCCTTCGCTCATCAGCGATATGAAAGCGACTTTGTCCATTTCGATATGCTCCTTGGCCTCAGCGCAAGTTTTCGATTTCGGCCGACAGCCGGTTCGGCTGGTCGGTCGCGATGCGTTCCAGCACCGAGATCCGCTCTTCTAGCCTCAATACTTTTCCGGTCAGCGTCTCGTTCTCGGTCGTCAGCAATGCGATCTTTCGTCCGGCGTCCGGGTCGCCCTTGTGGCTGGTCCCGCCCCATTCGCCTTCGACGGGATAGCCATGCTTTGCCCTGATCCAGCTGGTGATCACCCATCCGATCGTCGAGATCGCGATGATCGAGAGAACGAAGAATTGTCCGTTGCCCATGATCTTGGTCCCTGTTCCCCGTCGGTTCAGCGAAGGGCGTCGATCTCGTCGGCAAGCGACGAGTTGCGGCTGGTGTAATGCGTCTCGATCTCGGCGAGCCGGCGGTCGATGTCGCGGAACTTGCTGCGAACGTCGCGGGTCGAGCGTGACGGCGACTGGCGCACGCCCTGCCAGAACTTGGCGTCTTCGGCGCTTTCGTAGAGGCCGGCGGGCTTCGGGTTGGCCATCCAGGCGATCACGAGATACGCGATCAGGAGGGCGCCTGAGCCGAAGATGGTCCCGAGGACCGTCACGATGCGGACGACGGTGACGTCGATGCCGGTATATTCGGCGATCCCCGAGCAGACACCCAGCCATTTTGCATTGGCCTTGTCGAGGTAGAAGGATGTGCGACGTGCGGACATTGCAGGTCTCCTAAAGTGCCGGGCCTCAGCCCAGGCTTTTCCAGTTGGGGTTGTCGGCGGCCATGATCCGCTCGATCGTCACAAGGCGCTCTTCGAGCCGCCGTGCGGTATCGTGCAGGTCGTCGAGCAGGTTTTCATCGTCGACGGTCAGGACCTTCGCCTGCTTCCACTTGGTGATGTAGTGGAGGATGATCCACGGCATCCCGAGGAAGATCGCCGGGACGACGATGATGGGGACGAGGATGTCTTCCATCTCAGTTGCCCTTGCCTGCAGCGCGTGCCTTCAGCGCTTCGAGTGCTGCCTCGACCTTTTCGGCCGACTTCAGCTCGGAGATTTCCTCCTCGAGCGTCTTGGGCTGGCCCATGCCGAGCACTTCGGCACGACCTTCGGCCATGTCGGCGCGGCGTTCCAGGATCTCGAAGCGTGCAAAGGCGTCCTGTACCCGCTCGCCCGAATAGGCTTCGCGGACGCGGATGCTGTTCGATGCCGCTTCCATGCGGGTCGCGATCGCCGACTGTCGGGCACGCGCATCGCGCAGCTTCGACTGCAGCTTGGCGATATCGGCTTCGGATGCCTTCAGGGCATCGTCGAGCACTTCGATCTCGCTTTGCAG
>DDFE01000017.1:8730-11311 GCA_002336985.1 Sphingomonadales bacterium UBA1936
GTTTCCTCCATCTCGAGGATGATCATGCGGATCATCTTCGCCGGATCTTCCGCCTTGTCGAGCAAGTCGGTGAAGTTGGCGGCGACGATGTCCCGGGTGCGCGAGAAAATACCCATGATTACTTTACCTTTCAGTCCGTCATTATCCTGCCGGGACGGGTAGGGGTGGGGCAAGAGCCCGTCCCGGCAGTTATACCCGCTTAGCCGGCATTCGGCGCGGGAATTTCTGTGGCCAGTGCTTCGCCCTTTGCATTGACGTAGCGGCTGACGAGGCGAGCCGTTTCCTCATCCGCGGGCTTCTTCGTGCCTTCGCCATAGGTCAGCACGACTGCCACGGTGCGGGCACGGTCGCCCTTGGGATAAACAACCGCCTTGGCGCTGTTGAGCGCTTCGCGATCGAGTGCGCTGTGTCCGGTCGAACCGACCAGCGTCGCGCTCTTCACGGCACCGCTCGCATCGATGCGAACGGCGACGGTCGCAACACCCTTGTCGGTGGTCGGCGCCCATGCGCCCTGCAACTGCGACTGGACTTCACGGACAAACTCGTGGTTCGTCGCGGCCTTGGCCGGTGCCGAAGTGACGGCGAGCAGAAGGCCGGTGTAGACCGCGGCCGCAGCGAAGCCCGTAGCGACAGTGCGGAAGGTCGGTTGCGTTTCGGTGTACATAAGAAAACTCCCTGAACCTGACTTTTTATCTTGTGTCCTTCGCACCATCGCTGCGGACATGAATGGTTTTGCAGAATGCGTGCCAATTCGAAAAATGGCTGAATTCAGCCGTTTTCTGTTTCTCGGCGTAAATTTTCATTGCAATGTATCGGTGAAATATCCCAAGTGTTGGGAATGGATCGTGATACCCAGGTCGTCGGCCAATCGATTGCTTTTCTCGATGCGATCGAACGAGCCAGCCGTGCAGCCGCGCTCAACCGGCCGGTACTCGTCATCGGCGAACGCGGGACCGGCAAGGAACTGATTGCGGAGCGCCTGCATCGCCTGAGCCCGCGCTGGGCCGGTCCGTTGATTACGATGAACTGCGCCGCGCTTGCCGAAACGCTGATCGAGGCAGAACTGTTCGGGCATGAAGCAGGGGCCTTTACCGGTGCTACGCGTGCTCGTGAGGGACGGTTCGAGGAAGCCGATGGCGGCACCCTGTTCCTCGACGAACTCGCGACCCTGTCGGCGGCGGCACAGGAACGCCTGCTCCGCGCTGTCGAATATGGCGAGGTCACGCGGATCGGCAGCAATATCCCGCGGCGGGTCGATGTGCGCATCGTTGCCGCGACCAACGAGCATCTGCCCGCGCTTGTCGACAAGGGGCGGTTCCGCGCCGATCTGCTCGACCGCCTGGCGTTCGAGGTCGTGACGCTGCCGCCGATGCGGGCGCGGCAGGGTGATGTTCCGGTGCTGGCCGACTTCTTCGGACGCCGCATGGCTGCCGAACTCGAATGGCGGGAATGGCCGGGTTTTTCGGATGAAATGGCCGCGGTGCTCGAGGCGTATCACTGGCCGGGCAATGTCCGCGAGTTGCGCAACACCGTCGAACGGGCTGTTTATCGCTGGGAACGGCCCGATGTGCCGATCGGCGAAATCGACTTCGATCCCTTCGCTTCGCCTTGGAAGCCACAGAGTGTGGTCACGGCCGAAACCGGGGCGGTTGTCGACAAGAGCGCCCCTCCACCGCCAGCGGCTCCGACCTTTACCGGGGCGACAAGTTTCAGGGACGCGGTTCTTTCCTATGAACGCGATCTCGTTGCCGATGCGCTCAGCCGGCATCGTTACAACCAGCGGGCGGCCGCGAAATCGCTGTCGCTGAGCTACGACCAACTGCGACACGCAATGAAGCGTTTGGGCCTCGCAGAAAAACCTTCGTAGGGCTGCCACTATCTCGCGCCTAGAGCGTTGAGCGCCTGACCCCTTGTTACGGAGCCGACTCATGCCATTCGTTCTGCCGCCCCTGCCTTTTGCGCCTGACGCACTACAGCCGCACATGTCGAAGGAGACCTTCGACTTCCACCACGGCAAGCACCACAAGGCCTATGTCGACAAGACGAACGAGATCGTCGCGGCGAAGGGGCTTGCGGGTCAGTCGCTCGTCGAACTGATCAAGGGGCATACAGCCCCGGGCGACAAGCCGCTGTTCAACAACGCTGCACAGCTTTGGAACCACAGCTTCTTCTGGCAATGCCTGTCACCGTCGAAACTCGCGCCCAAGGGCGAACTTTCCGACATGATCAAGCGCGACTTCGGGTCGCACGAAGAGTTCCTCAAGAAATTCGCGGCGGAAGCTGTCGGCCATTTCGCCAGCGGATGGGCCTGGCTGATCCTCGACGGCAAGACGCTGAAGATCACGTCATACCATGATGCTGATTCGCCCGTGGCGCACGGTGCGGTGCCGTTGCTGACGCTCGATGTCTGGGAGCACGCCTATTACATCGACTACCGCAACGCCCGGCCGAAGTTCGCGGAAGCCGTGCTCGCGAACATCATCAACTGGGACTTCGTCGCACAGAACCTCGACGGCAAGGGCGCATCGCGCGCCGACCAGAAGGGCTAACGTCATTGCGAGCGTAGCGAAGCAATCCACCT
>DDFE01000017.1:11341-11547 GCA_002336985.1 Sphingomonadales bacterium UBA1936
GTGGCCAGCCCGTTTTTCATCATATAGGGAATGTGCGCCATTCCGAAGGCCATCGACAGCGGCACGAGCGCCCAGACCTTGAGCGAAAGCCAGGTGTCGAAACTGAAATAGCGGACCATCACCTCGTTCAGCACGGCCATGCCGAGGAAGAACAGGCCCCAGTTGCGCGACAACACCATCCAGCCGCGGTCATTGAGCCCTTCGAA
>DDFE01000017.1:11625-13644 GCA_002336985.1 Sphingomonadales bacterium UBA1936
CATCGGCGAAACGCGGCCGAGTTTCAGCTTGGACACAACGACGGCAATCGCGATCGCGGCCATGAAGACCGCCGTGCCGAAGAACACGTTGCTCAACTTGTAAGCTATGAAGAAGGCGATCAGCGGCCCGTAGTCGAGAGCCAGCGACAGGCCCGTGCCCGGCTTTGCCTTGGTATTACTCACGCACGTACTCCAGCAATCGCATTGGCCAGTTCGACCGGATCGAACGGGCGCAGGTCGTCCAGGGTTTCGCCGACGCCGACCGCATGGATCGGCAGGCCGAATTTCTCGGCGGCCGCCACCAGCACGCCGCCGCGCGCGGTGCCGTCGAGCTTGGTCATAACAAGGCCGGTCACCCCGGCGACCTCCTTGAACACCTCGATCTGCGACAGCGCGTTCTGGCCGGTCGTGGCATCAAGGACGAGGACGACGTCGTGCGGCGCCTCCGGATTGAGGCGGCCGAGGACGCGGCGGATCTTCGCCAGCTCGTCCATCAACTCGCGCTTGTTCTGGAGGCGGCCCGCCGTGTCGACGATCAAGACGTCGATGCCGGTCGCCGTCGCCTGCTTTACTGCGTCATAGACGATGCCTGCGGCGTCACCGCCCTCCGGGCCGCTGACGATCGGCACACCGAGCCGTTCGGCCCAGACCTTCAACTGCCCGATCGCCGCCGCACGAAACGTGTCGCCCGCCGCCAGCATCACGCCATAGTCCTGCTCGATGAACAGGTTGGCGAGCTTGGCGATGGTCGTCGTCTTGCCCGATCCGTTGACGCCGATGACGAGAATGACCTGCGGACGCGGGAACGCCACGATCTCGAGCGGCTTTGCAACCGGTGCCAGGATTGCGGCGACCTCTTCGGCGACGACCGCGCGCACGCCGCGCTCGTCGGCGCCGCGTTCGAACATGCGGTCTTCCAGACGGCTGCGGACCCGTGCTGCGGCTCCGGCGCCGAGATCGGAAGCGATCAGCACTTCTTCGAGGGAGTCTAGGGTGTCATCGTCGAGCTTCGTCGTCCCGACGATCTCAGTCAGGCCATCGCTGATCTTCTCCGACGTGCGCCGAAAGCCCGAGAACAGGCGCTGGGTCCAGCTGGGGCCGCTCATGCCGGCACCACGACGAGATGGCCGCTCTCGGCACCGGTGACACGCGATGTCACGATCGACCCTGGCGTCTGCCGTTCGGCAAAGTGTGCCGATGCGAAATTCGGTGCGTGACCGCTGATACCGTTACGCTCGACAAGGACGTCCTGCTTCGTGCCGACAAGAGACGCCAGCCATGCCGCCTGGCGCGAAGTTGACACGGTCCTGAGCGCCGCGGCGCGGTCGCGTGCCAGGGGCGGCGGAACCTGCGGCATCCGGGCGGCGGCGGTGCCGGGCCGGGGAGAATAGGGAAACACATGCGCATGGACGATGTCGCACGCGTCGAGGATGTGGAGGCTGTTCTGGTGCATCTCTTCGGTTTCGGTCGGGAACCCGGCGATCAGGTCCGCGGTGATCGCGATCTCGGGCCGTGCCGCCTTCAGCCGCCGGACGAGGTCAACGACCTGCTCGGGCGTATGGCGGCGCTTCATGCGTTTCAGGATCAGGGCGTCGCCCGACTGCAGCGAAAGATGGACGTGCGGCATGATGCGCGGCTCGTCGGCGAGCAGCGCGAACAGCGGCGCATCGACCTCTGCCGGGTCCAGTGACGACAGTCGCAGGCGGGGCAGGGCGGGTACCTGCCGCAGGATTTCGGCGACGAGTCCGGCAAGCGAAGGACGGTAACTCGTCAGGTCCACCCCGGTAAGCACGACCTCTTGCTGACCACGCTCGACGGCTGCGGCCACCGTATCGACGATATCGGCGATGGCGAGCGACCGGCTTTCCCCGCGGGCCAGAGTCGTCACACAGAAAGTGCAGTCGTGATCGCATCCGTTCTGCACTTCTATGAAAGCGCGCGCGTGGCCCATACCGCTGACCGCAGGACGCGCATCGCGCAGGTCATGCTTCGGTACGACCCGTGACACTTCGGGCATCG
>DDFE01000016.1:0-3219 GCA_002336985.1 Sphingomonadales bacterium UBA1936
TGCGGCCGGAAGCGGGCTGGCACGGGTACTGGAAGAACCCGGGTGACGCGGGGGTAGAGACGCAGGCGGCGTGGACCCTGCCCGAAGGCGTAGTCGCCGGCCCGTTGCAATATCCGGTGCCGCAGACGCTCCTCGTCGGCGGGCTGATGAACTACGTTTACGAGGGCGAGCACGCGCTGCTTGTCGATTTCAAGCTGCCTGCGACCTATTCGGTCGGTACGCCCCTGCCGGTCAGTGTGAAGCTCGACTGGCTGGCGTGCACCAAGGAAATCTGTGTGCCCGAAAGCGGCACGTTCGACGTGCAGCTCGGCGCCGGAGACATCAACGCGAACTTCGCCCGCTGGCGTGCCGCCATGCCGCGGCCGATCGCCGATCCGGCGCATTTCGCAGTCGAGGGCGGCAAGGTGCGTATCGGCGTGCCGCTCCCTTCGACCGCGAGCATCGATGGCGCTTATTTCTTTCCGCTGGTGCACGGCGTGCTCGACTATGCAGCGCCGCAGACCGTCGGACGCGACGGTGACCGTCTGGTCGTCGAAACCACACTCGCCGACGGTGCCAAGCCCGCGAAACTCGATGGTGTTTTGCGGTTCGGCGCGGGGCAGGGGCTAGCTGTCAGCGCAACGCCGGGCGCGGTGCCGCCGGTTTCCACTTCCAGCGAAAGTATCGAGACGATCGCATGGGCGATCGGTGCGGCGGTGCTGGGCGGCTTGCTGCTCAACATCATGCCGTGTGTGTTCCCGATCCTGAGCCTGAAGGCGCTCAGTCTTGCGCGCAGCGGAGCCAACTGGCGCAGCGCGCAGCGCGAAGCGCTGGCCTATACAGCGGGTGCGATCCTGACGTGCGCGCTGCTCGGCGGGGCGTTGCTCGGATTGCGTGCGAGCGGTGCCGCGGTCGGTTGGGCATTCCAGTTGCAGAACCCATGGGTCATCGCCGTTTTGCTGGTGCTGGTCAGTGCCATCGCGCTCAACCTGGCGGGCCTGTTCGAACTCCCTGGCGTTAGCGCGGGCGAAGCGCTGACGCGGCAGGAGGGTACGGCGGGCGCGTTCTGGACCGGCGCATTGGCCGCGTTCGTGGCGACGCCGTGCACGGGGCCATTCATGGGTGCGGCGCTCGGCGCGGCGCTCGTCCTGCCGCCGGTCGCGGCGATGGGGGTGTTCATCGGCCTCGGCTTCGGTCTCGCGCTGCCGTTCCTGCTGATCGGTCTCATCCCGCCGCTGCGCTGGGTGCTGCCGAAGCCGGGGCCGTGGATGAACACCTTTCGCCATATCATGGCGATCCCGATGTTCCTGACCGCGCTCGCGCTCGCATGGGTGCTGGGCAAGCTGGGCGGTGTCGACGTGATGGCGTGGGGCCTGATCGTGACGCTGCTGGTCAGCCTGGCCTTGTGGTGGACCGGGCGGCGGCAACTCGCTGGAAAGTCCGGTGTCTGGATGCCGCTGGTGGGGGTCACGGCAATCCTGCTCGCGGGCGTTGCGATCATCTCGCGTCCCGCACCGCCGGGCATCGTGTCCGAACCTTTCAGCGAGGCGCGGCTCGCAGCCCTCACCGCCAGCGGCCGCCCCGTATTCGTCTATTTCACCGCTGACTGGTGCGTGACGTGCAAGGTCAATGAGAAGACCGCCATCGACCGGCGCGAGGTCGTTGATGCCTTCAAGAAAAACAATACTGCCGTCCTTGTCGGCGACTGGACGCGCGGCGATGCCGACATCAGCAAGTTCCTGGCCGCTCATGGCCGCTCCGGCGTACCGCTCTACCTCTATTACGAGCCGGGGACGCCCGATCCGAAGGTCTTGCCGCAGGTTCTGACTGTCGGCACACTCACCGCACTTGGGGGGTGACACGAAGGGAGACGGAAGAATGCGTCATCTGATCATCATGTCCTTGGGCGTCGCTATTGCAGCGCCGGCGGTTGCGGCACCTCAAATCGGTGCGCCCGCGCCCACCTTCACCGCCCGCGACAGCAACGGAAAGGTCGTGTCGCTCGCCCAGTTCCGCGGGAAGACGGTGGTCCTCGAATGGAACAATCCCGGCTGCCCCTTCGTCAAGAAGCACTATGAGAGCGCCAACATGCAGAAGACCCAGCGTGCGGCGCTGGCGCAGGGCGCGGTGTGGCTGACGGTCAATTCGGGCGCGCCGGGCAAGCAGGGCCATGTGGACGGTGCCGCCGCCAATGCGCTGGTCAAGACCGCCGGGGCCGCGCCGACCGCCTATATCCTCGATCCGACCGGTGCGGTGGGCAAGGCCTATGCCGCATCCACGACGCCGCACATGTATATCGTCGATGGGCGCGGGATCCTGACCTACAAGGGCGGGATCGACGACAAGCCGACGGCCAACCGCGCCGATATCGCGAGTGCCCGCAATCATGTGCTGGCGGCGCTCGCCGACATGAAGGCGGGCCGCAAGCTCGCGATGGCCGACACGCGGTCCTATGGCTGCTCGGTCAAATACGCGGGCTAGTTATTTCGCCCGGTAGACGCGCTGCCCGTCGATAAAGGTTTCGAGCACCCTGGTGTTCCGCAGCTCGGTGGGCGTCGACATCAGCGGGTCGACGTCGACCAGGATGAAATCGGCATGGAGGCCGGGTGCCAGACGCCCGATCTTGTCCTCAGCTTGCGCGGCATAGGCGGCGCCGGTCGAGAATGCGGCCAGGGCCGCTTCACGCGAGACACGCTCCTGCGGCTGCCAACCACCGAATGGCTGACCATCGGCGCCTTCGCGCGTGATCGCGGCGGCGATGCCGGGAAAGGGGTTGGCGCTTTCGACCGGCACGTCGGACCCGAAGGCGAGGTGCGATCCGTTCTTCAGCATCGAGGCCCAGGCATAGGCGCCCGCCAGCCGCTGCGGGCCCAGCCGTGCCTCGGCCATCACGCGGTCGCTGGTCTGGTGGACGGGCTGCATCGAGGCGATGATGCCGTTCTGGCCGAAGCGCGGCAGGTCGGCGGGATCGACGATCTGCGCATGCTCGATCCGCCAGCGCCGGTCGCCCTTGTAGGTCTGCGACAGTTCCTCGATCGAACTCAGCACCTGTGCATTGGCGGCGTCGCCGATCGCGTGCGTCGCGACCTGCAGGTTATTCATTGCCGCGCGGCTCATGATGTTGCGCATCTTGGCATCGTCGAGGAAGCAGAGTCCCGATTGCGCGGGCGCGTCGGCGTATGGTTTTTTCAGGCACGCGCCGCGCGAACCAAGCGCGCCGTCGGCATACATCTTGATCCC
>DDFE01000016.1:3298-3773 GCA_002336985.1 Sphingomonadales bacterium UBA1936
TGCGGCTGCGGGACGGCCTTGTCCATCAGCGAGGTGGCGGCATCGACCAGCACGCCCGCTGGCGCACCGTTCGGCAGCTTTTCGATCCGGCCACCCGTCGGCGACACGCTTTTCGCCGTGATGCCCGCCGCGGCAAGTGCCGCCGTGTTCGCCCAGGTCGCATGCCCGTCGACGCGTTCGAGCAGCACCGGCTTGTCGCCAACGACCGCGTCGATGTCGGCGGCGGTCGGAAACCGGCCCAGCCCCCAGATTTCCTGGTTCCACCCACGCCCGATGATCCAGCGGCGTTCGGGATGGGCCTTCGCATATTCGGCGATCTTCGCCTGCGCTTCGGCCAGCGTTTTCGTCTCGGTCAGGTCGAGCGTCAGTGCCGACAGCCCCAGCCCCATGATGTGTCCGTGCGCGTCGAACAGCCCGGGCAGCAGCACGCGCCCCTTGCCGTCCAGCCGCCAGTCGGCACGCCAGTTCTTGTCGG
>DDFE01000016.1:3847-9263 GCA_002336985.1 Sphingomonadales bacterium UBA1936
ACCGAATTCGTCGAGAACCGGGGCCGGTCATTCCGACCGGACGTGGCAAGCGGAGAAGCGAGGCTTTGGGGCGAAACTGCATGACCGGAACATGTGCCAGATCGGCCGCGTGTAGGACAGGCTCTAATGCAGCGACGTGCCCGACGTTTCTTTCAGGTCCCTGAGTGCTTCCTGGAAGACCCGCTTGTGCCGGCTCCAGCCGAGGACGCTGTCGCCGTAGGCAATGGCCGCATAGGCGGCAGCAGCGCCGAGCCACGACATCCAGACCGCAAAGCCCATCCATTCGAGTGCGACGAAGATGCCGGTTACGAGCAGGCCGAACCCGAATGCGGCTATTGCGGCAGCAGCCGGTTTATCGGCGGGTTCGGGTGCGATTTCGTCGGCGCGCGCCTTGGCCTGGGCAAAGATATCCATATGCGCTGGCTAGCGCACCCATGTCTCAATGCCAGAGGTTTTTGAGGAGCGCCGGATCCTAGATCAGGGTCATGACGCCGGACAGTTCGGGGTCCTCCAGGGCTTGCCCGGCCCCCTTCGCGACACAGATGAGCGCATTTTCCGCCACGACCACGGGTAGGCCGGTCGCTTCGGAAATGACGGCATCGATCTCGCTCAGCAAGGCGCCGCCGCCGGTCAGTACGATGCCCTGGTCCACGATATCGGCGGACAGCTCCGGCGCCGTATGTTCCAGCGCAGATCGCACGGCCTTCACGATCTGGTTGACCGGCTCCGCAATCGCCTCGGCGATTTCCGCCTGGTTGATGGTGATTTCGGTCGGACGTCCGGTCACGAGATCGCGGCCGCGTACCGACATCGATCGGCCGATGCCGACAGGACGGCGGGCGATGCCGATCTCGTGCTTGACGCGTTCGGCGGTCGCTTCGCCGATCATCAGGTTATGCTTGCGGCGGACGTAAGACGAGATCGCATCGTCCAGCTTGTCGCCGCCGACGCGTACCGAATTGCTATAGGCAAGGCCACGCAGCGACAGCACAGCGACCTCGGTGGTGCCGCCGCCGATGTCGACGACCATCGCGCCGATCGGCTCGGTGACCGGCATGTCCGCACCGATCGCAGCTGCCATGGGCTCCTCGATCAGGAAGATGCGCGACCCGCCCGCATTCGATGCCGCATCGCGGATGGCGCGGCGCTCGACCGAGGTCGAGCCGGAAGGGACGCAGACGGCGATGTCATGATGCCGCGGGATGCGGCTCGGCCCGCCCAGCGCCTTGTCGATGAAATGCTTGATCATCTGTTCGGCGACGTTGATGTCGGCGATCACGCCATCGCGCAGGGGACGGATCGCCTCGATATTGGCAGGCGTCTTGCCCATCATCAGCTTGGCGTCGTTGCCGACGACTTTTACGCGCCGGACGCCGTTATGCGTCTCGAGCGCCACGACCGACGGCTCGTTGAGCACCACGCCGACGCCCTTGACGTAAACCACCGTATTCACGGTGCCCAGATCGATGGCCAGATCGTGCGACGAGAATCTTAAGAAGGACGGTAACCGCATTGACTCCGGCGTGCGGCGACTCTGTGCACCGGTCAATCGATCGAAGCGATGAAGCGCCGCAGTTCCGGGGCGAAGCCACGTGCTCGTGGCAATTCAACCACCTCGGCGTGTTCAGCCGCCGTGTTGGAACAACCGCAACGCCGGCGGCGGTGCCGCGATCACCGCGCCACGGCTGACGTTCAGGGCGTATTCGACGGCGGTGCGCACGGCTTCGGGATTGGCGGGTTTGGTCAGGACGCCGATGGCGCCCGCGATACCTTCGCCCAACTCGCGCGGATTTGCCGTCACAAACAGCACCGCGCATTTCCGGCGGCTGCACAACCGACGTCCGATTTCGGGGCCGGTCTGGCCATCGCGAAGGTTCATGTCGACCAGCGCGAGGTCGATGGCATGGTCGTCGGCGATGGACATCGCGGTTTCGAAATCCGGCGCGATGCCCACGACATTATGGCCGAGGTCCTGCAGTGTCGCCTCCATGTCGAAAGCGATCAGCATTTCATCTTCGACGATAAGGATATTGGCGGACATGGCTTTCAGTACTGATTGGGTTGATCAGCACTTAACGTAGATCAATCGTGCAAGTTCCACGTCCGGTCGTTACGCATGGCAATCGTCAGGCGCGCGGCAACCGCCGGACGAGTGCACTCGTATCCTGCCGCCCTCCGCCCATGGTCTGAACCTCGGCATAGAACTGGTCGATGAGCGCCGCGACGGGCAGGGCTGCGCCGTTCGCACGCGCCTCTTCGAAGGCGAGGCCCAGGTCCTTGCGCATCCAGTCGATCGCGAACCCGAAATCGAACTCGTTCTTGACCATCGTCGACCAGCGGTTCGACATCTGCCAGCTGCCCGCGGCCCCGCCCGAGATGCTTTCGAACACCCGGTCGAGATCGAGTTCGGCCGCCTGCGCGAAGCGCAGGGCCTCGCTCAGCGACTGGATGATGCCGGCAAACGCGATCTGGTTGGCCATCTTGGTCGTCTGGCCCGCACCCGGCTGTCCGACATGGACGATGCGGCTGGAATAGGCTTCCATGAAAGGCGTGGCGGCAGCGATACCCTTGTCGGTGGCGCCGCACATCAGGGTCAGCGTGCCGTTGACGGCGCCCACCTGTCCGCCGGTCACGGGCGCATCGACGCTCATGATGCCAAGGCCTTTTGCCTCGACAGCCAGCTGGCGGGCGATCTTGGCCGAAACGGTCGTGTGGTCGATGAACACGCTGCCCTTCGCCATCGCGCGAAAGGCGCCGTCGCGCCCGAGCGTCACCGACGCGAGGTCGTCGTCATTGCCGACACAGGCGATCACGGCCTCGACATCGCGCGCGGCTTCGGCGGGGCTGTCGGCGGCACTGGCGCGTCCTTGGCCGTATTCGGCGACCCAGGCGTCGGCCTTTGTGCGGGTGCGGTTGTAGACGACCATGTCGTGTCCGGCGTTGGCGAGATGCTTCGCCATCTGTCCGCCCATGACCCCGAGCCCGATGAATGCCAGTTTTGCCATGGCCATGCCGCATAGCGGGCGTTTGCGGGCCGCGCCAGATGACGTTAGGGCGCGCGGCATGAATGCTCCCGTCTCGCTCGCGCCTCCACCCGTGACCCTTGATGATATCCGTGCCGCTGCCGCGCGGATTCAGGGAAGCATCGTGCGCACGCCGACGTTGAAGAGCATTACCTTGTCGAACATGACCGGCGCAGAGGTCTGGCTGAAGTTCGAAAACCTTCAGTTCACCGCCGCCTACAAGGAGCGCGGCGCACTCAACAAGCTGCTGCTGATGCCCGAAGCCGCTCGCGCCAAGGGTGTAATCGCGGCATCGGCCGGCAACCATGCGCAAGGGCTGGCTTATCATGGCAAGCGCCTGGGCGTCCCGGTAACGATCGTCATGCCGCGTCCGACGCCGACGGTGAAGGTCATGCAGACGCAAGGGCATGGCGCGACGGTCGTGCTGCACGGCGAGACGTTCGATGCGGCCTACGCCCATGCGCGCGAACTCGAGGCAGAGCGCGACCTGACCTTCGTCCATCCGTTCGACGATGCGGAGATCATCGCGGGGCAGGGGACGATCGCGCTCGAAATGCTGGAGGATGCGCCCGACCTCGACACGCTCGCGATCCCGATCGGCGGCGGCGGGCTGCTGTCGGGCGTGGGAACCGCGGCAAAGGCGTTGAAGCCCGATATGGATATCGTCGGTGTCCAGGCAGAGCTTTACCCGTCGATGTACGCGCTGCTCGGCGGGCACGACCTTCCGAGCGAAGGCGATACGCTGGCCGAGGGTATCGCGGTCAAATATCCCGGCATGCTGACGCGCGAGATCGTGCGATCGATCGCCAGTGAGATCGTGCTGGTTGCCGAACGCCATCTCGAAAAATCTGTCGCGCTGCTGCTCCAGATCGAAAAGACGGTGGTCGAGGGCGCAGGAGCGGCGGGCTTCGCGGCGCTGCTGGCGCATCCGGAACGGTTCGTCGGGCGCAAGGTTGGCATCGTGCTGTGCGGCGGCAATATCGACACGCGCCTGCTGGCGAACGTCCTGCTCCGCGACCTCGCACGGTCGGGCCGGCTGGCGCGGCTGAGGATCATCCTGCAGGACCGTCCGGGCACGCTTTACCATGTCGCGCGAGTCTTCGACGAGCAGGCGGTCAACATCCTGGAACTGTCGCACCAGCGGATCTTCACCAACCTGCCGGCCAAGGGACTGAGCCTCGACGTCGAGTGCGAAACGCGCGATCGCGAGCATCTGGACCGGCTGGTTCGGGCGCTCACGGACAATGGTTATGAGGTATCGCTCGTCGAATTGGGGTGATTAACCCTCTTTCATGGTAAATCCGCTTTTAATCCCCGGCGGCGCGAAGCATAACCATGGATGTGAGCGCGCCCTTCAGATTCCCGCGATTTTTCGTGACGGCGCCCAGCCCGTGCCCGTACCTGCCCGGGAAGATCGAGCGGAAGGTTTTTACCGAACTCGCCGGCCCTGACGCCGTCGAACTGAACGAAGCGCTGAGCCGCATAGGCTTTCGCCGCAGCCAGGGCGTCGCATACCGCCCGTCGTGCGTCGATTGCGGTGCGTGCATCTCGGTCCGGGTGCTTGCGCAGGAATTCGTGCCGAGTGCGACCCACCGGCGCCTGATGAAGCGGCATGCCGACCTCGAAGTGTCGACGTGCCAGCCCTGGTCGACCCAGGAACAGTTCGATCTGATGCGGCGCTACCTGGATAGCCGTCACCCCACGGGTGGCATGGCAGGGATGGACGACATCGATTTCGCCGACATGGTCGAACATTCGGCTGTCGACACGCTGGTCATCGAATATCGCGAGCCGTCGGTCGACGGGCGCCCGGGCAAGCTGGTGGGTGCGTGCATTACCGACCGCCAGGGCGACGGCCTGTCGATGATCTACAGTTTCTTCGCGCCGGACGAAGAGGGGCGCGCCGGTCTCGGCACGTTCATCATCCTCGACCATATCGAACGCGCGGCGCGGGCGGGGCAGAGCCACGTCTACCTCGGCTATTGGGTGCAGGGGTCGAAGCGCATGGAATACAAGGCGCGGTTCCAGCCCATGGAGCGGCTTGGTCCGACCGGCTGGCGGCGCATGACCGAAACCGACATCGCCGATGCGCTGAAGGGCGAGGGCGTTCCGGGATCGCCCGGCGGCAAGAAGTTCTAGGCTTTCTTCCGCTTCGGCGAAGGGGTCAGGAACGGCGGATCGGCAATCGCGATACGCGCCTCGTTCAGCCGCTCTCCCCACTCATGCGATAGCGCACCGAAATAGGCGTCGTCCTCCTGCAGCCGCAGCTGGATCGGCGCCTTGGACGGATCGCTGGGGATGACGATCAGGTCGAGCGGCAGCCCGACCGACAGGTTCGACCGGATCGTCGAATCGAACGAGATCAGCGCGACCTTCACCGCCTCGTCGAGCGT
>DDFE01000263.1 GCA_002336985.1 Sphingomonadales bacterium UBA1936
CGTCGCCTCTTCTCCAGCTGCGGCAATGGCGAGCTGAAGGTCGTCGATGCCGACAGCGGCAAGATCGTCGCCAAGCTGCCGGTCGGTGAAGATCCCGACGGCATCTCCTACGATCCCGCGAACAAGCGCGTTTTCGTGGCGGCCCGCGACGGCAAATGGACGATCGTCGATCAGGCTGGCGCCGACAGCTACACGGTCAACCAGGTGCTGAGCATCGATCCCTATGCCAAAACGACCGCCTTCGACCCGAAGACCGGCCGCGTCTTCTCGTCGACCGCGGACCTTGTCTGGCCGAAGGAAGTTCCGGGCAAGAAGCTGCTCCCGGACGCCAAGCCGGGCTCATTCCGCCTGATGGTTGTTTCGGCCAAGTAAAAACAAGTGCGTTACGGGGCGGCACGCATGTGCCGCCCCTTTCGTGCGTCTGAAGAGGGAGGGGTAGGGACATGCTGTCCATTTTAGCGTTCGCGATGGTCGCGACTTTCATGACGCTGATCATGACCAAGCGGCTTTCCGCCCTGGTCGCGCTCATTTTGGTGCCGGTCGTATTCGCCATCATCGTTGCCGCGATGGCCGGCAATTTCGACGTTGCCGAACTCGGCAAGATGATGATGTCGGGTGTGAAGGACCTGGCGCCGACCGGCGTGATGCTGGTGTTCGGCATCCTCTTCTTCGGCCTGATGATCGACGTCGGCCTGTTCGATCCGCTTATCAACCTGATCGTGAAGATCGTGCACGGCGACCCGGTTCGCATCCTGATCGGCACCGCGATCCTGGCATTGCTGGTCTCGCTCGATGGCGACGGATCGACGACGTACATGATCACGACGGCGGCGATGATCCCGCTTTACCGGCACATGAAGATGGACCTGCGCATGCTGGCCGCCATCACCATCATGTCGGGCGCGGTCATGAACGTCCTGCCCTGGGGCGGACCGACCGCACGCGTTATGACTTCGCTGAAGCTCGACGCCAGCCAGGTGTTCGTGCCGCTTATCCCCGCGATGATCGCAACGGCGGCCTGGGTGATCTTCGTCGCCTGGCGCTTCGGCCTGCGCGAACGTGCACGCCTTGCCAAGCTTCCCGTCGATGCGGTCGATGAGGATGCAAGCGCAACCACGATCATTGCCGAGGACAAGGCGAGCCACGTCGAGGCGCGCAGACCCGGCCTGTTCTGGTTCAACCTGATCCTGACGGCTGCCCTGCTGGTGGGCCTCGTNNCCGTCGCTGCAGGACCAGCGCGAGCGGGTTGCCGCCCATGCGGGCAACGCGCTTGCTGTGGCAGGCCTTGTGTTCGCCGCCGGTATCTTCACCGGCATCCTGTCGGGCACCAAGATGGTCGATGCCATGTCGGCGTCCGTCATCGCGGCGATCCCGCAGGCATGGGGGCCATATATGGCACCCATCACGGCAGTCATCAGCGCACCGTTCACCTTCTTCATCTCGAACGACGCATTCTACTTCGGAATGCTGCCGATCCTGGCTGAAACCGGCGCGCATTACGGTGCGACGGCGGCGCAGATCGGGCGGGCGTCGCTGGTCGGGCAGCAGGTCCACCTGCTCAGCCCGCTGGTGGCCTCGACCTACCTGCTGGTCGGGTTCGTCGGGATCGAGTTCGGCGAGCTTCAGCGGTTCACGCTGAAGTGGGCGACGGGGTCGTTCGTCGTCTTCTTCATCGCGTCTGTCCTGACCGGGGTATTCCCAATCATTACAGGTTGATGAAATCGTGACAGCTTGGTGAAAGCAACTTACACTTAGCCTGCCGACTCACGGGACGCGCCTGAAGAGCGCGCCCGGTCTGGAGAGGGAGCAGGCAAAGTGGATATTTGCTCATCGGCCGTCCGTCGTATCGTGACCCAAGTGGTCGCTGTGGTGATGTGCGTCGCGTTTTCGACCACGGCTTTTGCGCAGGGCGCTGCGGCGCCGCGCCCTGCCAGCGACCATCTGACGCTCGTCGTCCCGTCGGCCGTCGGCGGCGGATGGGACATGACGGCAAAAGCGATGAAAGCGACGCTGGAGCGCGAGAATATCGTGCGCAGCGTCGATATCGTCCGCTATCCCGGCGCCGGCGGACTGGTCGGTCTCAGCCAGTTCGTCGCCCGCTACCGCGGCCGCGACGACGTGCTGATGATCGGCGGACTGGTGATGCTGGGCGCAGCGCTGCGTGACGAATCGGCAGTCGGTATCCGCGACGTCACCCCGATCGCCCGGATTACCGGCGACTGGGGAATGCTCGTCACCAGCCGGCGCTCGCCGATCCAGACGGTCGAAGACATTTCGAAATCGATGACCGCCAATCCTGAAGGCGTGCGCTGGGCGGGCGGATCGCTGGGCGGACCGGACCAGGGACTGGTCTGGCGTATCGCGCAGCAACTCGGCGTGCCGTTCGACGAAATTCCCTATTATGGCCGTGCCGGTGGACGCCGCGTTGCCGACGCTTTGGTCGAGGGACGTGCCGACATCGGCATGAGTGGATATTCCGAGTTCGCGACATTCCTGGCCGACAAGCAACTCCGTGTTCTCGCGGTCGCTGCGCCCGAACGTATCCCCGGCATCGATGCGCCGACGCTGCGCGAATCCGGCATCGACGCCACGATGATGAACTGGCGCGGCGTTTTTGCAGCTCCAGGGCTGGCCGCGGCGCAGCAGGACCGGTTGTCCACGCTTGTGGGCGCCATGGTGAAGAGCGCCACCTGGCAAGAAGCCCTGCGAACCAACCACTGGACGAATACTTATCTCGACAGCGCTGCATTCGCGCAATTCATCGACCGCGAACAGGCGCGCTGGCTCGACATCGTCAACCCGCCCGAACGCACGACCAAGCTGACCATACCGGCGAGCAGCCTGCGGATCGACAGCCGCCTGCTCGCGATCCTTGCCACCGTGCTTGCCGTCGTGACTGCTGCTGCTGCGTTCCTGACGTGGAGGCTGCATCGCCGTCGCGCGAGCGCGTTGGCACTCGAACTGCGCTGCCGCGAACTTGCCGGGCTGCTCGACCAGGACAAGGTCGACCCGGGCAAGCTGGTGAAGGACGGGATCGACAACGACTTCGGCGAATGGAAGCTGTCGTCGGCAGAGGCGGATATCGCGTGGTTCATGCTGCGCGGCCTGCCGCTGCGCGAAATCGCGACCTTGCGCGGAACCAGCGAACGCACCGTCCGCCAGCAAGCACAGGCGATCTATCGCAAGGCGGGTCTCGAGGGGCGTTCCGACCTCGCGGGACGGGTTCTCGAACGCTTCATCTGACGTATGCCCTCCGGGGTTGCGCCATTAGACGTATCGACCCCCTGTCTCGATTGAGCATCCTCGACCCATGCGATCGAAGCTGTCCCCACCCACGTTCACGCCCCGCCTTCGCGCGGTGCCGCGCCATGTCGGCGTGATGGCGGTTGTTGCGCTGGTGTTTGCCCTGACGGCTGGCGCACTCTGGGCTGCGCCGGTCATGACGAACCAGAAAACGAAATCGCTGACCGGCACGGTGCGGATCGTCGGTTCGCGGGATGCGGCGGCGCCGGTTTCACGCTGGGCGTCGATCCTGAAACGCGACCATCCCGATGTCCATGTCGTGACGATGCTGTACGGTGCCGGAACCGGCGCGGGCGCGCTCGCCGATGGCGAAGCCGATCTGGTGCCGATGTTCCGGACGCTGCGTCCGGACGAGCGTGAGATGATCGTCGCGTCCGAAGGGCCGCCGCAATCGGCCGCCGTTGCCGTCCCGTCGACGGCCGATCGCACGCTGCGGCTCTATTACAAACCGTTCGGCGTCACGCGCAGCGACCGCATCGCCGCCGAATTCGTCCATATCGCGCTCAGCCGGGAGGGCCGTGCCGCGCTTGCCCCCACACCATAATGAAACGGAGAGGAAACATGACTTCATATCGCTCGCTGGCGAACGCATTGTGCGCGGCCATGCTCGCCGCGATGCCGGTCGCGGCATTGGCGCAGGCGCACGGCCCCGCCTCGGACTCGCCGCCGGTAAAGCCCGGCGTGACGACCTGGCTCGAACCGACGGCCGCACCGGTCTTTCCGCAGACCGACGCCGAGAAAAAGGCCGGGATGCAGGACGGCCGTACGCTTCCCACGCCGGAGTTCCTGCAGCCGCAGTTGGACGCCGCGCTGCCCGCATTCGCACCGACCAAGGGGCTGCGGATCACGCGGACGTTCAAGGCCGGTTCTTCGGACGTCCTGCCCGGCCTGGTGGATGGTTGGGTGAAGGCGTTTCAGAAGTACCAGCCGGGGTTCAAGCTCGAGGTCGAACGGCCGCTTGCGGGAAGCCTGGGGGCGCTCGAACTGATCAAGGGCAACCTCGACCTGGTCTTCGTCTCGCGAGAGTTGAAGCCCAGCGATGTGTCCGGCTTCCGCGATAAATTCGGTTACGACCCGTTCTCGATGCCGATCTCGGGCGGCACCTGGCGCCACTTCGGCTTCCTCGATGCGATGGCATTCATGACGCACCCGGGCAATCCGATCCGCCAACTGAGCTTTGCACAGATCGACGCGGCGTTCTCGTCGACGCGGCATCGCGGCGGCAAGCCGATCAAGACCTGGGGCGATCTGGGCCTGACGGGCGAATGGGCCAACCGCCCGGTGCACCTCTATGGCATCAAGCCGTGGAACGGGTTCGAGGAATTCATCCGCCAGCGCGTGCTGTCGGTGCCGGGCAAGCGCGGCGAATGGAACGACAGCATCCATTTCGACGACACTTTCTTCGCGGTCGCGCGCCGTGTCGCAGCCGATCCTGATGCGCTCGGCTATACAGGGATGTCGGCGATCGATTCCGAAGTCGCGATCGTGCCCGTCACGACCGGCGAGGGACCGGCGCTGGAACCCAATTACAAGAATGTGGCGATGGCGGACTATCCGTTGACCCGCGTGATTTACCTCAACACCAACGCGCCCAAGGGCAAGCCGCTCGACCCGGCACTGGCGGAATTCGCGCGCTTCATCCTTAGCCGCGAAGGGCAGGCGGTGATCCTGAAGCAGGGCATCTACCTGCCGCTGCGTGCGCGTCAGGTGACGGCAAGCCTGGACTATATGAAGTCGCCGCGCTGAGCGGCAAAGAAAAAGGCCCCCGGCGATATCCGCCGGGGGCCTTTTCTATGTCCGTCGATCTTACTTGGGTGCGTAGGTCAGCACGACGAAGCTGTTCGGGTGGAAATAGGGTGCCGGGGTGGCGCCCTTGTCGTCCGGTCCCGGGAAGGTCGCATCGGCCGTCACGATATACGCTTTCCCGTTGCGTTCATCGATCGCCATGGTGCGCGCCTGCGGGCGGGTCTGGACGTTGCCGAGCAGCGTATAGGAATCGGCGCTGTTGCGCTTGACGACGGTCAGGCTGGAATTGCCGCCGTTCGACATCAGGATGTGCCCGCGCTTCTCGTCGACCTGCATGCCGTCGATGCCGCTGCCGATCGGCAGCTTGGCGATCTGCTTACCGGTCGCGGGGTCGAGGGCGATGAACACCGGCTTGTCGCCGCGGCAGCCGATCAGGATGCGATCGGTCGCGTGGTGATATTCGACCGCGACCACTTGGACGCAATCGATGTTGTAGCGCGCGGTTTCCTTCAGCGTCTTCGAATCGAGTTTCAGCAGGATGTTGTCGTAGCGCGCGGGCGCCCAGAGCGTACCTTTTCCATCGGGTGAAGGACCATCCATCTTCTTGAACGGAAAGACCGTCTTGCCCAGCAGCTTGCCGGTCGCCGCATCGAGCGTGAACCAGGCCGATTCCGCCGTGCGCGCGCCGACCACTGCCTGCAGGCGCTTGGTCGCGGGGTCATAGGACACGGTGTTAAGCCCGCCATCGTCGGCAAGCTTGATCCGGTCGATCACGGCCAGCGTCTTCAGGTTGAAGCTCAGCAGCGAGCCATCCGTCATCGCAGTATAGCCGCGGTTGTATTCCGGCAGCAGGACCGATCCGTTCGCGCCGACCGAATTGGCGACCGTGCCGACGACCTTGTTGGTATCGACATTGTACACGGTCAGGCCGTCCTTGCGGCGTGCGATGAACAGGCGGTTTCCGTGCGGCTCCAGCTGGATATAGTCCCAGTCGGTGTCCGTGCTCGGCAGGGTCGTGGCCGACTCCAGCGTGTAGATCGGTGTCGTCTGCGCGGCGAGCGGCGCGGCAAATGTGGCGGCGGCAATGCCCGCCAGAATCTTGAAGCGGTGACGCATGGTTGAACTCTCCCTGTAATATCGCCGTCATGGAACGATAATGCGATGTGAACGCATCTGCGATTTCGCGCATTCGCTAGAGGGACTATCCTGACAGCTGCCTGACAATCTGTGTTCCGTCAGACGACCGATGCGCAGCGTGCGGCGGTCGTCCAGTCATGCGGCCATGATCCTGCGTTTTCTCGCCGCCGCTGCGGCCTTGCTCGCGTCGTCACCCGCCAATCTGGTTCCGCGCGATGCCCCCTATCTGACACCCGATGGCCGGGTGCGGGTGGTCGGTTACAACGACATGGATCAGATGCTTCCCTCGCTCGGCGAGCGCTTCTCGCGCGACCATCCGGGGGTTCGGTTCGACTTCGTGCTGAAGGGGACAAGGACCGCGCCTGCAGCGCTCATCGACGGCACGTCCGCCTTTGCGCCGATGGGGGCGGAGTTCGAGCCTGCCGATCTCGCAGCATGGCGCCGGGTCCATGGCGGAGAACCGCTGGCCGTTCCCATCGCTCATGACTCCCTGCACCCTTCGGCACTGTCGTCGCCCACCGGAATATTGGTGCATGAGTCCAACCCGATGCGGCGGATGACGCTAGCATCGCTCCGCCGCGTCGTAGCGCCTTTGGCTGGCGAGAGGCCGGCAATGCTGTGGCGTGACCTGGGCGTGCGCGGCGCTCTGGCGGACAAGCCGATCCGCGTCGTCGGCCTGGCCGCGGACACCGCCATCGGTGCGCTTACGCTGCGACGGATGGGTGCCGCGGATTATCGCGCCGGGTTCGAGGCAAAGCGTCAGTCGCGCGACGTCGCGGCGGTCGTGGCGGCCGACCCTGCCGCGATCGGCATTGCGAATCTCAACCATGTGACGGCCGGGCTTCGTGCGCTCGCAATCGCGGGCAAGGACGGCAGGTTCGTGCCGGGCGACGAGCGCGGTATCCGGTCCGGCCGCTACCCGCTGGACCGCACCCTGCTGATCTATGTGCGCCGCGACGGGAACGGACGGGTAGAGCCGCTGGCCCGCGCCTTCCTCGATCTGGCGTTGTCACCCGCCGGGCAGGCGATTATCGCCAGCGGATCGCGCAAATACCTGCCGCTCAACCACCGGGAGATCGCAGCCGCCCGGGTTGCCGCCGGCCTGCCTGAATGACCGATGCCGTAGAAGGCCCCTACGTCATATAACGGATGGATTCTGCGACCCCGAAAACCTCTCATAGGGCCTGCTCGATCGGCCGATGATGCCGACGATCTGGGGAGGATTTCTAATGGCTGTATATCGTCGACGCACGTCGCTTGTCGCCGCAACTTCGTTTGCTGCGCTCGCCATCACACTGGCCGCACCGGCCATGGCGCAGGACGCGCCGCAGCAGGCCGAAAGCACGGCCGCCGAAACCGATTCCGCCGGCGACATCGTCGTCACTGGCCGCTTCCTCGACAGCGGTGCATCGAGCGCGAGCAAGATGGACATCCGCGTGCTCGACACGCCGTTCTCGGTCGCAAGCTACAACAACAACTTCCTGAAGGCGATCGAGACGACCAACGTCTCCGACCTTTATCGCTACATGACCGGCATCCAGCGCGCCGGTAACACCAGCTACGACATCACGTTCCGCGGCTTCAAGACCAGCGGCAACGATCGCAACGCCATCCTGACGGACGGCCTTCCCGGGCAGTCGGTCCGCTTCGGTTCGCCGCCGACCGTCGGCGTCGATCACATCGAACTGGTGAAGGGCGCGACGTCGGTCCTGTACGGCCAGGCACAGCCGGGCGGTTTCATCAACATCATCACCAAGAAGCCGAAGGCGCAACCGTCATTCGAAGTGTCGCTGCGTGGCACCATGGGCCTCGGCGATTACGACCGTGCGCTGGGTGGATTGTTCTCCTTTGACTTCACTGGACCGGTCACGAGCGATGGCGCACTACTGGCTCGCGTAGTCGGCGAAGTCGGCGAGAGCCGTGGTTTCCGTCGTGATTCGAACGAAGAACCGATTTATTTCGCGCCGAGCATCTCCTGGAAGCCGGGCGATCATACGACCCTGACATTCCAGGGCGAATACCGCTACGTCAAGACGCACTACGATACCTACCTCGTGGCGCCGAACCGCGATGTCAGCCTGATTGCGCGGATCGATACCAGCTATCAGGAAAAGGATGACTACCTGATCGAACGCGGCGCGGTCGGTAACTTCTACCTGACGCATGAGTTCACCGACAGCCTGAAGCTCAACGCGGGCTATCGTTACGTCGATCATTACGACGAACAGAATAACTTCGACCTCGTCGGATTCGGAACGGGTGCAGCCGCGCTGACTACGGTGACACGGCGCGCGCGGGGGCAGGCGAACATTCGCACATATTCGTTCGGCGATATCAATCTGACATGGAAGGGTGACACCTTCGGCGTCAGGCACACGCTGCTTTTCGGCGGTAGCGGGGGCAAGGAAACCGCCAGCCTAAATCGCACGCGTTTCTACAACTGCACCGGTACCTGCACGGTTCTGAACCTTAATATCTACAACCCCGTGCTGGGCGTTGTCGGAAGTCCGCAGAACTATCCGCTCGATTCAAGTGCCACGCTCGCCAACCTGACGTGGCGTTACACCACGCAGAACTCGCTAGGTTTTTATGCGTCGGACCTCATCGAATTCTCGGACATGTTCAAGGTTCTCGTAGGCCTTCGTTATGCGGACGAGCGTCAATCGATCCAGGATTTGCGTGTTCCGGCAGGCGTCACCTACAAAAAGGACACAAAGTGGCTCCCGTCGGCGGGCGTACTCTTCCAACCGATGCGTAATCTGTCGTTCTATGCAAGCTACGCGACATCCTTCGTTCCCGTGGCCGCCTCGTCACAAGACACGACCGGGGCCAACCCGTTCAAGCCGACCGAGGCAGAGGCGTATGAAGGCGGCGTCAAGGCCGAACTGTTCAACAAGCGGTTGAATATCAATGCTGCCTATTTCGACATCCAGAAGACCAACACGCTCAACAATTTCGCATGCCCGATCGGGACATGCTCGAACCAGCTGGGTGGAGAACGGTCACGCGGTTTCGAAATCGAGTTCAATGGATCGCCGCTTCCGGGTTGGGTGTTGACAGGTGGCTACGCCCACACGACCGCACGCGTTACCCAGTCGGACGTTCCCGGACAAACCGGCGCACGTCTGACCAACTCGCCGGACGATGCGTTCAACATCTGGTCGCGTTACGACATTCAGGACGGGGCTCTGAAAAACCTGGGTATTGGTGTCGGCGTTTCGTACATCGGCGATCGCGCGGGACTGTTGCCCACGGCGCTGGTCGATGCCCGTCCGGCTGGTGGTACCTTGCCCCTGCCAAGTTATGTCACGGTTGACACTGGCATATACTACAAGGCCTCGGATGCGATCGACCTGACGTTCAAGGTGACCAACCTGCTCGACGAGCGGTACATCGAGAGTTCGGGGTTCAGCGGTGACATCCAGCTGGTGCCGGGCACGCCACGTACGCTGACGGTAACCGTTCGCTCTCACTTCTGATCTCTTTTGCAGCGTGTTTCCGGCCGTTGGCGGTACCCCCGCCAGCGGCCGGTTCGCTTTCTGCCTGTTGCGGGTATAAACCGGCGCTCTGTTACGCAGGGTGCCGCCGCTGACCGACTACCTGATCCTGTTCGCGATCGTGCTGGGCGTGAACCTGATGCCCGCGTTCGGTCCGCCGACCTGGTCGATCATCGTCCTCTACGGCCTCAATACCAAATTACCCTTGCCGGCGATCGTGCTGACCGGTGCTGCGGGCGCGGCGATCGGGCGCTTCCTGCTTGCCTATGCATTCCGGCTGCTCGCCGATTATGTGCCCGACAAGGTGAAGCGAAACGTCGGCGCGGTACGCGACAAGCTGATGGAGAAGCGCGGGACGGCAGCGATCGGTCTTGGCGTGTTCGCCCTGTCGCCCGTGCCATCCGCGCAGCTGTTCGAGGCGGCCGGTTTGTCGAAACTGCCGCTCGTCAAATTCACGGCCGCTTTTTTCGCCGGGCGCATCGTTTCCTATTCGATCTACGCGGCGGGCGCGAAGGGCATCGCGCACTCCAGCATCGGCGACACGTTCCGCGATGCGATCACCAGTCCGGCGGGCATCGCGGTCCAGCTTGCGATGCTTGGCGGGCTGGTCGCCTTCACACAGATCGACTGGGAAAAAGGGCTGAAACCCCGTTCAGCCCGCGCGGGAAAAAATGGTGCTGCCGGTGAGGATTGAACTCACGACCTCAGCCTTACCAAGGATGCGCGCTACCACTGAGCTACGGCAGCACT
>DDFE01000052.1:0-1555 GCA_002336985.1 Sphingomonadales bacterium UBA1936
ATCGTTGCTGCATTTGCCGGAACCGCTGAGAGCGCCATCGTGGCGGCGACCCCGCTCAGGAGGAATGTTTTTGTTTTCACGGTAAGCCCCTATTGCTGACCCACGCCCGTGCGCGGGACCATAAGGTAAATAGATCGTAAATAACGAAACCGGTCAATCGATCTGCGACGGAAAAAAGCACGTTTTTTCAAAATCTTCCGGCTATGTACCGAAATGGAACGAACGGTTTTACGGTTAATGCAGCCTTTTCGCACAGCCCCGAGTCGGGACTTTTGATCGCTTGGCCGACGCCCTCTTCATAACTAGGCATGACGCATGAATCAGCCCTTGCCGACCCAGGTTTCGCGCCTGCTTGCCGAGTTGAAATCCGCGTTGGCCACACGCGATCGCGACGCGACGAACAAGGCCGTAGATCAGCTGTTGTTTCTGCGCGCGCCGCTGGGCGAACAATGGCGGCAGCTTGCCGAACTGATGCGCGTAAGCGGCGAACTGACGTTGGCGAACCGGGCCATGGATCGCTTTGTCGAGGCCGCGGGCAATACGCCGGACGCCCGTTACGCCAAGGTCGTCCTGCTTTCGCAGTCGGGGCGAATGCGCGACGCCTATGACCTTTTGAAAACACTACCCGGTGATGTTCCCGAGCCGGCCGGCCACGCCTATGTACTCGGCAACATCGCAATGACGCTTGGCCGCGTCGATGAAGCACGCGAACATCTTCAGACCGCGCTCAAACACCGGCCCGGCTGGGGGCCAAGCTGGCTGACCATGGCGACGACCGGCAGCCTGGCGAACGATAACATCGGTGAGCAGCTACTGGCCGACGGCCCGGCCGCGGAGAAACAGCCCGCCGGACATCTCGCACGTTATTGCTATGCGCTCGGCAAGCTGCACGCAGACCGGCGCGAACCCGACAAGGCGTTTGCGGCCTTCGCGCGCGGCGCGCAGCTGTTGCGCAAGGAAACACCTTACAGCCGCCAGGGGAACACGGCGAACGCGGAACAGTCACAGTCTGGATATCCAGACGGTTTCTTCGACGCGATGCGATCGCGCGCAACGCGGGACACCAGCCGCCCGATCTTCGTCACCGGCCTGCCAAGGTCCGGCACCACATTGGTGGAGCATATCCTTGCCAGCCACAGCACCGTTCTCGACGGGGGCGAGCTCAACATCGTCCAGCATGTCGCGGTTGCGGCGGGGGGCGTGTCCGGCGATCACATCGATGCCTATCTCGCGAACGGAAAGCCGGTCGACGAGCTGGCGAAACTCTACCTGCACCTGCTCCACGAACGCCATCCGGGCGACGGACGCGTCGTCGACAAGACTATCGACATCAGCCGGTGCTTCGGCCTGATTGCCGCCGCGCTGCCCGATGCTCCGCTCATCTGGATGAAGCGCGATCCGCTCGACAGCGCCTGGTCGTGTTTCCGGACATTCTTCATTCACGGTGTCGGCTGGAGCTACGACCTGGGCGACATCGCGCATCATTTCCGCCTGCAGGATGCGCAGATGACGTTCTGGCAGGAGAAGCTGGGCGACCGGTTGCTGGTCGTGCCCT
>DDFE01000052.1:1714-3487 GCA_002336985.1 Sphingomonadales bacterium UBA1936
AGCTGTCGATCCGCCGTTCCGGCACCTCGCGCCAGCGGATGTTGAACGCGAAATTGATCGGGAAGAAGCACAGTGACGAATAGGGCAGATGGTCGTGGATCCACCACGCCAGCTTCGTCCAGTCGCCGGGATGCGGAAAGCGGTCGATGAAGCCCGGCACCGTCACGCACGCGGTCGCGCCCATCANNGCCGGTTGCCGAGGCCGTTGACCTCTGACGCGCGATACGACCCGCGCACCGCGATCCGCCCGAACGCGTCCTGCAACGGCTCCAGCAGCTCCTCGCACAGCCGCGCGCCCGCCGCGATCGCGAGGTCGGGATCGTCGGGGATGTTCGACAGGCCGTGGATCGCCGCGATTTCCGAAAACAGGAAATCGCGCATGAAGAACGACTTCGACAGCCGCACGCGGCCCAATCTGGTCAGGGCATCGACCGAATTGGGCTTTCGCATGGCGTTCAGGCGATCCTTTTAGGCAGCTAGCTTCCGCAAGACGTAGGGCAGGATGCCACCGTTGAGGAAGTAATCGAGCTCATTGACCGTATCGATGCGGCAGCGCGTCGCAAAGGTTTCGGTCGAGCCGTCGGCGCGGGTCATCTTCACTTCGACGTCCTGACGCGGGCGGAGGCCCGAGACGTTGTCGATGGTGAACGACTCGGTGCCGTCGAGCTTCAGTGTCTTGCGATCGACGCCATCCGCGAACTGCAGCGGCAACACGCCCATGCCGACCAGGTTCGAACGGTGGATACGTTCGAAGCTTTCCGCGATAACGCAGCGCACGCCGAGCAGGTTGGTGCCCTTCGCCGCCCAGTCGCGCGACGAGCCCGTGCCATATTCCTTGCCTGCGATCACGACCAGCGGCGTGCCGTCCGCCTTGTGGCGCATGGCGGCGTCGTAGATCGGCATCACTTCGCCGGCATAGCTGGTCATGCCGCCCTCGATGCCCGGGATCATCTCGTTCTTGATGCGGATGTTGGCGAAGGTGCCGCGCATCATCACATCGTGATGGCCACGGCGCGCGCCGTACGAGTTGAAGTCCGCCTTCGAGACCTGATGCTCCATCAGCCACTTGCCCGCCGGGCTGTCGGCCTTGATCGATCCGGCCGGCGAGATGTGGTCGGTCGTGATCGAGTCGGCGAACACAGCGAGCAGCTTCGCATCGACGATGTCGGCAACCGGCGCGGGCGTCATGCCCATACCCTCGAAATACGGGGGGTTGGCGACATAGGTCGAACCTGCGCGCCAGGTGTAGGTGTCGCTGCCGGTGACATCGATCGCCTGCCAGCGCGCGTCGCCCTGGAACACCGATGCATAGCGCGAGCGGAACATGCCACGATCGATGTTGGCGTTCATCAGGTCGTTGACCTCGGCATTGGTCGGCCAGATGTCCTTCAAATAGACCGGGCCGTTCGTGCCTTCGCCGATCGGCGTGGTCGTGAAGTTCTCGGTGACCGTGCCCTTCAGCGCGTAAGCGACGACCAGCGGCGGCGAGGCGAGGAAGTTGGCACGCACGTCGGGCGACACGCGGCCTTCGAAATTGCGGTTACCGGAAAGCACCGACGCGGCGACGATGTCGTTGCCGTTGATCGCTTCCGAAATCGGTGCGGCGAGCGGACCCGAATTGCCGATGCAGGTGGTGCAGCCATAGCCGACAAGGTTGAAGCCGACGGCATTCAGGTCCTCGGTAAGCCCCGCCTTGTCGAGATAGTCTGTCACCACCTGCGATCCGGGCGCGAGCGAGGTCTTCACCCAGGGCTTGGGCTTCAGGCCGAGCGC
>DDFE01000052.1:3610-3809 GCA_002336985.1 Sphingomonadales bacterium UBA1936
TCGGTCAGCGCGATCGCGCTTTCCTCGCGGCCGGTCAGGCGCATGTAGTCGAGCGTCTTGTCGTCGATGCCGAAGAAGCCGCAGGTCGCGCCATATTCGGGCGCCATGTTGGCGATGGTCGCGCGGTCGGCGAGCGTCAGCGAGTCGAGACCGGGGCCGAAGAACTCGACGAAACGCCCGACGACGCCCTTGGCGCGCA
>DDFE01000125.1:0-1671 GCA_002336985.1 Sphingomonadales bacterium UBA1936
CCGCTCGCCGAGCGGATCGGCATGTACGAATTCATGAACGAGATGCAGACGCTGGCCTTCCGCGAGTTGGAGCCGGACGCCTATGCCTCGATCACCAAACGGCTGGAGCAACTCCATTCGGGTGGCGGCGACCAGATCGCACGCATTGGATCAGGGCTGAAACTGTTGCTCAGTCGTGCGGGGGTGGAAGCGGATGTCTCCGGCCGCGAAAAACATCCCTTCTCGATCTGGAAAAAGATGGCCGAACGGCACATCAGTTTCGAACAGCTGTCGGACGTGATGGCCTTTCGCGCGATCGTGCCGGATGAGGAGGCTTGCTATGCGGCGCTGGGCATTATCCATCGCCGCTGGCCGATGGTGCCGGGGCGGTTCAAGGATTATATCTCGACGCCCAAGCGCAACGGTTACCGTTCGTTGCACACTGCGGTCATCCATTCGGAAAAGATGCGGATCGAGATCCAGATCCGGTCCAGCGAGATGCATGCGCAGGCCGAATACGGTTATGCGGCGCACTGGACGTACAAACAGGGGCAGAAACGCCCCGATATGTCGAAACGCTGGGTCAGCGATCTCGTCGAAATCCTCGACCATGCCGAAACGCCCGAGGACATCCTCGAACATACGCGCATGGCGATGTACCAGGACCGCATCTTCGCGTTCACGCCGAAGGGAGAACTGTTCCAGCTGCCCAAGGGCGCGACGCCGGTCGACTTCGCCTATGCCGTGCATACGAGTCTCGGAAACGAGGCGGTGGGCGCGAAGATCAACGGCCGCGTGGTGCCGCTGCGCACGCCCATCGAAAACGGCGACCAGGTCGCGATCCTGAAGTCGAAGGCTCAGGAACCGCAGCCTGCGTGGCTGAACTTCGTGGTCACCGGCAAGGCGCGCGCCGCCATCCGTCGCTATGTCCGTAACAAGGAGCGTGGCGAGAGCTTCGCGCTCGGCCGCAAGATTTACGACGAGATCGTAGCGCGCCTGCCCGCGCAACTCGGCAAGGAGGCGCTCGCTTCCGCCCTCAAGCGCCTGAAGCTACCCGACGAAGGTGCGCTGATGGAGGCGATCGCGCGACGCACGCTTAGCGATGGACAGGTGATGGAAGCGCTGATGCCGGGGTCTGCGGGTGGCGACGTCGCTGCCAACGCCGCGCCGGCGCAGCGCGAGCCCATCTCGATCAAGGGGCTGACGCCCGGCGTGGCATTCGACCTTGCCCAATGCTGCCATCCGGTCCCCGGCGATCGCATCGTGGGCCTGCGCCGCGAGGACGAGCCGATCATGGTCCATGCGATCGACTGTCCGGTGCTTGCGAGCGGCGTCGATGCCGACTGGGTCGACCTCGCCTGGGGCGACGGCAGCGAAGGCGCGGTCGCGCAGCTTCAGGTCATNNGGCATCTTCGGCACGCACAAGGCGAACATCATCAACCTGAAACTCGAGAACCGCGACGAGAGTTTTCACACGTTTCGCGTGGCATTGGAGGTGCAGGACCTGCACCACCTGACGCGCATCATCGCCGCGTTAAGAGCGGCGGATGCAGTGAGTTCGGCGGAACGTGTTTAGCTGAACACATCGGCGAGTTCGGATTGCCGACCACCTTCATTCGCGTTGATGGTTTCGACATAGAGCGCCGCGAGGAAGCTCGGCACGAACAATGTGGAAAAGATCGAGGTGAGTAC
>DDFE01000125.1:1737-2865 GCA_002336985.1 Sphingomonadales bacterium UBA1936
CCGACAATCGCATCAGGCAACTCGCCGCCAGCCTTGCCGAGAAGGATCGTCAGCAAAGCGCTGACGCCGAATGCGTTGAGAATGAACCCTCCGCCAAGCGCTCCCCAATAGCCGGGAGAATAGAATATTACGGTTGGATTGGATTGCAGTGCAGCGACATCGATCAGACTGCGTACGAGAATGACGTTCAGCAGAGCGCTGACTGCGGCGACCCCTCCCGAGACGATCGTCAGGACCAGCCAATTTCGCTTTATGCCAGCAAAGGTCTCGCTGATGACGCGCCCGATTTCGAACTTGCTTGCTGCATTCGGAACACTTGCCATTCCCGTCCCCGTTTAACGCCCCATCCAGTGAAGGGTCGCAACAGAAGCGTTGGATGTCCAGCCGTTAACCGCGCATAGCGTCCCAATCGACCGGCTGATGCCGGTCAAGGAACGCGTCCGATGCGGGCATCGGATATTTCAGGCCCGTCGCGCAGTTGAACAGCACACAGCGATCGGTGTCCTCGATCAAACCGGTGTCGACCGCGACTTCCCAAGCCGCCGCCGTCGCCGCGCCCTCTGGACAGAGCAGCAGCCCGTCCTCGCGCGCAATGCGGTCGCGGGCCTCTATGATGGCGGGGTCGCCGACTGCGATAGCAAATCCGTTCGATTCCCGGACGGCGTCGAGGATCAGGAAATCGCCGATTGCGCCCGGCACGCGGATGCCAGCGGCGACTGTCGACGCATCCTCCCATTTCTCTGCGTGGCGTTCGCCGTTTTCCCAGGCGCGGACGATGGGAGCGCAGCCCGACGCCTGCACCGCGACCATGCGCGGACGTTCGGGACCGATCAGGCCAATCGCTTCCAGTTCGGCAAAGGCCTTCCACATGCCGATCAGGCCGGTTCCGCCCCCGGTCGGGTAGAAGATGACATCCGGCACCTGCCAGTCGAGTTGCTCGACGAGTTCCAGCCCCATCGTTTTCTTGCCTTCGATCCGGTACGGCTCTTTCAAGGTCGACAGGTCGAACCATCCCATCGGTTCCTTGCCCGCACCGACGATCGCGCCGCAGTCCCCGATCAGGCCGTTGACCCGCCACACATGCGCGCCCTGCAGCGCGATCTCGCGCACGTTCACTTCGGGCGTGTC
>DDFE01000125.1:2896-3863 GCA_002336985.1 Sphingomonadales bacterium UBA1936
ACGGCCATCACCAGGCCGCGTGCCTTGAACGATCCGGTCGGCAACCGACCCTCGTCTTTCACGATCGGCGCACGGGCGTCGTGTCGCTTGCCGAGGCGAGGGAGTTCGACCAGCGGCGTTTCGCATTCGCCCAGGCTGACGATATCGGCCGTCTTGCGCACCGGCAGCAACTCACGCCAGCGCCACATGTCGCGCGGGCGTGCGGCAAGCGTCGCCTTGTCCAGCGCGCCGCGAACGCCGTCGAGATCGTAGCGGACCAGCAGCGGCTTTCCGGCGCGAGACAGGCCGTGCACGACATCCGCGTCGTAGCGTTCCCCCGTCTCGGAACATTCGAGATGGGTGACGAAGGTCGGGCGGTCGGTGGTCAGGTTTTCATCGGTGCGCATGACGGTTGCNNTCGGCGCTCAGCCCGTCTGCTGCTCCGATCAGGAAACGTGCCTCGCGGATGCCGCTGTCGCGCCAACCCTCGAGCAGTTTCGCGAACGCGATCGAGGTCAGCGCCTCGCCGCCTTCATCAAGTGCGATAATCTTTGACGGCGTCGGCAGGTCGGCCACGCGCCCGCCGGTCTCGGGAAGTTCGGTAACCGTAAACGGCCAGGTGATCCGTTTCTCATAACGCGCGACGAGTTCGGCTTCGGGCCCGCGTCCGATCCGCCCGCGCGCGACGATATGGAGTTTCAAGAACCTAGTGTGTCATCGGCGGCGGCGGTGCGTCGCCAAAGGCCCACATACGTTCGAGGTTGTAGAAGCTGCGCACTTCCGGCCGGAACAGGTGGATGATGATGTCGCCAGCATCGATCAGCACCCAGTCCGCGGTCTGCAGCCCCTCGATCTTCGGGCTCTTGCCGGTTTCGGCCTTGATCTTCTCGGCCAGCTTGTTCGCCATCGATGCGACCTGGCGCGTCGAACGGCCGCTCGCGATCACCATGTGATCCGCGATCGACGATTTGCCTGCGAGGGGAATCGA
>DDFE01000003.1:0-902 GCA_002336985.1 Sphingomonadales bacterium UBA1936
ATCCGTGGACGATCGCCTGACTTTCCGCGGTGCGATACGCATCGAGAGCAACGCCGGTCAGTTGATCCCCCTTGACCGTGGCAAGGCTGCCCAGGATCAAAATCGATCCGGCGATCGGGAAAAGCGTCGTGCCGAGTGAATTGAACCCTTGCGCGAATGTCAGGCGGCTGTGCGCGGTCTGCGGTTTTCCGAGCATCGAGATCAGTGGATTGGCGACCACCTGAACCAGCACGACACCGCTTGCGAGAACGAACAGCGCGAACAGGAACAGGCCGTATGTTGCCGTTCGCGAAGCCGGGATGAACAACAGGCACCCGGCCATCATGGTCAGCAGTCCGGCGACGGCACCGCGCATATAACCGATCTTCTTTACGAGCTTCGCACCGGGAATGCCGATGACCAGATAGGCGGTGAAGAAGCAGAACTGCACCAGCATCGCCTGTGTATAGTTCAGCGTGAAAAGCTCTTTCAGCTTGGGAATGATCACATCGTTGAGCGACGTGATGCCGCCGAAGATGAAAAACAGTCCGAAGACGAACATCCGCAACTGCGGGGACTCGACATAATCGTCGACCGGAGCGGACGGATCGGGAACGAGAGCCATGCTGTTACCGGCCCGATGTCGCGGCGGTGACGGCCCTGCGCGCGAGCGGAAGCATCAGTGCATAGCCTTGCGCATTGGGATGGACGCCATCGCCGGAGAGCTTGGCCGGTATGCCGCCTTGTCCGTCATTCAGCACCGCATGGTAATCGACGAACTGCAGCTTCCGCCGGGCGGCGAAGTCGCGCAGCCACTGATTATAGGCTGCGATGATGGCCGGTGGCTTTATCGCAGGGCGCCAGTCGAAGCGTGCCGCGGGCGGAATCGCACCAAGCACGACCTTTATGCCGTGTGCCTGCGC
>DDFE01000003.1:1006-1738 GCA_002336985.1 Sphingomonadales bacterium UBA1936
CTGGTCGCCGCGGGCAGCTTTGCGTTGTCGCTGTCGTAGCGGCAGCGACCTGCGAAGTCGCTGACCAGCAGGCGCGCCTGCCAGTCACGATAGATTTTCATCTCGTCGGCCGTGGGCACAGGCGCCGGTTGCAGCGCCTTCTTCGCCGTCTCGACTCGCGCCATATAGGCCGTCACGACGGCCGGAACGGGATCTACGGACGCGCAAGGCGAGTCGACGACGCCGACGGGCGCTTCGGCAGCCTGGACAGAGGGCGGCAGCGCCGCAATCGCAACGAGCGATGCGAGGACCAGATGAGGTTTCATGGCCCGCACCCTATTTGGCCACCCGGGCAGCGGCCGCATTCGCCTGCCAGCGGGCAACACGATCGACGGCGTTGGTACGGATGTTCGCGTAGAACAGGCCATAATCGTTCCGGTGAAAACTGCCGTAGAGCAGCGTCAGCGTGTCGCGGAACCCGTGGGGATCCGATCCCCATGGAATATCGACATCGAGCAACGCGTCGTTACAGACGGCGCCCGTCAGTGTCGGGACCAGCGCGGGCAGGGTTACTGCGGCGCTGGGGAACGGTTTTTCAGGAAAGGGAAGACTTCCGGCGTTGGCCGCCGCATCCGCGCCGCCCTTTTCGGTCCAGGTCAGCGGGTTGACGCAGACGGCAGGAACACCGCTGCTCGGCAATTGCTTGCCCTGCCACCAATACTCGCTCTTCTTGGTGAGCAGTTCCGGTCCCCG
>DDFE01000003.1:1773-2983 GCA_002336985.1 Sphingomonadales bacterium UBA1936
CTTGCCTGCAATCTCTTCCTGCAACAGCCGCACGGCATGGCCCGTGCCCTGGCTGTGCGAAGCGATGATGAACGGCCGGCCGTGGTTCAGGTGTTCGATGTAATAACGGAACGCGCGCACGACGTCGGAATAGGCCAGCGCGACCGCCTGCTGGTTCTTCAGACCGGTCAGCGAAGCCTGCCGGTAATGCGGCGCATAGATCAGGCAGCAGCCGTTGAACGCGGACGCCTGCGCGAGAAGGACCGGCGCGTTATACGCACCATCCACGTCATAGGGCGCGTTCCACACGTCGTTCTTCAAATACATGGTCGGGTGGATGAAGAAGACGTCGGCAGGTGCCGTCTTCTCGTCCACCGCTTTCACGCCGGGCGTTGTCGACCGCTCGAGGCCATTACGCCCCGGGAACGCCAGCCAGGCTTTTCCGTCCGCATAGTCGGGAGCGGGCGGCGCGGGTGTCTCGGCGAAAGGTTTGGCGGGTTTGCGGGTCGCCTCCATAAGGCTCGCCGCGGCGTCGGTCCGTGCAAGCAGGACCGAGCCGATGACGATCACCGCCAGCGTGATCCAGCGTTTGCGCTGCCACCATTTCCGGGTCGTCGATGCCGACATCACAATACTCCCGCGCGTACACGCTTTGCCAAATGGAATGCGCTCGGCTTGGGCGTGCGCTTGAAGGTTTTCCGGTCGACCGAGACGAGGCCGAAATGCTGGCCGTAACCGCTGGTCCATTCGAAATTGTCGAGCAGCGACCAGTACATATAGCTTTTCACGTCGATGCCCTCGGCGCGGCATTTGGCGACTTCGGCCAAGGTCGCGTCGAGCCATGCCACGCGCCGCGTATCGTCATCGGTCGCGATGCCGGTTTCGGTGACGTAAATCGGCTTGTTCGTCTTTTTGGCGGCAAGGCGGATCGTGTAGCCGAGCGCGGGCGGATAATATTCGTATCCCGCTGCTGTCCGTTCCGCGCCGTCGGGCGGCGGCAGCGCGCTTTTCGAATCCAGGCGCACGCGCGTGTAGGTCTGCACGCCCACGAAATCGCTGGCGTTCACCGCGTCCCACCAGTCGCCGTAGATCACCTTTTCCATCATCGGGGCGAGGCTGTTCTCGCCGACCGCTTCGATCTGCTGAGTACTGAGCGTCACGCCGACGGGGAAATCGCCCGGCCCTGCCTTGATCGCCTGATAACCTCTGGCGTGCGCGTTCATCAGATTGC
>DDFE01000003.1:3038-6284 GCA_002336985.1 Sphingomonadales bacterium UBA1936
GCACCGTGAAATGATTATAGGTGACAACGGGCAGCAGCCCGCGTTTGCCGCACGCAGCCAGCACCCTGGCATAATGGTCGAGCGCAGCCTGAGAGAACACGCCGGGTTCTGGCTCGATGCGCGCCCATTCGATGCCGAAACGATAGCAGTTGAGCCCGATCATCTGCGCGATGTCGAGGTCTTCTTCATAGCGATGATAGCTGTCGCAGGCGTCGCCGGACGGCTCCTTGAAGACCGAGTTCGGCAGGTTTTCGAGCAGCCAGCAATCGGAATTGACGTCGTTGCCTTCGCTCTGGTGCGCGGAAATGGCGGCGCCCCACAGGAAATCCTTGGGCAGCTTGCGCGAAACGGCGGCGAGAGCCGGGGCAGTACCGATGAGCGATGTCGCCGCCAGTCCCGCCAATGCTTCGCGCCGCGTCGTCATCCCGTTCCCTTCCGTTCTCTCGCACGCGCTTCGCAGGTGGCGATGAAACCTGCCGCCATGAAGCGTGCCATGCGTTCCTTGACCGCTTCGAAATCGTCCGATTTGCAGAGGCCGCCCGACAGCTTGTCGATACGCCCGGTCCGACCGAGCGTGAGCATCAGCGCGCCCGAAACGAAGTGGTAACTCCAGAAGAGGTCCTCGCGCGTCGCATCGGGAAGCGCCTGCTGGATGATGTCGATCAGGCGCAGCACGACATGGTCGAAGTGCGTGTCCATGAGCGCCGCGCCCCATTCGGCGGTGTTGCTCATCTGCGCGCCCAGCTGGCCGTAGAAGCGCCAGCCCTGGTCGCCCGCACCGAAGAGTTCGAGATCGGAATCGAGATAGGCGTGAAGCGCGCCTTCGACGGTCGGTTTTCCAGCCGCCTCGTTTTCATAAGCGTCGAGCGCGGCAAGGCGGCGCTCGACCGTGACATGGGCCCGCCGCCCGATCACCAGGTCGAACAGCTCCTTCTTGTCCTTGAAATAGTAATGCAGCAGCGACTGGTGGATGCCGACCTTGTGCGCGACATCCTTCAGCGTGACGCCGTAGAGGCCGTGTTTCGAGAACAGTTCCTCTGCCGCGTCGAAGATCTGTTCCATCGTGGCCGCACGCTGGTCGGCTTTGGTGGTCGGCTTGCGTCTGGATGGTTTCGGCGCGTCGGTCATGCTGCTCCCTCGAGCGGAAGCAGTCTGTGCCCCCCGGCTCGCCGTGTTCATGGCCTCACCCATGGTCGGCCCGCAAGCGCATCTTGTCGATCTTGCCGGTCAGCGCGAGCGGCATGGCGTCGACGCGGACGATCTCGTCGGGCATCCACCAGCTCGCGACGCGTCCTTTAAGCGCGGCGAGCAACTGTTCGTCAGGCAAGGAAGCGCCCTGTCGCTGCTCGACGACCAGGACGGGACGTTCGCCCCATTTGGGATGGGCGCGGCCCACAACCGCGACCAGCGCGACTTCCGGCAACGCGCCGACGATGGCTTCGATCTCGCCCGGATTGATCCATTCTCCGCCCGACTTGATCAGATCTTTCGCTCGGCCGGTGATGCTCAGCGTTCCATCTTCGGCGATGACGGCGAGGTCGCCGGTGTCGAACCAGCCGTCGCCGTCGACCGCAACTTCTTCATGCCCGTAATATCGCTCGACCGTGCTCGCGCCTTTCACGCGCAGACGTCCCTCGAAACCGCGCTGTTTCGGCAGGGCGACGCCTGCTTCGTCCGTCAGCAAAAGATCGACGCCGATAGAGGGCCGGCCGGATTGCGACGCCGTGCGGTGTAGCGCAGTCGCAGGTGTCACGGTGCCCAGCGGCGACAACTCCGTCATGCCCCAACTCGTCTGGATCGTGACGCCCAGCCGGCCCTCCAGCCGGTCCATCAGCGCCTGCGGCACCGCAGATCCGCCGAGCAGGACGCGCTTCAGCGAAGGCACTTCGCCGCCCGTCTTTTCGAGATGATCGACCAGACCGAGCCATACCGTCGCGACACCCGCGGCAACGGTGACCTGCTCCTCGTTGATCAACCGGGCGAGACTCGCGCCATCCTGGTTGCGGCCCGGCAGGACGAGTTTGGCGCCGGCTGCGGGACCGGCGAAGGCCAGTCCCCAGCCATTGGCGTGGAACATGGGCACGGCGACAAGGACCGAATCCTGGCCCGTGAGGCCGATGACATCGGCCTGCAGCAGGTGAACCGTCTCGAGGTAGTTGGAGCGGTGCGTGTAGGTGACGCCCTTGGGCGCGCCGGTGGTGCCGGACGTAAAGCAAAGTCCGGCGGGCGCGTTTTCATCGAATGTGCCCCACGCGACAGGAGCGCCGTGCGCGTCGATCAGGTCTTCGAGCCGCCAGATCCGGGCGCAGTCGGATACAGGAAGGGGATAATCGGCGCCCGGCTCATCGAGAACCACGACGTCAGTAATCGTCGGACACAGCGGGATCAGAGCCTCGGCAAGCGGCGCGAGGTCCGGGCTGATTGCGAGCACCGGGTTCTTCGCCTGCGCGATCATTGCGGCAAGCGTGTCAGGGGCAAGCCGCGGGTTGAGGGTGTGGCAAACGATGCCGGCCCCGATTGCGCCGTACCAGCATTCCATGTGCGCCTGGCTGTTCCAGGCGAGCGTCGCGAGGTTGTCGCCGATGCGCAGGCCCAGCGCGGCAAAGGCACCCGAAAGGCGGTTCGCGCGGTCGCGCAACGTGGCGTAGTCGGTCCGTACGCTTCCGTCCGGTCCGCCGGTCACGACCTGCTTGTGACCGTTCCACTTGGCCGCATGGTCGATGAACTTGTCGAGGGTCAGCGCATAGGGCTGCATCGCGCCGTGGGTCACGAGGTCACACTTTTCGCTGGGGATTTCAGCTTTCTCGCAAGGGCGAGGTGAAGTGCGATCGCGATGAAGTAGAACGGTACCAGCGTATAAAACGCGAGCTGCAGCGAATTGCCGGGGTGGCTGTTCTTGAACCAGTCGCTCATCGCACCGAGCCAAGTCGGGCCGAGACCCAGGCCGATGAGGTTCATGATCAGCAACAGCACCGCGCCCGCCACTGTCCGCTGCCGCGGTTCGACCGAGTTCTGGACCAGCGTGACGGCGGGGGTCAGGTAGAAATAGTTGAAGAAGGTCGGGCCGATCAGAAATGCCATCGCGACCGGCCAGCTGGGCGCGTGCACGAAACCGATGAAGAACGGCACGGCAAGCGCGAGCGCGACGGCGGGCAGAAGGCCGAAAACCTGCGGATTGCGCGTGCCGAAACGATCGACCAGCCGCCCGGACAGGTAGATGCCGGCGCTGACGCCTATCGCAAGGAC
>DDFE01000025.1:0-10359 GCA_002336985.1 Sphingomonadales bacterium UBA1936
CCGGGGTATTGACCATGTCACGGACGTGGGCGGTCGCCTGTGCCTCGGCGACCGCCGCATCGATGGACGCCGGGGCGTCGGTCAGCAGGACGCGCGGACCGGTCGCCTTGTCGTCGGCCTTGTACCGGTCGAACCTGTATTGCGCGAGCAGCCATCCGAGTGCCGCGGCGCCCGGACCACCAGTTGCGAGCTTGTACGTTCCTTCCGGCAGGCTGTCGGCAGCGCGTGCCAGGCACCACGGACCGAGCGCGTTCGCCGATTTGACGCCGGCAACGGCCGACCAATCGTCTGCTGCGTCACCCGGCAGGATCACCATAGTGTCCGCCGCACCCTTGAACCGCGCCGCGGCGAGTATCGTGCGCGTGCGTTCGGGCTGGGATGCGGCCCAACCGTCGAAACCCGCGGTGTCGACAAGGTGCAGGGTACGTGCGGCTTGTCCGCGATCGGCAAGGAGCAGGGGAGCGAAGTCGGTCATGGTCGGGGCGTTAGCGCATCGAACGAAAAGACCCAATCGGTTATGGCACGCGATAATAACTGGCAACGCGGTCCAGCGCCAAGGTCAACACAAGCCGTCCGCTCCGTGCGGGCCAGGACAACGCCCGCTCGGCGTCGGGAATGGTCTCGCCCGCACAAACGATACGCCAGAGGATATCGGCCAGCCCCGGCCCTGCGGCAGTGAGCGCTGCGTCGAATCGGGCCTTGGCCGAGATTTGCGGTGCGGATAGGTCGGGCGCGTGAATGCCGGCGCGGGGAGTTCTCACACCGCTCGCGTCCCAGCGCATCGTTACACGCGGCCCCAGCGCTGCACGTTCGAAATCGGCGCGAACCAACTCTCCTGCTGCGAATTGCCGGTCGGTCACCAGACGGCGCGCACGCAGCCAGGCAAGCGGGCTTTCCGACTGGTTTATCGTGACGACCCGCGTGGAACCGGGCAGGCGTTGATCTTTCAGCGATTGGGCCAGCGTCATACAAGTTCCCTCCATACGAATCACCAAATAGGCTTGTCATCGATCGGATATTGTAGGACAGAGAATTATCCATTACGGTTAGGAGTAGTGCCGTTGATTACCCGGATACGCGAAGTTCGCCGTGCCAAGGGCATGACATTGCTCGACGTTGCCGAAGCCTGTTCGCCGCCGACGACCGCGCAGACGATTGGACGTCTCGAGACGGGTACGCGAACCGTTTCGGTAGGGTGGCTCAACCGCATCGCTGCAGCGCTGGGCGTGACGGCGGGCGACCTAGTGCAATTGCCCGATCGTGCCGACCTCCCCGTCGTGGCTGTGCTGGGGCGTGATGGCGTCCATGCGCCACGACGTGAAGCCGTGGTGGCACCGCCTGTTCCGGAAGGCGACATGGTCGCAATCACCGTCGATGACGGCATTGGCGACTACCGGCGGGGGGACACTATCTGGTGCGAGAAAGTTGCGCCTGGCGGCTATGGGGCAATTCTCAACCGCGACGTGCTTCTCCCGCGCCCGGCAGGTCGATTTGTCTTCGGGCGGCTGATCGGCCGTGAGGACGGCCGGTTGCAGGTCCTGCCGCTCGAGCCGGGCGGAAAGCAGCAGATCGTGAACGATCCGCCCTGGGCTGCGAATGCCGTGCGGTTGGTACGGGCGCTGTGACACGGGGTTGAAGCCTGCGCGACTTTGCGGCAGGGGCGTTCCCGCGGGCGCTTAGCTCAGTTGGTAGAGCATCTCGTTTACACCGAGAGGGTCGGCGGTTCGAGCCCGTCAGCGCCCACCATGGAAAACCGCGGAAAATGCCGCTTTTGGCTATGCGGAAATCTGTTGAAACGCCGCGCATTTACTATCTGTCGGGTCAACCGACGATGTCGGTCCAGGAAAGATCGAACCGCACGAGATATTTTCGTAAGCGATCGGCATCGTTGACCGATGTCCGGTTGGCGCGCGAGGCAGCGAACAGCGTCCTGCCCGCTTCGGACAGCGACCGGCTGGAACGACATAGGGCGACGACGTGCGCCAACTGGACCCGGTCGAACGGGTCGAGTGTGGCGAGAGCGTCCTCGGAAAGCAGAGCCGAAAGTCCGTCGTCCTCGGCGGTGGCAGACCACAGTCGTTGCAATCGGGCGATTTCCGTCTCGACCAGCGATATATCGATCCGACCCTTCGGACTGAACGTCGCCATGCGCGTAATGCTGGCTGCGAGATCGCGAAAATTGCCTGGCCAGCGCGCGGTCGCGCTTGTCGCAAACGCCAGGTAACGTTCTCGCGCTTCCTTGTTGAAGCTTACGCGTTCACCCTCGCGCTCGGCAAAACGGTCGAGTTCATAGTCGAGATTGGGTGCGATATCCTCGCGCCGCTCCGTTAGGCCCGGCAACTTGAACGTCCACAGGTTGAGGCGTGCGAACAAATCGTCGCGAAACGCCCCCTCGGCAACGCAGTGGGCGAGATCGCGATTGGTGCCCGCAATCAGTTGAAAATCGGATGCGGTTTCCTTGTCCGACCCGACCGGCAGGAACACCTTGTCCTCGATCGCACGCAGGATCATTGCCTGTTCGTCGAGACCGAGTTCGCCGATCTCGTCCAGGAACAGCATACCGGTATCGGCGGTGCGGAGCAGTCCCGGCCGGTCGGCAACTGCGCCGGTGAACGCACCTTTGCGATGACCGAACAGCGCCGACATCGCGCCGTCGCCTTTCAATGTCGCACAATTCACCTCGACGAACGGCCCCTTCACTTGGTGCTTGAAGCGTTTCAACTCGTAGATGCGTCGCGCAAGCTGACTCTTGCCCGCCCCGGTCGGACCCATCAGCAGGACTGGTGCGCGCGACCTGCCTGCGACCTGTTCGATCTCGTCGATCATGTGGTTGAACGCGGGATTGCGCGTCTCGATGCCCGACTTCAGGAACGACGTGCTTTCGGCACTCGCCGCGGCAAACCGCGTCGCGATGCTGTCATAACGCGAGAGGTCGAGATCGATCGCGTTCCATGAGCCGATGCCATCGTTGGTCCCGCGCCGTGGCTGCGTCTGAAGCAATCGCCCGGGCAGGTAGTTCGCTTCGGTCAGCAGAAAAAGGCAGATCTGCGCTACGTGCGTGCCCGTGGTAATGTGGATCAGGTAATCCTCGGCATCCGGATCGAACGGAAAGGCGCGCGCGAAGTCGAGCAGCTTTCCGTAAACCTCCTCGAAGTCCCAGGGATCGTTGAAGTCGATATGATGCGGCTCAACGTTAGTTTCGGGCGAAACCGATGCGATGTCCTTCGTGATGTACTCCGCCAGCCGCCCGTGCGACGTGCCATGGAGCAGGACCAGCCTGTCCACGCGTAAATCTTCATGCATGGTCAGCCCGACGGTCGGCCGCCACTTGTTCCAGCGCGTCGGGCCGAACTTGCTCGCATCCAGCGTCGAGCCGAGGAATCCGATTACGACGAGCGGTTTCATACTTATATGATTGTATAAATATTTATCTGTGTCGATATGTTTTTAGAGCAGAGAGCAATTCAGCAACTATGCTTGTTGCGTGCCCTGTCCAATTAACATGTTGATAAATCGATCAATTGCGAAGCGCGATTGTTCGGCGGCGACATTTGGCACACCTCCTGCTGTCTATTGAACGCCGGACGGTTCTTAATGCCCGGCTACGCGGTGAAGGGGCGGCCGGAATGGGCCGGCCGCCCTCATGCCGACAGGGTGTAGCTCAGGTGCGTAGAGCGCCCGCCTTGGGAGCGGGAGGTCGTTGGTTCGAGTCCAGTCGCCCTGACCAGATTGCAAAGGTAAGTAAGATGACGGTGCAGACTTTCGAATATGCCGACGTTCCGGGCGGCGTGCCGATCAAGATGTGGACGCGCGGCGTTCCCGTCGAGGACGAGGCGCGTGCGCAGCTGGCCCGCGCGGCGAAGATGCCCTTCGTCTTCCGCCATGTTGCTGCCATGCCTGACGTCCATGTCGGTATCGGCGCGACGGTGGGTTCGGTCATTCCGACCAAGGGCGCAGTGATCCCGGCGGCGGTCGGCGTCGACATCGGCTGCGGCATGATGGCCGCGCGAACCTCGCTGATGGCGAGTGACCTGCCCGACAATCTCGAAGCCATTCGTTCGGCGATCGAGCAGGCGGTGCCGCATGGGCGGTCTGTCGGCCGCGGCAAGCGTGACACGGGTTCGTGGGGCGATCCGCCCCCGGCAATCGTCGAAGCCTGGACCACACTTGTGCAGCGCTTCGACCGCATTTGCGAAAAGCATCCGCGGCTGAAGAACACGAACAACCTGACGCACCTCGGTACGCTGGGAACGGGCAACCATTTCATCGAGCTGTGCCTTGATACGGAACAGCGCGTGTGGGTTATGCTGCATTCGGGCAGCCGCGGCGTCGGCAATGCGATCGGCACGTTCTTCATCGAACTGGCGAAGCAGGACATGCGCAAGTGGCACATCAACCTGCCCGACCAGGACCTGGCGTACTTCCCGGAAGGGACCGACCATTTCGACGATTATGTCGAGGCAGTCGGCTGGGGCCAGGACTTTGCGGCGCTGAACCGGCGCATGATGATGACGAATGTCATCCGAGCGCTGCGCAGCCAGATCGTAAAGCCTTTCGACGCGGAACTGGAAGCGGTGAATTGCCACCACAACTATGTGACGCGCGAGAACCACTTCGGCGAAAACGTACTCGTGACCCGCAAGGGCGCGGTGCGCGCGGCGAAGGGGACGCTGGGCATTATCCCGGGTTCGATGGGCGCCAAGTCGTTCATCGTGCGCGGGCTGGGCAATCCGGACTCGTTCGACAGCTGCAGCCACGGCGCGGGGCGGGTCATGTCCCGCACCGCGGCCAAGAAGCTGGTGACACTCGACGAACACATCGCCGACACGGCGGGCGTCGAGTGCCGCAAGGACGAGGGCGTGATCGACGAGACACCCAAGGCGTACAAGCCGATCGAAGCCGTGATGGCCGCGCAGGCCGACTTGGTGGAGATCGTCCATACACTGAAGCAGGTAGTGTGCGTGAAGGGCTAACGCTCGCGGCGCACACCGCCACTCACTAGAGAAGTATAATGATCATTATCGACGGATCGGAAGGCGAAGGCGGGGGACAGGTCATACGTAATGCGTGCGCCCTGTCGCTCGTCACCGGCACGTCTGTCCAGATCACCAATGTGCGCGGTAAGCGGTCGAAGCCTGGCTTGATGCGCCAGCATGTGACAGCGCTGCAGTCCGCCTGCGCGATCGGCAACGCCGAATGCGAGGGGCTGGCGGTGGGATCGTCCGACCTGACTTTCCGCCCCGGCCGTGTCGTGCCCGGCGAATACCGCTTCGCCGTCGGGACGGCGGGGTCGACCGGACTTGTGCTGCAGACGGTGCTGATGCCGCTCGTGCTGGCGGACGCGCCTTCGCGCCTGGTGCTGGAGGGCGGCACGCACAACATGCTCGCGCCGCCATTCGAGTTCATCGCCAATTCCTTTCTGCCGATCCTCAACCGGATGGGCCCAAAGGTCGAGGCACGGCTCGTCCGGCACGGTTTCTACCCGCGCGGCGGAGGCCGGATCGAAATCGACATTACGCCCGCGCCGCTCACGCCGATCGATTGTACCCAACGCGGCGCGGCGATCGAACGGAGCGCCTGTGCGCTATTCGCCGGTCTTCCGTTCGAGATCGCCGATCGCGAGATCAAGGTCGCGCGTGGGGCGCTCGACTGGAGCGAGCGGGAATGTTTCGTGCGCGAACTCCCCGCGGACCAGGGGCCGGGCAACATCCTGCTCCTGACGGCGGCGTTCGAGCATGTGACCGAGATCGTCTCGGGCTTCGGCCAGCTCGGTATGACTGCGGAGCGGGTCGCGAAGACGGCGGTCGGGCGGATGCGCGGCTATCTGGCAAGCGATGCCTTCGCGGGTCCCTACCTTGCCGACCAGTTGCTCTTGCCGTTCGCGCTGGCGGGCGGGGGATCGTTCACGACGGTGAAGCCGAGTCAACATAGCCTGACCGCGGCCGACGTCATCGAACGCTTCCTTGGCCGGCGCTGCAGGTTCGAACCTGTGGCGGGCGGCGCACATCTGATGACCGTTCGCTGATAGAGATCGTTGCATGTGTAACGATCTTCGGTTATCGGCCGCGCCGCTGCGGCACGACTCCGCAGCACATGGAGACATGAATTGCTGGACCAAATCGCCTATCGGGGTTGCGAACCCCTCGGCATCCGGCCCCAGTCCTAAGCACTTTCCGTAAGTGCTGCGGCCGGGCCTGACGCCCGGATTCGCACCCCCGTTTGAATGACCGAACGAATTGATGCGCCCAGGCGGGTGCTGCGCTGTCGCGCGGCGTCCGTCATGGCCGGGGAATACGGATTACCATGGACGAACTTTCGATCGTCCGGAGCATGCTGCTCCGGATCGGGCGGGGCGTACCCGCCACATCCCTGCTCGCCCGCTCGCTGACCGAGTGGGCGACGACGCATGCCGATTGGCTCGGCGTTTCCGGCGAGATCAGCTGGGACGCGCTGTGCGCGCATGTCGCGACCGATCGGCCAGCGGGCCCCGCGCCGCATGTCTTCCAGCGCACTGCCGTGCTGGCGGAAATGCTGGCGTTCGGGGACTTCGATCGCACGTTGCTGATGCTGGTTGTCGCGTGCGAGCGGATGCCACGTGTCAGTGCAGTCGCGGCGATCGCTGCAGACAACGGGCATGACCTGCCCGCATTGCTTGGGTGTCTTGCGGGCGCCGATCCGCAGGACGCGGGCCGGTGCGTGCGTCGGAGTGCCGTCGTGCAACTCGACCTCGCGACCTTCCAATCGCGGTACAGGGGAGCGGTCGAGGTCGAACTCCGCTGGACGCTGCATCGCCTGCTCGACCAGCCGGTCGAGGATTCGGCGGCGATGCTCGCGGTGCTGGTCGGCACGCGTCAGGAGGCGCGGCTCGACCTCGCCGACTTCGCGCATGTTCCCGACGCTGATTTCCTCGTGCGGCTGCTCAAGGGCGCGATCGCGACCGAGGCGGCCGGCGTGAACATCCTGATCCACGGCCCGCCCGGGACCGGCAAGACCGAACTGGCGCGTACCCTTGCGGCGGCGGCGGGGGTGCCGCTGCACGCGGTGGCCGAAGTCGATGTGGACGGCGAAGAGCCGACGCGGTGGGACCGCGTCTGCGCGCTGCGCCTTGCCCAGCGCATCCTGGTGCAGCGGCGCGGTGTCGCGCTGCTGTTCGACGAGATGGAGGACCTGATCGGCAATGCCGAGCGTAGCAGCGGCGACCATTTCCCACGGCGCGAAGGCAGCAAGGTGTTCATCAATCGCGTCCTCGAAACCAACGTTGCGCCGGTGATCTGGACGACCAATGCGATCGACAATGTCGATCCGGCGATCCTGCGCCGGATGAACTTCGTGCTGCGCCTGCCGATGCCGTCACCGGCCGCGGCGCGCCGGATGATGACGCGTGTCACTGCGGAGGAAGGCGTCGTTGCGGATGCAGGTCTCGAAAACCTGCTCGACCGGGCGCCGGAGACCGCAACCGTGTTGCGCGTGGCGGCACGTTCGGCCCGTCTCGCTGGGGATGGTGACGGTGGGACGCCTGCGGCGGGCTCGCTGGTGCGCGCGATCCGTGGACGTGCCGTTTCGCCTGGACATCCGGGGAATCTCGACCTCAGCCTGTTCGAAAGCGATCCGCCGATCGGCCCGCTGGTCGAACGGCTGGCGGCGGCCGGGCGGGGCGATGTGTCGATGCTGCTGTCGGGTCCGCCGGGCACCGGCAAGACCGCGTTCGCGCACCACCTTGCGCAGGCGCTCGACCGGCCGCTCGTCACCAAGCGCGCGTCGGACCTGCTGTCGCGCTGGGTCGGCGGGACCGAAGCAAACATCGCCGATGCTTTTGCCGAGGCGCGGGAGCGCGAATGCGTGCTGCTGTTCGACGAGGCGGACTCGATCCTCTTCGACCGGTCGACTGCGCAGCACAGCTGGGAAGTGGGTCAGGTCAACGAGATGCTGACCTGGCTCGACCATCATCCGCTGCCGGTGATCGCGGCCACCAACCATGGCCACAAGTTGGACCCGGCGGCGCTGCGGCGTTTCGTGTTCAAGCTCGACCTGCTGCCGCTGGCGCGGGCGCGGGCGGCGCTGGCGTTCGAGCGCTTCTTCGGGATGTCGGCGCCTGCGGAACTCGACGAACTGCGCAACCTGACACCCGGCGATTTTTCTGTGGTCGCGCGGCAATTGCGCTTCGGCGCATCGATGACGGCAACGCAGATCGTTGGACGACTGGCGCAGGAAGCGGCGGTAAAGCCGGGGAGCGCGGGCCGCATGGGGTTTTGCGCTTGATTGGGGCAGAGTTCCCGAAGGGCTGGACCACGATACCGTGATACGTGCAATGTGATCGTTCGCTGGCCACCACATGCGATTTGTGATCCACTGGCGGTCTGAAAGGGGGAGAATGGGGCATGCTCACCTGGATACTCATTGGCGGTCTCGTCATCATGGCCGTCGGTTTGGTGATGATTTACAACCAGCTTGTGCGGCAGCGCGCGCTGGTGCGCGAAGCATGGAGCGGAATCACGGTGCAGTTGCGCCGCCGCGCTGATCTGGTGCCAAACCTTGTCGCGACAGTCGAAGGCTATGCGAGCCATGAGCGCGCCGTGCTGGACCAGGTAACGGCGCACCGGGCGGATGCGACTGCGGCAAAGGGCGTGGGCGCGACGGCAGCGGCGGACGCCGCGTTCACCGGCATGATCGGAAAGCTGGTCGCGGTAGCGGAGGCCTATCCCGACCTGAAGGCCGATGCGAATTTCCGGCAGCTGCAGGATGAGTTGAGCCAGATCGAGGAAGAACTCTCGGGCGCGCGGCGGTATTACAATGCGACGGTGCGCGACCTGAATACCAGCGTGCAATCCTTCCCGAACAACCTGATCGCCGGGCCCTTCGGCTTCAAGGGAGAAGAGCCCTACGCCGATGACATCCCGAAGTTGCAGGTCGCGCCAACGGTGAGTTTCGGCGGCGCACAGGGGTAGGGGCAATGCGCACGCTGCTGCGCCTGATCCTTGCCGTTCTGCTGCTGATGCCCGCCACCGCGCGGGTGCAGGCGCTGACGCCTGAAGGACTGACACCCGAACAAGCGCGGATGGCTGAGGCCGTCACCCTGTCGCGCGGCGAGGAGCGAATCCTGAGCTTCGTCAGCGATGTGACCATCGCCCGGGATGGCGCGCTGGACGTTACGGAGACGATAAAGCTGGTTGCGCTCAACCAGTCGATCAACCGCGGTATCCAGCGAGACTTCCCGACGAGCTACACGACTGCGATGGGCCAGAAGACCACCGTCGGGTTCGAGGTGGTTTCCGTCCAGCGCGACGGGCAGGACGAACCATGGGAACGGATGACGCTGTCGAATGGCGTGCGCATCCGCATCGGCAACGCCGATGTGATCCTGCCGATCGGTGTCCATACCTATGTGATCCATTATCGCAGTACGCGGCAGATCCACTACGGAGAGACCAGCGACGAGCTTTACTGGAACGCGACAGGCACCGGCTGGACCTTTCCGATCGATGTGGCCGAGGCGCGGATCACCCTGCCTAGCAACGCGAAATTCGGTGACCGCGCGGTCTATACCGGTGGGCAAGGTTCGACGGACAAGAATGCCGAAGTGGTCGAAGAGCGACCGGGCTTCATCGCATTTCGGACCATCGCACCATTGGAGCGCGAACAGGGGCTGACGATCGCCGCTGCCTTTCCCAAGGGCGTGCTCGATGCGCCGAGCGACAGGCAGAAAGCGGGCTGGTGGCTTCAGGACTGGGGTGCGATCACCGCGGCATTCGGGGCATTCGCCGCGCTCATCGGCTATTATTTCAATGCGTGGGCAAAGGCCGGACGTGGTCCGCGCGCGGGGCCGGTCGTGCCGATCTTTTCGCCGCCCGATGACCTGACCCCGGCGGCGGCGCGATATATTTCCAAGATGGGCTTCGACAATGACGCCTTTTCGGCGGCGATGGTCTATCTGGGCGTGCGCGGGCATCTCCACATCGATCAGGCAAAAGGCGGCTGGTTCACCAGCGGCACGACGACGATCAGCCGGATGAGCGGTGCAGCGGCCCAGCCAATCGCGCGGCCCGAGGCGGCGATGCTCAGCGGCCTCTTCGGCGCGGGGGACAGCCTGGAGTTGAAGCAGGAGAACCATTCGACGCTGCAATCGGCACGCCGTGCGCTCGAAACAGGGCTGGAGCGCGATTACGGAGAGACGATGTTCCGCAAGAACGTCGGCTGGTCGTGGGGCGGGCTGCTCGCGATTGCGGCCGCGGTGTTTCTGCTGGCGATGATCGCTGTGCTGTTCGACCCGACATCCGGACCGATCGAACAGTTCGGTATTCCGATCTCCGCCGTCGCCATGCTGGGCATCGCCTGGTGGTTGGGCACAGTCGCCCGGAATAC
>DDFE01000025.1:10371-17012 GCA_002336985.1 Sphingomonadales bacterium UBA1936
CATTCGTCGTGCTGGCGCCGTTGCTGATGCTGCCGGTCGCCTTCACAGCCTTCCGCTGGATGTACGCGCCGACGAAAGAAGGCCGTGCGGTGATGGACCGGATCGCCGGATTCAAACACTATTTGGGCATTACCGAAGAGGACCGGTTGGAGGCGATGCATCCGCCCGAAAAGACGCCAGAGTTGTTCGAACGATATCTTCCTTACGCAATCGCGCTCGACGTCGAAAACCGATGGGCCGACAAGTTCGCGAGCGTGCTGGCCGCGGCGGCGGGGACGGCAGCGCATTCGGTCGGCTGGTACAGTGGCAGCAGTAGCTTCTGGGACGATCCCGGCGGCTTTGCGAACACGGTCGGATCTTCGCTGGCGAGTACGGTGTCGTCGGCATCGACGTCGCCGAGCAGCAGCAGCGGTTCGGGCGGTGGTGGCTCATCGGGCGGCGGCGGTGGTGGAGGCGGCGGATCGGGCTGGTAGCCGCTGCTCAACCGCATCTGGCATTTTCGCCCGTTCGCGCCTATGTGCCCGTCCTCCCATGGCAACAACACTTCCTACCCCGCCGAAAGTCGGCATGGTTTCGCTCGGCTGTCCCAAGGCGCTGGTCGACAGCGAACGCATCCTGACCAAGCTACGCGCCGACGGTTACGGCCTGTCGCCCGACTATGCGGGCGCGGACGTCGTGCTGGTGAACACCTGCGGCTTCCTCGATTCCGCGAAGGAAGAAAGCCTCGAGGCGATCGGTGAGGCGCTGAACGAGAACGGCCGCGTCATCGTGACCGGATGCCTGGGCCAGGAAGCGGAGATGATCCGCGCGCGTTTCCCCAAGGTGCTCGCGATCAGCGGGGCGCATCAGTATGAGGCGGTCGTCGGCGCGGTGCACGAGGCGGCGCCGATGCCGAAGAACGCTTTCCTGAACCTGGTTCCTGACAGCGGACTGAAACTGACGCCGCGGCACTACAGCTATCTGAAGATCTCGGAGGGCTGCAACCACCGCTGCTCGTTCTGCATTATCCCCAGCATCCGCGGCGACCTGGTCTCGCGGCGGCCCGACGCGATCCTGCGCGAGGCGGAAAAGCTGGTCGCGGCGGGGACGCGTGAGCTGCTGGTGATCTCGCAGGACACGTCCGCCTATGGTGTGGATATCCGCCACCAACCGCGCGAGTGGCACGGCCGTGAAGTGCGTGCGCACATGACCGACCTGGCGCGCGAACTGGGGTCGCTGGGCGCGTGGGTGCGGCTGCATTACGTCTATCCATACCCGCACGTCGACCAAGTCATCCCGCTGATGGCCGAGGGGCTGATCACGCCCTATCTCGACATCCCGTTCCAGCACGCCAGCCCCAACGTCTTGCGCGCGATGAAGCGCCCGGCGAACGAGGCCAAGGTGCTTGAGCGCGTGAAGCGCTGGCGCGACATCTGTCCCGACATCGCGATCAGGTCGACCTTCGTCGTCGGCTTCCCGGGCGAGACCGAGGACGATTTCGCCTATCTGATGGACTGGCTCGAGGAAGCGCAGCTCGACCGCGTCGGCGCGTTCCGGTTCGAACCTGTCGAGGGCGCGGCGGCGAACGACCTGCCCGATCCGGTGCCCGAGGCGGTCAAGGAAGAGCGCTATGCCCGCCTGATGGAACTGACCGCGCGGATCAGTGCCGAGAAGCTGGCGGCCAAGGTCGGTCGCACGCTCGACGTGATCATCGACGAGGTCGACGATGAGGGTGGTGCCACCGGTCGGTCTCAGGCCGATGCGCCCGAGATCGACGGCAGCGTTTTCCTGCGCGATGCCGGCGGGCTGGCGCAGGGCGATATCGTGGCAGTGANNCCCGTCGCGCGCTAGGCTGCTCTCCAAACAGGGAGAGCAGGATGCCGCAGCAGATCACCGTCGCGAAGACCGCTATTGCCGATACGCGGGTCGAGGACCTTCCTCTTCCGGCGTTGAAACCCGGCCAGGCGCTGTTTTCGGTCGAGCAGTTTGCCGTGACCGCCAATAATGTCACCTACGCCGCCATTGGCGAGGCGTTCGGGTATTGGGACTTTTTTCCTACAGGTGAGACCGGTCGCGGTGTGGTGCCGGTGTGGGGACATGCGCGCGTCGTCGATGCCGGGGACAGCGGGTTGAGGGCGGGCGAGCGTGTCTACGGTTACCTGCCGATGGCGACGCATCTTGTTGTGGAGCCAGCGAAAATCAGTGCGGGCGGGTTCACCGACGGCGCGACGCACCGGGCGGCGCGGGCGGCGGTCTACAACCAGTACCGGCGGCTGGACGCGGACCCGGGCCATGTGCCGGGCGGGGAGGATGTACGTGCGGTGTTCGAGCCGTTGTTCATGACATCGTTCCTGATCGAGGCGATGTTCCGGCGGCAGGAGTGGCTGGGCGCGAAGCGGCTGGTCGTCACCAGCGCATCGTCGAAGACCGCGATGGCGCTGGCGCATGTCGCCCGCACTGCCAGCCCGCAGGTCGAGCGGGTAGGCCTGACCTCCGCCCGCAACATCGGCTTCGTCGAGCGGACGGGATTGTACGACCGCGTGCTGGGCTATGACGAGATCGGTGAACTGGGCACCGATCCTGCCGTCTCGGTCGATTTTGCGGGCAATGGCGAAACCCTGAGCCGCTTACACGCGGCGCTGGGCGATGCCCTGAAATACTCATGCCTGGTCGGCGTGACCGACTGGCAGAACCGTGGCGGGTTCGGCGCGCGCGAAGTGGCAGGACCGAAGCCCATCCTGTTCTTCGCGCCGGATCATGTCGCGACGACGATCGCCGAACTGGGGCCGGGCGGATTCCAGGCGGCGGTCGCGCGGGCATGGCGCGCATTCGCAACCGAGGCAGCGAAGCTGGTGAAGATCGAGGGCACCACCGGGCTGGCCGACGCCGTTCCCGAATGGCAGGCCGCCGTGGCAGGCAAGGCATCGCCGGACGTCGCGACCGTCATATACTTGTAAATTCCGGATCAGTAATCTATATCCTCCGTAATCGGAGACAATGATGGCAACCGCATTCCAGCCATATCCTGCATCGCGCTACGCGCCGCCGCCGCCCGTCGACCTGTCGGACAAGGCGGAACGCGCACGGCTGAGCCATTCGGCGCTGCGCGGGTTTTTCGCGATCGCCGCGGCGTGGAAATTGCGGGATGAGGATGCGCGCGCACTGCTGGGCGGCCTGTCGAACGGGCCGTTCTACGAATGGCGCAAGCAGCCCGACCGGGTACTCGACACCGACCGCCTGACCCGGATTTCCTACCTGACCGGCATCTTCAAGGCGCTGAACATCCTCTATGGCGAAGCGCTTGCCGACCGCTGGATGACGCTGCCCAACAGCAACCCGATGTTCGGCGGGCGCACACCGCTCGACTATCTCAAGACCGGCGGCGTGCCCGCGATGGCGACGCTGCGCCGGTTGCTCGATGCGCGGCGCGGCGGGGTGTGACATTCCCTGACGCACTGCCCGATACGCCGCCCGTCACCAGTATCGCCCGCGCCGACACTCACCGGCTGATCCCGTCGAAATACAGCCAGGATTCGGTCCTCGCGCGGCTGGCGGGAGGCGACGATGCGCTGCTCGCCGACCTGTTCGATCTCGACGGTGCAACGAACGAGCGGTTGCTGGCGGACGGCGGCCGGCTGCCCGGCATCGGCCCCCACGAACTGATCTTCGGCGTGCCCCATGCCAGCATCGTCAACGCCGCCTTTACCCATGCGCACCCCAGCGGATCGCGGTTCAACGGGCCGGATCGCGGCGCCTGGTATGCCGCATACGACCGCGCGACCAGCGTCGCCGAGGTCGCGTTCCACCGCGCCGTCGACTATGCCGAAATCGGCGTGTGGGACGACCAGGTCACCTATGACGATTATCTGTCCGACGTCGCCGCCGACCTGCACGATGTACGCACAGGTGCGTGGGCGGACTGCCTCGACCCCGCCAGCTATGTCGCGGCGCAGGGGCTGGCCGAAAGGCTGCTGGAAAGCGGTGCGCTGGGCGTCGTCTATCCCAGCGTGCGGGATGCCGGGGGAACATGCGTCGCGTTGTTCCGGCCCGCGTTGGTGACGCATGTGCGCCGGGGGGCGACGTTGCGGTTTAGCTGGAACGGATCGCCGGTGCCGATTGTCGAGGTCGTTGGCGGCTAACAGGGGGTAGAGGTTCACGCGAAGCCGCGAAGTTTCGCCTGTCCCGTCATTCCCGCCTTCGCGGGAATGACGAGGGAAGGGATGATGTCTTCGCGTCTTCGCGTGAACCAAATCTACCGGATTCGCCTCAGCGGCACTTCACCTGCTGCTGGTTCTGCTCGACCGCACGGCCGGCAAGGCCGCCGAGCGCTGCGCCCAGCAAGGTGCCCACGGTGCGCGAACGGCCGCCGTCGATGACGTTGCCGAGGATACCGCCACCTGCAGCGCCCAGGATCAGGCCGGTCGTGCCGTCGCTGCGCTTGCAGTAATAACGGCCGTCATTACCGCGATAGACGCGGTCGTCGGCGGCAAGGGTGCGTTCCTGGTACCGCGGATCGTCGCGATAATAGCGCGAGGCGTCGTACCCGTTCTCGTAACGGTCGTCGTTATATGCGGCACCGCCGCCCCCATAACCACCACCATATCCGCCACCCTGATAGCTGCTGCCGCGCAGCGAGCGGTAACGGTCCAGCTCGGCGCGGAAGTCGGCCATGGCGCGGTCCATGCGGTCCTGCGCGGCCTGTAGCCGCGCGTCGTCGGCGCGGGTCTGCGCGGTTGCCGGCATTGCGGTAACAGCAGTTGCGGCCATCATCAGGCCGAAGATCAATTTACGCATCGTGTCTCTCCCGGAACGAGTAAAGGTGTGTCGTGGTAACGCACGAGGCGGGTGAATGGTGCCTGAAGTCATCGTACATCGTTGCGTCATGGTAACAAGTACAACTGGTTTCATCTTGAAACTGACATGATCGTGGCGTAACCTGCGGCCATAATCAGGGAGAGCAGATATGATCGTCTATGGTGCGTCGCTGTCGCCGTTCGTGCGCAAGGTCATGGTCTATGGCGAAGAGCGCGGACTGGACCTGGAACTCAAGATGATCGGCATCGGATCGCCCGATCCCGACTTTGCGGAGGCCAGCCCGTTCCGGAAGATGCCCGGGTTTCGCGACGGCGACTTCACGATTTCGGATTCGACCGCGATCATCGCTTACCTGGAGGCGAAATATCCCGAGGGGCGCCTGATGCCCGCCGATCCGCGCCACGTCGCGCGCGTGACCTGGTTCGAGGAATTCGCCGATACCATTGCGATGCCGATCGGGGGCAAGGTGTTCTTCAACCGCGTGGTCGCCCCGCTGATCGGGCGCGAAGGTGACCTGGCGACCGCGGACACCGCACTCGCGACCGAAATGCCGGCGGTCTACGCGTATCTCGAAACCCAGATCGACGGGGAATTCCTGGTCGGCGACACGCTGACCGTGGCGGACATTTCCGTCGCGTCGGTGCTGGCCAACATGAACCTGTGCGATGGCGCGCCGTGCGACGGGACTTATCCGAAGCTCTGCGCCTGGGCGAAGACCATGCACGCGCGGCCGAGTTTTGCGAAGTGGCGCGGGGTGGATCACAAGATCCTGCAACGCGCAGCGTAAGATGGAGCGCTGACGCGCGCGTTGTGAGTCACCCCCGGTCCTGCGGACCGCCGCCCCTCGAGGGGCGGATTTATATCAGGACAATCCGCCCCTTGAGGGGTGGCGGAGCGAAGCGGAGGGGGTGATTGACGCTCCTCTCTGTTCCCAATATGTTCCGACTGTGCTTTCCGGCCCGCCCGATACTATCGCTCGTTCGCGCGACCTTCGCCGGCAGATGACATTGCCCGAAATCGCCCTGTGGCACGCCCTTCGTACGCGGCCTGGCGGTTTCAAATTCCGGCGCCAGCATCCCGCCGGACCCTATTCCCTCGATTTCTATTGCGACGCCGCGCGGCTGTGCGTCGAAGTCGATGGAGAGGTGCACGAGCGGGGAGACAATCCTGCGCGCGACGCCCTGCGCGATATGTGGCTTGCACGGCGGGGTGTCGAGACGCTGCGGATCGCCGCGCGCGATGTGCTGAGCAATCCGGAAGGGGTGACGACCATGATCGTGGTGACGGCGGCTGAACGGGCTGTGGTGCCTGCCATCACCCCCGGCGCGATGCGCCGCCGCCCCTCGAGGGGCGGATTGTCGTAATATAAATCCGCCCCTTGAGGGGCGGCAACGCGAAGCGTTGGGGGTGACGACAGGAGATAGGTTCGAACTCAAACGAACCTATTAGGAATTTTTCCATTGACATCATGACGCTGTTTGGGTACAAAAAGGCAACATCGAGATAAACCGATTCGGGCCGGGGCGGCGGGAGAGCGATCTTCACCGCCGACCGGCCCTTTGCTTTTCCAGGAGAACGCGCATGGGCAAGAGTCGCGTCCGGCCGGCAGCGGCCGACGATGTGGAAACGATCAAGTACGACAAGGGCGGCAAACCCATCGGCGCCCGCCAGCGGCATGACGGCTGGACGCCGAAACGGCGGGAGGAATTCCTGAAATCGCTGGCCAGCACCTGCAACGTGACGGCGTCGTGCCGTGCCGCGGGCATGTCGGCAGGGGCGATCTATCCGTTGCGGCAACGCGATGCGGCGTTTCGCGCGGCATGGGCGGCGGCGTTGCGGGAGGGCTA
>DDFE01000195.1:0-968 GCA_002336985.1 Sphingomonadales bacterium UBA1936
GGTTTGATCGCGCATAACGAGACGCAGGCAGAGGAAGCGCGGCGCCATGCTGGCAATCTCGCCCATGCGCTCAAGACGCCGCTGACCGTCGTCATGAACGCGGCGACGGCACGCAGCACCGACCTTGCCGACACGGTCATCCGCGAGGCGGGAACCATGCGGCGGCAGGTCGATCACCACCTCGCGCGTGCCCGTGCGGTCGGCCGGCGGGGTCATGCGCACAGCCGGGCGGCGGTGTGGCCGTCGCTCGAAGCGGTGGAACGTGCGGTCGGGCGGCTGTATCCGAAAGTCCGTATCGACATGGACGGCATCAAGACCGCCGAGGTGCATGTCGAGCGGCAGGACCTCGACGAAATGCTGGGCAACCTGATCGAGAACGCCGCGAAATACGGCGGCGGCAGCGTGTTTGCGACGGTCGTGAAGGCGGATGGCTTCGTCGAGTTCCAGATCGAGGACGACGGGCTCGGCATTCCTGAGGCGGAACGTATCCGCATCTTCGATCGCGGCGCGCGTCTGGACACTGGCAAGCCCGGCACGGGCCTCGGCCTCGCAATCGTGCGCGATGTGGCGGAAATCTATGGCGGGTCGGTGGCGCTTGACGAGAGCGAGGACCTGGGCGGGCTGCTCGTCCGGCTGAGACTGCCGGCGGCGGCGTAATTTCCTCTCCCCTCGAGGGAGAGGCGCGAGACTTAGTGAGCGAAGCGAACTTAGTCGCAGCGGTGAGGGGGTGGCAGCGCATTCCCTCACCAACTGCGACTAGGCGGCAAGCCGCCAAGTCTTCGTATCCTCTCCCTCAAGGGGAGAGGTAAGAAGAATTAACGATAGGGGCGATTCTGCCCGTCATGCTTTTCCCAGCGGATGCTGCGGCTCAGCGCATCGAAGCGGCGGTCGAGGTCGCGGCGTTCCCACTGCGACAGGCCGTTCGAGCGGCGATACTGCGCCTCCAGGCTGTTGAGCCGCGCAAACTG
>DDFE01000195.1:975-10613 GCA_002336985.1 Sphingomonadales bacterium UBA1936
CGCGCGTTGATCGACTGCCATGCCTGTGCGCTGGCGGCGGTCGGCAGCGCGGTGATCGCGACGGCGGTCGCGGCGAGCGATACGAGAATGCGTTTCATGATTCTAACCTCATATTGCGCCGCCGTACTCTGGCGGCAGGGAGGTTAGACGCCCGTTTGCCTGAAAGGATCATGGACGCCGCGTTGTGCGACGTTCAGCGCATGCCCTCATGGTGGCGGATCACTTCGTCGATGATGAAGCGCAGGAATTTCTCGGTGAAATCGGGGTCGAGGTTCGCGTCCGTCGCCAATTGCCTCAGCCGTGCGACCTGCCGCTCCTCGCGACCGGGATCGGCGGGGGGAAGGCCGGCTTCGGCCTTGTAGGCGCCTACGGCCTTGGTCACCTTGAACCGTTCTGCCAGCATGAAAACCAGTGCGGCATCGATATTGTCGATGCTTTCGCGATAATGTTGCAACCGGTCGTCACTCATGCGGTTTTCTCCTGCGCGGCTTGCCTTAGCGGCGAGGCGCGTCCACAGGAAAGCCCGAAATGACTGCGACCGTCACCAGCATCACGCCCAGCCGCCAGCCCAGTCTCGACCCGATGCTTGCGCTGGTCGAATCCGATCTGCGGCAGGTCAACAACGTCATCCTCGACCGCATGCAGTCGGAAATCCCGCTGATCCCGCAACTGGCAGGGCATCTGATCGCGGGCGGGGGCAAGCGGATGCGGCCGATGCTGACGTTGGCGTGCGCGCGCCTGCTCGATTATCCGGGCACGCGCCAGCACAAGCTCGCCGCCGCGGTCGAGTTCATCCACACCGCAACGCTGCTCCACGACGACGTCGTCGACGGGTCCGACATGCGGCGCGGCAAGAAGACGGCGAACATCATCTGGGGCAACCCCGCGACGGTGCTGGTCGGCGATTTCCTGTTCAGCCGCAGCTTCGAACTGATGGTCGAGGACGGCAGCCTGAAAGTGCTGAAGATCCTCAGCCACGCGTCGGCGGTGATCGCCGAGGGAGAGGTCAACCAGCTGACCGCGCAGCGCCAGGTGACGCTGGGCGAGGAACGCTACCTCAACATCATCAGTTCGAAGACCGCGGCACTGTTCGCCGCTGCCTGCCGCATCGCCGCCGTGATTGCCGAACGCGATACGGAGATCGAGGAGGCGCTCGACGCCTATGGCCGCAATCTCGGCATCGCATTCCAGCTGGTCGATGATGCCATCGACTATGCGTCGGACGCCGGGACGATGGGCAAGGATGTCGGCGACGACTTCCGCGATGGCAAGGTCACCCTGCCGGTTATCCTGGCGCACGCGCGCGGGTCAGACGCTGATCGTGCCTTCTGGAACGACGCGATGATGGGGCGGCGGATTTCGGACGACGATCTCGCCCATGCCACGCGCCTGCTCCGCGCGACGAACGCCATCGACGACACCATCGAACGCGCCCGCCACTTCGGCCAGCGCGCCATCGATGCGCTCGGCCAGTTCCCGCGGGGCGCCGCAAAATCGGCGCTTACGGAAGCAGTGGAATTCGCGATCTCCCGCGCATATTGAGGACCGCATGACCGAAGCGCGCATCTATCAGGAACCGAAGAACGCCATGCAGTCGGGCCGGGCCCGCACGCGCCGCTGGCTGCTCGAATATGTGCCGGCGGAGGCCAAAAAGCCCGATCCGCTGACTGGCTGGGCGGGGTCGGGCGATACGCGCGAACAGGTGCGGCTGGCGTTCCCCGATGCGGCAGCAGCCCAGGCCTATGCGGAACGCGAAGGCATTTCCGCACGCGTGATGCCTGCTCCCACGTCGAGCCTGAAGCTTCAGGCTTATGCGGACAACTTCCGCTAAACTTCTCCTCTCCCCTTGAGGGAGAGGTTGGGAGAGGGGCCAGCGGCGCCTGCCGCTGAAGGACGGCTCGCTTTCCGCCCACACCGTGGAGTCTTTTGAGCCGCAGACGCGGCTGACCCCCACCTAACCTCCCCCTCAAGGGGGGAGGAATTATTGTTCCAAGATCGACGACCCGAGCAGCGTCAGGATCTTCACATCGATCAAACACCCGTCGGCGCGCTTGTCCGCGACGAAACGGGCGATGTCCCCCACCGGCACGCGGTGGACGACGATGTTCTCCCCTTCGACACCGCCGCCGTCATGCACCTTTGTCAGCCCATGCGCGCGAACCAGTGTGAAGGTCTCGCTGACCATACCGGGTGATGAAGCGAACTCGCCGATCACGTCGATCCGGTCGGGTCGCCAGCCAGTTTCCTCTTCCAGCTCACGCGCTGCGGAGGTGACGATATCTTCGCCCGCGGTCTCGTCGCCGACGAGACCTGCAGGGAGTTCGAGGCACTGACGCTGTAATGGCACGCGCCACTGCTCGACCAGCAGGACATGCCCATCCTCGATCGCCAATATCACCGCCGCGCCGATGTTGCGCGCACGGCCGACATATTCCCACGGGCCGCGCCGCTTCGCGACGATGTACTTGCCCGCCCACATGACTTCCTCGGGGGCGTTGTTCACAGCTCGATCAGCCGGTCGGGCAGTTCGTTCACATCGTCATCCGCGCGTGGCAGGTGGGCGGACAGGATCGTCCCGACCTGTGCCACCGCCGCGATCATGCCATCGGCGATGCGGCCTTCGCGTACCTCTGCGGTCATCGCGATCATCGCGTCACCCCAGGCGGCGGGTTCGACCTTGGTCAGGATCGCTTCGTCGGCGATGATTTCGGCCATGTGTTCGCCGAGCGAGAGGTAGATCAGGATGCCGGTACGCCCTGCGGTGCGCGCCTCGGCGGCAACCTTGAACAACTGGATCGCGCGGGCGCGCACTCGGCGCCGGCGCACGGCACGGGGCGTGAAGAACATGCGGAGCGGCTCGAACTGCAGCGCTCCGAACTTGAGAGCCGATACCAGCGCCATGCCTGCAAAGGTCAACAGCATCAGGTCGCGGATCTCGGTCGCGCCCCACCCGCTGGTGAACTGCGCGACGATGCCCTGCGGCAGCGCAGGCCATGCCGCGAACAGGATCGGCACGAACAGTGCGGCAAGGCCGGTATAGACCAGCGCGATGTCCTCATAGGCATCCGACCGGTCGGCGACGATCGTTACGATCTCGCCAGAGGTACCAGCTTCCGCTGCATGAACCGCATCGCTGACGCGCTGGTGATCGGCTTCGGTCGGTCTCTTCATCACCATCCCCCCGATGCGCCGCCACCGCCGAACGATCCGCCGCCGCCGGAGAAGCCGCCGCCCCCTCCGCCGCCCCAGCCGCCGCCCCCGCCGAAACCGCCTCCGCCCCAGTCATCATCGTCGTGTCGGCTGCTGGTCGCGACATTGATCGCGGTCCACAACAGCGCTTCGCCCAGTCCCGACGAATGCCGCCGCCCGCGCCCGGCAATGCGGCCGACGAGCGGCAGGATGACGAAGAGGATGATCACGATCCAGAAGATGAACGCCGACGGATTGACCTTGTCGCGCGATGCTTTCTGCTGCGCGGCAAGTTCGGCCGTCCGTTTCGCGGCTTCTTCAGGCGTCAGCTTGATCTGTTCGCCGATCGCATCGACGCCGGCATTCAGGGCGCCTGCGATGTCCCCAGCGCGAAGCATGGGCGTCATGATCGTGCGCGCGACGATGCCCGAAAAGGCATCGGTGACGAGCGGCTCCAGCCCATAACCCACTTCGATCCGCGGCCCTCGTTGGCCTACCGGATTATTCGGCGCGAGCAGGATCACCAGCCCGTCGTTCTTGTCCTTGCCACCGATCTGCCAGGCGCGACCTAATCGATAGCCATAGTCCTCGAGCGGATAGCCCTGCATATCAGGGATCGTCGCGATAACGACCTGGTGGCCCGTCGATTGCTCGATGCTTTGAAGTTTTGCTTCGAGCGCGGCCTTTTGGTCCGGCTGCAACAGGTTGGCAGCATCGACAACCCGGCCGGTGAGCGGCGGGAACGTCTGGGCAAGCGCCGGGAAGGCACAAACCAGCAGCAGGAGGGCGAAAAACGCTCTCCACAAACCGTCATGCTGAACTCGTTTCAGCATCCACCTCACCATGTGAGCGGACGTTCCATCGGAGAGACGCCACCCCGGATCAAGTCCGGGGTGACGCCTCTCCAAAAGAACCGTCAGTTGAAATCGACTTTAGGCGCGGCTTCGGCCCCCGGAGTGGTCGCCTTGAACGGTACCATCGGCTTGGCTCCGTAAAAGATCTTGGCCCCGATGGCGTCCGGGAAAGTACGGATCGTCGTGTTGTAGGCCTGGACCGCGCCGTTGTAGTCCCGCCGGGCGGTCGAGATGCGGTTTTCCGAACCTTCCAGCTGATCCATCAAGGTCGCGTAGTTCGCCTGGGATTTCAGCTCGGGATAGGCTTCCTGAAGGCGCTGCAGCGAGAGCGTCACGCCCGCCTGTGCCTGCTCATAGGCCTGAACCTTGGCGGGATCGGTCAAGTCCGCACCCGAGACCTTGACCTGCGATGCGGAGGCACGCGCCTGCGTCACCTGGACCAGGATGTCCTTTTCCTGCGCGCCCGCGGCCTTAACGGTGGCCACCAGATTGGGAATCAGATCGGCGCGGCGCTGATAGTAGTTTTCTACATCTGCCCATTTCGCCTTGGCGTTTTCCTCGGCGGTCGGCACTGAATTGATGCCGCATCCGGCAAGCGAAATCGCGGCCAACGGCGCGAGCAGGGCTAGGCGGCGGTCGAACGTCATCGAGAGATCCCCTCCACTGTGGTGTATGGATAATACACCGTCATCGTCATTTCGCACAAGGACAATCACATTGCGCTTGCATTGAACTGCCCGCGCGCCATGCTCGTCCCTGTACCGAAACGACGGGAGGATAGATCGTGGGCATGGTTTCCGAGTTCAAGGCCTTCATCAATCGCGGCAACGTGCTCGACCTTGCGGTCGGCGTCATCATCGGCGCGGCATTCGGCAAGATCGTGACCGCGCTGACCGACGACTTCATCAATCCGATCTTGTCGCTGGCGACCGGCGGCATCGACTTTTCGAACAAGTTCGTGCCGATCGGCACCGTGCCGGACGGGACGGCGGAAACGCTGGCTGGCATGAAGGCGGCCGGGGTTCCCGTTTTTGCCTATGGCCACTTCATCACCGAGATCATCAATTTCCTGATCCTGGCGTGGATCATCTTCCTGATCGTGCGTACGGCCAACAAGGTGCTGAAGCGGACCGATGACGATGCGACGCCGGCCGATGTGCTGCTGCTGCGTGAAATCAGGGACGAGCTGAAGGCGCGCCCGAAGGTTTAGGGTCTGCATTCCCCGCTGCCAGCGTTCTGGACGGAGCGGATTTTGGTGCAGGGCTAGGAGTGAGGAGCAAGGCGATGCTTTCGCATCGTCGGCGACGAACGACGACGCCTTGCGCCAAAAGGCGCCCGCCGCTTCGCGGTTGCCGCGTGACGCCCGCTGGGCGCGTCCCGGCGCTTGCACGGGCCACCAGCCCGCGCTGCGCACCACTCCCTCCGGCGAACGTCACGCGGCAATCCAAAACGTTGTCAGCGGGGAATGCAGACCCTAAGCGGCCACGAGTTCCTCGGCGGTCGCGCTCGCAAGGCTGGTGCCGTCGAGGATCCGCGCCGTTTCGTCGCGCACGCGCATCATCGCGTGACGAATTTCGCATGCGGCCTCATCGCGGCAGTCCTTGCACCGGCGATAGGCGGTCCGGCTGACGCAGGGGACCAGCGCGAGCGGTCCTTCGATCGTGCGGATGACGTCGCCGAACGAAATCAGGTGTGCAGGACGCGCAAGGTGAAATCCGCCGGCCTTGCCCCGCGTCGATACGACAAAGCCCGCCTGGCGCAGTTCGCCCAGGATGATTTCCAGGAACTTTCGTGGAATCTGCGCATCGGTCGCGATCCGGCTCATCGGGACCGGCGGCGCTTCGGCCTTCTCACGCGCCAGGATAAGCATGGCGCGAAGGGCATAGCGGGACCGTTGCGTGAGCATTATTTGCCCATAACGCCTAACACCTGAACGGCAAGTTATCGCGCCCGGAAAGCCGGTCACTTTTCATTCAGCGATCAATCCCTATATTCAGCGGTGCCGGATTCGTCCGGAGATGGCGATGAATGATGCCGCGCAATAAGCGCAGCGGACCCGGGGGCGGTACCCGGCGGCTCCACCAGAAGGCCCGTTTCGTGCGGGGTTCCTGACGGGGCCGAACTAGGATCGACGTGTGTTAAATTCGGTGTTTTTGCCCGGCCTGAATAAGCCGTTAAAGCGTTCAAAACGACAAATGCCAACGATAACGAGGCATTCGCGATTGCTGCCTAACAAGACCTTAACGGGTTGAGTTAGAAGGCTTTAGCGCGGCTGGGCCGAGCCGGGCAACAGAATCGGATTCCAGCGGTACGGGGAGCACCGGGCAACAGAAGCTCCCTACTTACCCTTTCGGCGGAACTATCGGCGCGGCAGGCGGCACGACCGGCGCGTCCGGTATCTTGATCCGCCGTACGCTGACGACTTTCAGCTCCTTGGCCAGAAACTGGCCCTTCATGAACCCCTCGCCCTTCACCGGGTCGAGCGGCAGGTCATAAATCTTCTTCACGACATCCATGCCCTCGACCACATGGCCGAAAGCCGCATAGCCCGCCGGATCGTTCGGGTTCGTGCCCGCGTCCAGCCCCGGCATGTCGGCGATCAGGATCGAAAAGTCCGCAGTCGCGGTGCCGGGCGCCAGCCGCGCCATCGAAATCGTGCCCGCCTTGTGCAGGATGCCCGTCTGGCTGGTCGGTTCGTGCGCGACGGGTTTCAGCACCCTTTTCGGGTCGCCGCGGGCGCCCGCCTGGATCAGCCCATTGGGTTGCGGCCCCCATGCCAGGCGCATAACCCGGTAGAACACGATGCCGTCGAACCGCTTCTGATCGACATAGCGCACGAAATTTTCGACCGTCAGCGGTGCGTTCTTATGGTCGAGATCGAGCACGATCGTGCCGGCTTCCGTGGTCAGCGCGACCCGCACGACATCGGGAAGCGGTACGGGGGCGACCGCCACCGGCCGTTTGGGCGCAGCGCCCATTGCGGGCGAAAGTGCGAGTGCCGACAGTGCGGCAAGCAGGAGTCGTTTCGTCATGCCCGCCTTATGCCGCACGACGGGACGACAACAAAATTGCCATGAAATTGCCATTAAATCATTGCGGGCATGGAACCGAACCGATGTTCGCGGATTGACGGAGCCGCTGGGGTACGCCGACATGGCGCCTCGACAGGGAGTTTATGCTATGAAATCCAAGATCCTTACCTCGGTCGCGATTGCCGGTCTGATCACGCTCGGTGCGTGCAACAAGACGGAACAGGCGAATAATGTCGAAGCCGTGGCGGACAACGCCGCGGACAACCTCGACGCGATGGCCGACAACACCTCGAACGGCATGGCTGCCGACAACCTTGAGAACCAGGCTGACGCGGTTCGCGACGCCGGCGACAACAAGGCCGATGCGATCGAAAACGCCGCTTCACATGGCGCATCGAACGCCACGCTCAACGCGATGGCCAAGTAAGAACAATCCTGTCCCTAGGAATTGTGGAAGGGCCGCTCCGTCCGGAGCGGCCCTTTTTCTATGCGTCGGGAAGAACCTGTTCGGCCATGCCCCACCCTGAGAGTCCGGACGACACGGCGCGGTCGTTCAGTTCGGCCGCATCGCGAATGGTGAAGCGCGCGGGGCTGTCGATATCGCGCAGCTCCTCCCACGTGACGGGTGCCGCGACCGGCATGTTGGCGCGCGCGCGGGCGGAATAGGGTACGACGGCGGTCGATCCACGCTGGTTGCGCAGCCAGTCGATGAAGATGCGGCCTTTGCGCTTTGCCTTGGCCATGGTGGCGACAAATCGCTCGGGCTCGGCCGTGGCGAGCGCCTGTGCGAAGCGGCTGGCGAAATCCTTCACCGCGGGCCATTTCGCGTCGGGCGTCAGCGGCGCGATGACGTGCACGCCCTTTCCGCCCGACAGCATCGCAAAACTGGTCAGGCCGATGTCGGCCAGGTGCCGCTTGATGTCGAACGCGGCGGATTTCACATCCTCGAAATCGAGGCCGGTATCGGGGTCGAGATCGAAGATCAGCCGGTCGGGTTTTTCTACCGTGTCGTTCAGCGCGCCCCAGCCGTGGAACTCGATCGTGCCCATCTGTACGCACGACAGGATGCCGTCGATGCTATCGACCCACAGATAATCTTCTTTCGATCCGTCCTTTTCGCGGATCGGCACCTTGTGGACGGCGTCGCCGAAGCTGCCCGCGTCATGTTTCTGGAAGAAGCATTGCCTGGCGCGGCCCTGCGGGCAGCGGACGAGACTGACGGGCCGCCTTGCCAGAACCGGCAACATGATCGCGCCGACCGCTTCGTAATAGGCAGCAAGGTCTCCCTTTGTCGCGCCGCTGTCGGTGTCGATCACGCGGTCGGTGCTGCTGATCTTCACGTTCGACGTTTGCGGCACCGCCTTCGGCTTTTCGGCGGCAATCGCTTTCGCACCCTTGTCTTCGCGCAGCCCGATGAAACTCGCATGCCGCACGACATTTTCGGCGGTGAACTCGGCAAAGGCGACTTCGGCAACCAGCTTCGGCTTCACCCAATGCGCCCCGCGTGCGGCTTCGCGCGGCACATCGACGGAAGCCTTCTCGACCGCCAGCGCATCCAGCTTGTCGCGGATGGCCGCGCTCGTTTCCGCATCGAAGCCGGTGCCGACCTTGCCAGCGTAGCGCAGTTTGCCGTTCTCGTTCAGGCCCAGCAGCAACGACCGGAACCCGCGTCCCTTCGCGCTGCTCGCCGACCAGCCGGTGACGACGAATTCCTGCCGCCGCGTGCATTTGACCTTCAGCCAGTTGGTCGTGCGCTTGCCGGCATAGGGCGCGTCGGCGCGTTTCGACACGATGCCCTCGACACCCGCTGCGCACATCGCCTCGAACAGCTTTTCACCCTGACCCACGACGTGGTCGGCGTAGCGGATGATGCCCGCATCTGGCACGATCGCACGCAGCCGCGCCTTGCGTGTGATATTGGGCAATCCGGTCAGAGCCTCACGCCCGATCTTCAGCGCGTCGAACGCGAACATTGTCAGTCCGCGTCCTCCATCGTCCTTGATCGCCGCCTGCAGTGCGGAGAAGCTGGGCCGCCCCTCCTCGTCGAGTGCGACGATCTCGCCATCGATCAGCGCATTGTCGACATCGAGTGCCGCGGCAGCCTCGGCGATTTCCGGAAACTTGCCGCTCCAGTCGAGGCCGGTACGCGTGAACACTTTCGCGGTGCCGCCGCCGATGGCGACGATCGCGCGATAGCCGTCATATTTCATTTCGTGCAGCCAGTCGTTTCCGGTGGGCACCGTGTCGACCAGGGTCGCAAGTTGCGTGGCGTGGAATGCTGGCGGCTTCCCGTCGGCTGTCGTCGTCTTGGGTACTTTGGTGCCCGCGGCAATCGCCTCCATCGTTCGCCCGGTCGCGACACTGGTCACACAGCGTTCGACCAGATCGTCGCTGCCGCCCGCGAATTCGTCGCCGACCTTGCGCAACAACCAGTTTTCGTTCTTCTCGCGCCCACGCGGTTTCAGGCGGATGAGCATCCATTCGCCTTTCATGCGTTCGCCGTGCAGGACGAAATGCAGATGCCCCTCGTCGAGGTCTTTGGCGCTCTTGCCCTTGATCGGTT
>DDFE01000195.1:10761-10912 GCA_002336985.1 Sphingomonadales bacterium UBA1936
GCCGGCTCGGCGGTCTTCGCAAAGTTGCGCTTGGCGTTGTAACTGGCGAGAGGGTCGGCCTTACGCGGCACGCTTTTTCGCAGCCGGTTTCTTCGCCGGTGCCTTCTTGGCGGCGGGCTTCTTCGACGCGTCGCTTGCGCCCGGGCGCTCG
>DDFE01000064.1 GCA_002336985.1 Sphingomonadales bacterium UBA1936
GTGATCACGCCCGCGACGTTCAACCGCCTGATCGCGCTGACCGGCGAGTCCGAGCACAAGGTGCAGGTGATGGAACAGATTCTGCGCACCCAGACGCAGGCTTATTACAGCCCGGCCAATGCAGGGCACTTCGGACTTTCGCTGGGATCGTACGCGCATTTTACCTCGCCGATCCGGCGTTATGCCGACTTGCTTGTCCACCGTTCGCTCGTGCGGTCGTTCGGGCTGGGCGACGGCGGCCTGACCGATGACGAGGCATCGCGCATGTCGGTGCTGGGTGAAGCGATCAGCCAGGCCGAACGACGCGCGATGGAGGCCGAGCGCGAGACGATCGACCGCTATGTCGCGGCCTTCCTGTCGACCCGCGTCGGCGAAGTTCTCGAGACACGGATCACGGGTGTGGCGAGCTTCGGTTTCTTCGCGACGGTGGAGGGTATCGGCGGCGACGGGCTGGTGCCGGTGTCGACGCTGGGTGACGATTATTACCGGTTCGATGAGGCGGCGCGGACGCTGACGGGCGATGTGACGGGTACGGTCTATTCGGCGGGACAGATAATCGATCTGCGCCTTGCCGAGGCCAGCCCGATCAATGGTGCGCTTCGCTTCGAACTGCCCGAGGGCGGATCGAGCGGATCGCTACCCCCGATGCGCCCGCGAAAGCCAATGATGGGCAAGCGCGGGCGTCCATCGAACATCCGGCACCAGGGGCGGCGTCGGCGCTGAATCTTGCTGGTGATTTCGGCTGTCCTACACGGACTGCTCGACATATGTCGCTATTCGGAAATGCTCTTTCTCATCGCGATTCACGAAGCATCACTTGGCCGAACCGCTCACGAGGCTAACTTTTACTAACCTTTGGCGGTTTTCTGAGCGTTTTCGAGAGCGAGAATGCGTTAGGCTTCCTTGCGGAACGTCAGTCCCGCGTGCCGCTCCAACCGTTCGATCAGCGGGTGCCCCATCACCGCACCTGGCGTCCAGATGCCGCCCGCGGCCTCCGTTTCGCCGAGCAGCATCGCCGCCTCCGAAATCATCTTGCTGGTGGACCCATAGCCGGGGTCGCGATCACCCGTAACGGCGGCCTTGCGCGTCTTGCCGTCGGGTCCCTCGGCAATGAACACGATATCGTAGAAGCCGTTGTCGCGTTCTTCCTTCGACGGGCCTTCGCCGGGTTTCGGCCCCTTGTCGCTCGCCATCGGGTTGATCTTGGCAATGGCTTCCGCCGCCGCTTTCCCGGCATCGCCGATCGTCGTGAACAGCATCTCGTCGTATTTGAAGTTGGTGCCGTAAGGATGCCCCAGCAGCGCGTTGGTGCGGTGGACGCTCTTGGTATTGATGGGCGCCATGATGAACGGCGCGGCCCACATGCCGGTCGCACTGTCGTATTCGGGCATCAGGCCCATCGGTTGCGAAGGTCCCTCGAACCCCGGTGTCAGTGCGAACGGGTTCTTGAGGTGCCCAAGGATCGACAGGTCCTTCGCCGCAGCCGCCATCGTCGCCTTGAGGCTCGCCGCGGTCCCGCCGGAGAATGTTCCCTGCATCTTGCGGACGCGGCCCTTAATGCGTGGGGCGGGGGCGCCTGCTTCGGCCTTCACAATATCTTGCAGATACAGGACGCCGAGGTCGAAGGGGATCGAGTCGAATCCGCAGGAGAATACGATCCGCGCACCGCTGGCCTTCGCCGCATCGGCATGCGCGTCGATCATGTGGCGCATCCACGCCGGTTCGCCGCACAGGTCGACATAGTCGGTGCCCCCCTTTGCGCAGGCCGCGACGAGTTCGTTTCCGTAAAGCTGGTACGGCCCGACCGTCGTCAGTACGACCTTCGTCCGCGCGACCATGTCGGCAAGGCTGGCTTCGTCGCTGGCATCCGCGACGATCAGCGGCGTGTCGGCGGGCGCGCCCATGAGGTCGCGGACCTCCGCCAGCTTCCCGGCGCTGCGTCCGGCCATCGCCCAGCGCTTTCCGCGCGCGTTGCCGATCAGATATTCGGCGACCAGCCGTCCGGTGAAGCCTGTCGCACCGTAAACGACGACGTCGAATTCCTTGGCCATCGGCACCTTCTCCATTTCGTTTGAAAACGGAATGCGCCGATCCGCCGCGATGTTCAATCCGGCCGCGAAATCCGCCCGATGCGATCGTGCAATCTTTTCACTTCACAGCTGTGTTCGGTTCATGTCATCAAATTGTCATCTAACGGAATGGGAAAAGGATGTCTGATATGAAGAAACGCACAATTTCCTTGCTTGTCGCGGCGCTGCTGCCGGCCTCGGTAGCGGCGAACCCTGTGGATAACTTTGGTGCGAATGCCATCAGGTCATCGGACTATGCGCTGGCAGAGGCCCGGCTGAACGACCATTTGCGCCGTGCGCCCGCGGATCAGCCCGCGCTGCTCAACCTTGCCTATATCTATCGCCAGACCGCGCGCGCGACGCAGGCGAACATGCTCTACAACCGCGTTCTCAACCGCGCCGATGTGCAATTGCTGACGGCGCAAGGCGCGCCGAAGTCATCGCATGCCTTGGCACGCGCAGGACTGAGCGAAGCACCCAGTCTCTCGATGCGCTGATTACAGCCGGGGCAGTGTGACGCCGCGCTGCCCCATGTATTTCCCGGCACGGTCGGCATAGCTGACCTCGCACGGCTCATTCCCCTGCAGGAACAGGAACTGGCAAGCGCCTTCATTGGCATAGATCTTTGCCGGGAGCGGCGTGGTGTTCGAGAACTCGAGCGTGACATGCCCCTCCCAGCCGGGTTCCAGCGGGGTCACGTTCACGATGATCCCGCAGCGCGCATAGGTCGACTTGCCGAGGCAGATGACCAGCACGTCGCGCGGCACGCGGAAATATTCGACCGTGCGCGCCAGCGCAAAGCTGTTCGGCGGGATGATGCAGCAGTCCGTCTTGCGGTCGACGAGGCTGTTCGAATCGAAGTTCTTCGGGTCGACGATTGCGGAATCGACATTGGTGAAGATCTTGAACTCGTCGGCGACCCGCGCGTCATAACCGTAGGAGGACAGGCCATAGCTGATGCACCCGTCGCGACGCTGTGCCTCGACAAAGGGCTCGATCATGCCGTGATTTTGGGCTTGTTCGCGAATCCAGCGGTCGGAAAGGATGCTCATGCCAGCGGGCGTAGCGA
>DDFE01000218.1 GCA_002336985.1 Sphingomonadales bacterium UBA1936
GGCGCTGGTCGCTTGCATCCGCGCCTCCGAAGGCCAATAATCAGGTCTCAATGCGTGAAATTGTTTTCGATACCGAGACGACCGGCCTCGACCCGTCGCAAGGCGACCGTATCGTCGAGATCGGCTGTATCGAACTGGTGAACCGGGTCGAAACCGGCCGTTCCTACCATGCCTATTTCAACCCGCAGATGCCGATGCCGGACATCGCTTTCCAGATTCACGGGCTTTCCGACGCGTTTCTGGCCGACAAGCCCTTGTTCGAGGACTGCGTCGAGGACCTCCTCGATTTCATCGAGGACTCGCCGCTGATCGCGCACAACGCGATGTTCGACTACGGCTTCCTGAATTCCGAATTGTCGGGTTGCGGACGCCTGCACATAACGCGGGGACGTATCATCGACACGCAGCAGATGGCGCGCGCCAAGCACCCGGGCGCCAAGCACAGTCTCGACGCGCTCTGCAACCGCTATGGCATCGATCGCAGCCACCGTGTCCTCCATGGCGCTTTGCTGGACGCACAGCTGCTGGCCCAGCTTTATGTGGAGCTGACCGGCGGCCGGCAGATCGGGTTGGATATTGCCGCTCCGGTCTCGGCTGCGACGACCATCGTAACCGCGGTCGAGGTCGCCGTACCTGTTACGCGCCACGTCGCGCCGCATTTTGCATCGGCAGAAGAAATTGCACGGCATCGTGCGTTCGTCTCCTCGCTCACCGACCCTTTATGGGCGGCGGACGAGCAGTGGCAGGCTGTCTGAACGGACAGCCCAATGTAAAAAAGGAGTAGTCCCCATGGAAATTCGCGTTTCAGGTCATCAGGTCGCCACCGGCGACGCGCTCAGAACGCATGTCGAAACACGACTCCAGGGGATTGCCGACAAATATTTCGCTCGCGCCATTTCCGCCAAGGCGACCTTCGGGAAGGGGCCGCACGACAATGGCTTTTCGTGCGACATTATCGCACATGTCATGCAGGGGCTCGTGCTGAAGGCGAGTGGCAGCGGCATGGACGCCCATCCGGCGTTCGAACAGGCGGCCGAAAAGATCGAGCGCCAGCTGCGCCGGTACATGCGTCGCCTGAACGACCATGCCGGTCCGGCTGCACCACCCACGCCGGATCCGGCCGAAGACGCGCGTTATACCGTGTTCGATGCGGACGAAGCGGCGGAGGAAGCGAGCGACCATCCGGTGGTGATTGCCGAAACCCGCGTGGACGTTCCCGACGCGAGTGTGTCGGACGCGGTCATGATGCTCGACCTGCGCAATACCAACGCGTTGCTGTTCCGGAATGCGGGGACCGGCGCGTTCAACATGGTCTATCGTCGTGGCGACGGAACGATCGGCTGGGTCGAACCGCTGGCCGCCTAGCTTGATCGAGGTACTTGCGCGCCGCCTTTTTTTGGCGAAAGGGGCGCGCAATCATTTCATTCCGGATCGTTTTGTGACCAATTTATTGACCTTCCTCCGCCCCGGCGCGGTGGTGGCTGCATTGCCCGTGGCGGGTAAAAAACCGCTATTCCAGGCGCTTGGTAGCCTCGCCGAAGAGATATACGGCATCGACGAGCGCAAGGTCGTCGAGCGCCTGACCGAACGCGAGCGCCTGGGCTCGACCGGTTTCGGCGGCGGAATCGCCATTCCGCACGGCAAGATCGACGGTTTGAACGAAGTCGTCGGCCTGTTCGCACAACTCGCCCAGCCGATCGATTTCGCCGCAGTCGACGACATGCCGGTCGATCTGGTGTTCATGCTGCTGTCACCGATCGATGCGGGGGCGGATCACTTGAAGGCTCTTGCCCAGGTCAGTCGTGCGCTGCGCGACAAGGCGTTCGTGGCGAAGCTGCGGGGCGCCGCGTCCGACGACGCGCTGACGGCGCTGCTGACGCCGAGCGATGCGCGGGATGCCGCCTGACGCGCCTGCCTCTGGCGCGGCGGCGCATCACCGCGCGCTCGAATCGCTTTATCGTGCTGCGCCGGTCAACCGGCTGTTCCCCTCGACGCTCGAAATCACGGGTGAGGGGACATCGGTCATCCACTTCCAGATCGATGAAAACGTCTACCATGCGGCGGGTGCGGCGCATGGGACGGCCTATTTCAAGATGCTGGACGATGCCGCGTTCTACGCCGCCAACAGCCTGGTCACGGACCGCTTCCTGCTCACGACAGCGTTCAACCTGTTCCTGACGCGCCCGCTGAAAGAAGGGCCGGTCAGGGCCGAGGGACGGTGGATCAGCGGACGGCGGCGGGTGTTCGTCGCCGAGGCTCGACTGGTCGATGCATCCGGCGAAGAGGCGGCACGGGGAACCGGCACCTTCATGCGCTCGCAAATCCCGCTTTCGACACTTCCCGGCTACGCACGGTGAGCCCGCGCCTGACCAGTGCGACGCTGGTTTCGGCGTTGATCCGGCGTGTTGCCAACGAGGGTGGGGCGGCGGTGGTCGTCGCAAAGGGAGATGCGACTGCGGGGGCGATCCTGTTGATCTGCCTTGAAAAAGGGCTGCTCACTTCCTTTCGCGAACGTGTTCTACGAGTCGAGGGAAACTATGGCTGGGAGGCCGTCGGACCGCCGGCCGATTCGCCTCCCGACGAAACCGATGCCTGGCTTGCAAGACGGCGTCGGCGTGATCCCGATCTGTGGATCGTGGAACTGGACATCCCGAATGCAGAACGCTTCGCCGCCGAAACAAGCGGCGACGATTGACTGATTGACCCTCCGAAACGAAATGCGGCTCCTGATTTCGTAGCGCCGTCGTGACGATCACCCGTCGAAGTATGAACGGGATGTCGCGCAGTACGCAGTCGGAAGGGTGGATCGGGGTCTTAATGTGTTTCCCGGCTTTTGATCGCCCTGCCGCATAGTGCAGATGTTGAATGTTCGATTTTCTTCGGGTCGCGGGTTTCGCGACCCTTGCGCTTGCCGCCGCTGGGGCGCCGAGCCAATTGCCTGTGACCGATGCTCCCGCAAGAACGGCGGTTGAAGCACTGCCTCCCGTTCCCGCGACGATTCCTCTGACCGACATCGCTCCGGCGCCGAAGCCCGCGCTCGTTGAAGCTGTCGACACCACTTCCGCAGATTCCCGCGCCGATTCGCTTGCCGCCCTAGTGCGCATGCACGGCTCGACGGAAACGCCCGACCGTGAAACCGAATGCCTTGCCGCGGCGACGTATTTCGAATCGAAGAGCGAACCGCTCGAAGGTCAGCTGGCCGTTGCCAACGTCATCCTCAACCGCGCCGAGTCAGGCCGGTTCGCATCGACCCCGTGCGGCGTCGTGTACCAGCGCGGCCAGTTCTCGTTCGTCCGTTCCGGTTCGATGCCGCCGATCGCGCGCAAGAGCGAGGATTGGCGCCAGGCGGTGGCGATCGCCTACATCGCCAAGAATGACCTGTGGAAGGCCCCCGCCCAGAATGCGCTGTACTTCCACGCCAAGCGCGTCTCGCCCAACTGGCGGATGACGCGCGTTGCCGCGGTCGGCAATCACGTCTTCTATCGCTGAGGACTAGGCATCGTTCCTGACATGTTCTAGTCAGGACGGATGCTCGATACCGTCCAGGAACGCCTGATCGCAGCCGATGTCGTCCGCGGGACCACGCGGATGCTGGCGCGCGAGGACTGCCTGGCCGTGGGCGAAGTATCGCTGGGCAATGGGCGCCGTGCGGACCTGATGGGCCTGTGTCCCCGCGGTTTCGTGACGATCGTCGAGATCAAGGTGTCGCGCGCCGACCTGCTGGGTGACGCGAAATGGACCGACTATCTCGACTATTGCGACCGCTTTTTCTGGGCGATTCCGGCGGGGTTCGATGCCGCGCTGCTCGACCGGCCCGAACTGCTGCCCGAACGTGCCGGCCTGATCGTAGCCGACCGTTATGACGCAGCGATCATCCGACCCGCTCTATCGGTTCCGCTGGCTGCTTCACGGCGAAAAGCGGAAACGCTGCGGTTTGCCAGGCGGGCCGCACGCCGCCTGATCGGCGACATCGACGATTCCGAACTGCCTTCGCTTTAACGCGGACCCTGGACTTCGCGCTTGGGTGCGGGCTTTGCAGCGTCGAGTTCCTTCAACACGCCCGAAAGCCGGGGATCGCGTCGCGCGAGATCCTTGGGCGAAAAGCCGGCATTGTCGGCCCGGTTCGGGTTGGCGTTGGCGGCCAGCAGCAAGCGGACCGATGCGATGTCGTTGTTGATCACGGCTTTCGCCAGTGGCGTCTCGCCATTTCCGTTCGCCACATCGACGCTTGCACGACGCGCGAGCAGCATCTGGATTCCATCGGTCCACCGCAATTCGGTTGCGATCATAAGGGCGGTCTTGCCGTTGTTGTCGCGCACGTCCGGACTTGCTCCGCGCTGGAGCAGGAAGCCGAGCCAGGTCGCATCCCGCCGCGCGGTGACGATGTGCAGCCCCGTCTGGCCGGTCGCCGCATCGCGCGTGTTCACGATGACGGTACCCGGCTTGTTCAGGAACTCCGTCGCCTTGGCACCATCGGCGTCCTTGACCGCCTTTATGAAATTGAAGCTGTCGGAAAATT
>DDFE01000208.1 GCA_002336985.1 Sphingomonadales bacterium UBA1936
CTTCCTTGGCCTTCGCCTCGGTGAGACCCACCGATGCGATCTGCGGGTGGCAATAGGTGCAGCCCGGGATGTTCTTCGGGTCCATCTCATGCGGATGGTTGCCCGCGATCGCTTCCGCCGCGATCACGCCCTCATGACTCGCCTTGTGCGCCAGCCATGGTGGCTGGGTCACGTCGCCGATCGCCCACAGGCCATCGACGTTCGTCTTGCATAGGCCGTCGGTGACGATGTGCCCGCGGTCGGTCTTCACGCCCAGCGTTTCGAGCCCGATATTCTCGGTGTTCGGCACGATGCCGATCGCGACGATGACATGGCTGAACTCGGTCACGATGACCTTGCCGTCCTTGTCCTTGATCGACGCCTTCACGCCCGACGCCGACACGTCGAGCTTGTCGACGCCCGCCTTGGTCAGGATCGTCATGCCCTGCTTCTTCAGTGCCTTTTCCAGGAAGGTCGAAACGTCCGCGTCCTCCACCGGCACGACGCGGTCGAGCATTTCGACGACCGTCACCTCGGCGCCCATGTCGTTGTAGAAACTTGCGAACTCGATGCCGATCGCGCCCGATCCGATGACGAGCAGCTTCTTCGGCATTTCGGGCGGCACCATCGCGTGGCGGTACGTCCAGATGCGCTTTCCATCGGCCTTGGCGAAGGGCAGGTCGCGGGCGCGGGCGCCGGTCGCGACGATGATGTTCTTTGCGGTCAATTCGGTCTTCTTGCCCTCCGCATCGGTGACGGTGAGTTTCCCCTTCCCCGTCAGCGCGCCGGTGCCGAAATGCACCGCGATCTTGTTCTTCTTCATCAGGTGCGTGACGCCCTGGTTCAGCTGCTTGGCAACGCCGCGCGACCGCTTCACCACCGCGTCGATATCCGCGCTGATCTTGTCGGCGACCAAGCCGTAATCCTTGGCGTGCTGCATGTAATGATAGATCTCGGCCGAACGCAGCAGCGCCTTGGTCGGGATACACCCCCAGTTGAGGCAGATGCCGCCGAGCAGTTCGCGCTCGACGATCGCGGTCTTGAGACCAAGCTGCGCCGCGCGGATCGCGGCGACATATCCGCCGGGACCGGAGCCGAGGACGATGAGGTCGTAAGATTCAGACATGCAAATCTCCAAACCCCTCTCCCCTTGCGGGAGAGGGAGGGGCCCGCCGCGCAGCGGTGGGAGGGTGAGGGGTTGTCATCGCCGAGGCGATCACGTCGAAAACGCCGGACGGATTGGTCAGGATGTCGTTGTTCCAGAACCGAAGGACGCGATACCCGATGCTCTCGAGATATTTGGTCCGGTCAACATCCGATGTGCTTTCGGCATGCTGTGATCCGTCAGCTTCCACAATCAGCCGAATTTCCTGATAAACGAAGTCGGCGATGAAGGGCCCGATTGGTTGCTGGCGGCGAAATTTAGCACCCATCAATCGCCGTCCACGGAGCATGCCCCAAAGGCATTTCTCTGCTTCGGTCATGTCACGCCGGAGCGTCTGCGCACGCTTCAGCGTTTGGTAGGTATAGCCGGTCAATCCCTCACCCTCCCACGCCTGCGGCGCGGGGCCCTCCCTCTCCCTTTAAGGGAGAGGGTCGACTCGCCGAAGGCGAGCGGAGTGAGGGATCGGCAGGCATCTAAGCCACCAACCCCAGCGGGTTCTCCACCAGATCCTTGAACGCCTTCATCAGCTGCGCGCCGTCCGCGCCGTCGATGGCGCGATGGTCGAACGAACCCGTTGCGGACATGACCGTCGCCACGCCCAGCGCGTCATCGACGATGTAGGGCCGCTTCTCGCCCGCGCCGATCGCCATGATCATGCCCTGCGGCGGGTTGATGACCGCTTCGAACTGCTTGATGCCGAACATACCCATGTTGGACAGGCTGGCGGTACCGCCCTGGTACTCATGCGGCTGCAGCTTGCCCTCCTTCGCGCGGCCCGCGAGTTCGGACATTTCGGTCGAGATCGCCGACAGCGCCTTGGCCTCCGCACCCGTCACGATCGGCGTGATCAGGCCGTTCGGAATGCTGACCGCGACCGCGATGTCGGCGCGCTTGTATTCGATCAGCGTGTCGCCGGCGAAGCTGACGTTGCACTTCGGCACCGCGACCAGCGCCGCGCCCAGCGCCTTGATCAGCATGTCGTTGACGCTGAGCTTCACGTTGCGGCCGCTGAGCGCCGCGTTGAGTTCGCCGCGCAGCTTCAACAGGGCGTCGAGACGGATGTCGACGGTCAGGTAGATATGCGGAACCTGCTGTTTCGATTCCGTCAGGCGGCGCGCGATGGTCTTGCGCATGTTCGACAGCTTGACCGCCTCGTGCGGGATGTCGGTCGTGAATGGTGCGGCAGGAGCGGCGGGTGTCGATGGCGCGGCAGGGGCAGCGGCAGCCGCGGGCTTCGCGGCACCGGGCTGTGCGCCCTCGACGTCGGCCTTGACGATACGTCCGTTCGGACCGCTGCCGGTCAGGCCTGCCAGGTCGACGCCCTTCCCTGCGGCGATACGCTTGGCGAGAGGAGATGCCTTCACACGATCTCCCTCTCCCCTCGGGGGAGAGGGCGGAGCCGCGACAGCGGCGGGGGGTGAGGGGCTGTCGGCCTTCACAGGAGCAGGTGCCGGTACTGGCTGAGATGCTGGAGTCTTTTCGGCGGCAGACGCCGCCGACCCCTCACCCTTGCCCTCTCCCCCAAGGGGAGAGGAAACAGCACTCGCATCCTCACCCTCGCCCGCGATCGTCGCGATGACGGTGCCGACCTTCACGCCGTCCGTACCCTCTTCGACCAGGATCGACGCGATCGTCCCCTCATCGACGGCTTCGAATTCCATCGTCGCCTTGTCGGTTTCGATTTCCGCCATGACGTCGCCCGACTTCACCGTGTCGCCGACCTTCACCAGCCATTTGGCAAGTGTTCCTTCCTCCATCGTCGGGGAAAGGGCAGGCATCTTGAGCTCGATCGGCATTGCGATTCCTTGTGGCCGTAGCGTTAGTCACGCCTTCTTCCATTGCGGGGCTTGCGGTCAAGGCCCGGCTGTGCGCAGCATCGGGCCAGGGCTGAGAGGAACGGGGCCATGCGGACCTATCTTGTTGTCGTCGACGAGACGCCGGAGGCAGAGGTCGCGCTGCGTTTTGCTGCGCGCCGCGCCGCGAAGACCAAGGGGACCGTGCAGATCCTGGCGCTGATTCCGCCGGTCGAATTCGTCGGGCTGAGCGGCGTCCAGGCGACGCTGGAAGAAGAGGCGCGGCAGCATGCCGAGGCGCTGGTCGCGAGTGCGGCCAGCATCCTGACCGAGGAAAGCGGTATCAAGCCGTCGATCACGGTGCAGGCGGGAGAGCCGGTGCCGCTGATCCGCCAGGCACTGGCCGACAATCCCGACATCGCGGCACTCGTGCTGGGCGCGGCCGCGACCGGATCGCCGGGACCGCTGGTCAATCATTTCGCCTGTGTCGAGAGCGGGCAGATGCCCTGCCCCGTCATGGTTGTGCCCGGCGGCCTCGACAACGATGCGCTCGACCGGCTGAGCTGAGGAGTCCCCAACATGAAGTCCCTGTTGCTGCCACTGCCCGCGCTCGCCCTGATTGCGGCGGCGCCCGCGCCCCAGCCTGCGGCGCTGCGCGCGACCGTCGAAAAGCTCGTGTCGTTCGGCACGCGCCACTCCGCGTCGAGCACCACGGACCCGAAACGCGGCATCGGCGCGGCGCGCAACTGGGCGGCGGGCGAGTTCCAGAAGCTGTCGGCCGGCTGCGGCGGCTGCATCACCATCGACCGGCCGAGCGCCCGGTTCGAAGGGCCTCGCGCGCCGAACGGCGTGGTCATCGAGGACGTGCTGGGCATCCAGCGCGGCACGGGATCGCCCGACAATGTCGTCATCGTGTCGGGTCATATCGACAGCCGCAATTCCGACCCGATGGACGCGACCAGTGAAGCCCCCGGCGCCAACGACGACGGATCGGGTGTCGCGCTGGTCCTGGAGGCCGCGCGTATCCTGTCGAAGGAAAAGCACGAGGCCACCATCGTCTACGCCGTACTGTCGGGCGAGGAGCAGGGGCTGTGGGGCGGCAAACTGCTTGCCGACACGGCAAAGGCCCGCGGCTGGACCGTGCTTGGCATGCTCAACAATGACATCGTCGGAAACACCAAGGGGCAGGACGGGCGCATCGTTGCCGACCGTGTCCGCGTGTTCAGTGAAGGGGCGCGGGCATCCGAAGACCTGGCGACGGCGAAGTGGCGGCGCGCCTCGGGCGGAGAGGACGACAGTTCGTCGCGCGCGCTCGCCAAGCGGGTGGGCGATGTCGCCGCCGCGAACAAGAGCGGCGTCGCGGCATTCCTCGTCCGCCGGCCCGACCGCTTCGGCCGTGGCGGCGACCATACCCCGCTGCTGGAGGCCGGCTATCCCGCGGTCCGCTTCACCGTTGGCGTCGAGAATTACGATGCGCAGCACCAGAACCTGCGGACCGAGGGCGGCCGCGTCTATGGCGACACGATCGACCGGATGGACTTTCCCTATCTGGCAAAGGTGACCGCGCTCAACATCGCGGTCCTGCGCCAGCTGGCGTCCGCCCCCGCCGCGCCAGTTTCGGTCGTGCTCGAAGGAGCGGTTGCGACCGATACGACCGTCAAATGGACTGCCGTGCCCGGTGCCGCCGGTTACCGCATCCGCTGGCGCCGCGCCGACCGGCCGAACTGGGAAACGTCGCGCGACGTGACGGGCGGCCAGACCTCGGAAACGCTGAAGGGCATCATCGTCGACGATACCTTCATCGGTGTGTCGGCGCTGTCGGCCAGCGGCGGCGAAAGCCTGGTCACCTTCGGCGGCCTTGCCCCGCCGAAATAAGCGTCAGGTAATCGGTATTTCCTTGGGTCGTTTGACGGGCACATATTTGCCGCGCGGCTTCGCCTTGGCGCGAACGGGGACATAGTCCGTCACGTAACGTACCGTTTGCACCTCACGGCAATCCGGCGCCGGGGCCGGTTCGACGATAACCCGTGGCTCGGGATCATAGGCCATGTCCCAGTGCGGACGCATCAGCGGTGCCCGGTCATCATCGCGGTCGTGGCGATGCTTATGGCGGCGACCTTCCCTGGCCGGACGACGCATCTCATCGGCCGAGCGCCAGTCATAGACCCGGCCCCAGCGGTCGGTCAGCACCGCGTCGTCATAATAACGCGACCAGCCGTAGCCCCAGGCCGGTTGCGGCAGGCCGAACCCGCGCGGGTCGGCGATGAAATAGCCGGGCGCCACCCAATAGCGCGGCAGGGTGTAGCCATAGCCCGGCGCGCGATAGGCGCTCCATCCGCCCGGGACCGACGCCCAGCGGTCGCCGTGCATCATCGGGCGCGGCGCCATCGGCGCGGGCGGCATCGGCATGGCGCGTGCGACCGGCATCGGCGGAGCGGGGGGCGCCCCCACGCCCGAGTCGTCGGCCGCAAATGCGATGCCGGGGGCCAGCGCCAAAGCCAGCGCGATGCCAGCAACTCCGAGCCTTGCCATGGTAAACGCCCCTTCGAAAAATGGCGCATTTGTGCGGCGTTCCCGCGCGAATGCTTAACGCGGTGTTAGCATTTTCGGCGCTGTCCCGGAACGGGCGCGCAACACTTCACGCTGTCCCGTTCAGGGGCAGATGCGCTTGGCCAGCATGGCAGCGAGTGCCTCGATCCCGGCCCGGTCGTCGGCGTCGAAGCGCGCGACCGTGGGACTGTCGAGGTCGATCACGGCGATCACCTTGCCGCCAGCAATCACGGGAACGACCAGTTCCGAAGCGCTCGCCGCGTCGCAGGCGATGTGCCCGGGAAAAGCATGGACGTCCTCGACCAGCTGGCTTTCCCCGCTTGCTGCCGCAGCGCCGCACACGCCCCGTCCGAACGGAATGCGGATGCACGCGGTCTTGCCCTGGAACGGCCCCAGCACCAGTTCATCGGCGCCCACGGTGCGATAGAACCCGGCCCAGTTCAGGTCCGGCAGCCAGTCGAACAGCAGTGCCGCGATATTCGCCATGTTCGCGATTGCGTCGGGCTCTCCCGCGGTCAGCGCATCGGCGGCGGACAGCAGGTCGCGATAGAGCGCGGATTTGTCGGTGGCGGTGGTCTTGAAGTCGAACATCAATCGAAACTCACTTTCCCGCGGCCCCGTTTCACTTCGCTGCGCACGGCCTTGCCGACCATGCGCTTTTCCTTCGCGGATTTCGACGGTTTGGTCTTCACCCGCCGCACCGGGGCAATATTGGCCTTGGCCACCATCGCGGCAAGCCGGTCGCGCGCATCGGCGCGATTGGCCTCGCGTGTGCGGAACGATCTGGCGGTGATCACGATCTCGCCCTCGTTGGTCCAGCGGCTGCCCGCCAGCGTCTTCAGCCGCGCATAGACCGGCGGCGACAGGCGCAAGGCGAAAACGTCGAGGCGCAGTTGCACCGCGGTCGCGACCTTGTTGACGTTCTGTCCGCCCGGCCCGGTGCCGGCGAGGAACGCTTCCTCCAGCGCAGCCTCCGGCAAAGGCGGCGGCGCATCAGCCATCGCGGAAGCCCGCTTCGGCGAAATGCGGCGGCAACGGCGCCATCGCCTCGATCGCGGGATGATTGTCGCGCGGAATAGTCAGGCTGGTGGCGTGGAGCAGCATCGGCTCGCCCGCGGTGCCGTAGACCGGATCGCCGACGATCGGGATGCCGATCCCGCTTGCTGCATGGACGCGCAACTGGTGCGTGCGGCCCGTCTCCGGCGTGAAGCGGACGAGCGCCCGGCCGTTCGCGATCCCGGCGACTTCCCAGTTGGTGACGGCGGACTTGCCGAGCTTTTCGACCTTCATCCGCCAGCCGCCCTCGCGGCTCGAGATCTTGGTCAGCGGCAGGTCGATCCGCCCGCCCTGTTCGGCCGGAACGCCATCGAGGACCGCCAGGTAGACCTTCTTCACCGTCCCCGCCTCGAACGCTGCGGCGAAGCGCTTGTGTGCCCGCGGGTTGCGCGCGAGCAACAGGCAACCGGACGTGTCGCGGTCCAGCCGGTGCACCGCCAGCGGATGCCGTTCGAACCCGAAGCGCAGGGCGTCGAGGTGGTTGACGAGGCTCAGCGATCCGTCGCGCGGCGCGTCGACGGGCAGCCCGGCGGGCTTGTCGACGACGATGGCTTCGGCATCGATGAACAGGACACGGTCGGCTAAAATCATTGCGCCCCATAGCGGGCGGCGGCGGCATTGACCAAGGCGGATATGCGCGCCCGCAATTCGGGCGGCCCGACGGCCTCGACCTCTGGGCCGAAACCCAGGACCAGCGTCGCCGCATCGTCGATGGATTCGATGGGGAACCTAACCACCGACCGTCCGTCGTCATGCCGCTGCGCCGCGCCGACGGCGTCGCGGGCGTACGCCCCTTCGCGTGCAATGCGCTTCAGTCCCGCATCCGTGGCGCGCAGTTCGGCGGTCAGGGGGCGCAGATCGCGCTCGAACCGGAGGAGCTGGTCGCGCCAATAGCGTTTGAGCTCGAAACCTTCGGGGCGGGCCGCCTCGGCTTCGGTCACGATACACGACCTGATGGTCGACACCCGGAATGTCGTCACCTTGTCCGCGCTGCCCGCCACCAGGTACCAGGCGCCGCCCTTCAGAACGAGGCCCAGCGGCGCGACCTGCCAGTCGCGAACGCCCTTCCAGCTTTCGTAGGTCATCGCGATGCCACGGCCGTCGAGAACGGCGCGGGCGAGCGTTCCCAAATGCGGCGCATCGTCCGCCGCCTGGTACCAATCGACCGGATCGTGGTGGAAGCGTGCGGCAATCCGTTCGGCATGCGCGGAGCTACCGGCGGGAAGCGCGGCGAGCATCTTGCCCTGCGCGCGAGATGCGGCGGCACCGAGGCCCAGTTCAGTCGCGGGCCCGGGCATGCCGATCATCAGCATCGCCTCCGCCTCGTCGTGCGACAGGCCGGTCAGTTTGGTGCGGTACCCTTCGAGCAACTGGAACCCGCCACCGGGGCCGCGGTCGCCATAGACCGGCACGCCCGCCGCGCTCAGCGCGTCGATGTCGCGATAGATCGTCCGCACCGAGACCTCGAACTCCTCGGCCAACGCCTCCGCGGTCAGCCGAGTACGCAGCTGGAGCAGAATCAGGATCGAGAGCAGGCGGCTGGAACGCATCCGCGCAGCCTAGCATGATTACCTGACATGATGTGTCAGGTATCTCAGTCGAAAGCGTACGCATCCATCGCAAGAATACCGTAGGTCGTGCTGCGGTGAATGGCACGCGCCTTCATTGGCGTGCTTCCCGCTCCCATTGCAGCGAACAGCGGCAGGATATGGTCCGGGGTCGGATGATTCTTGCGGCCGAACGGTGCGCGCTCGACCGCATGCAGCACGGCGTCCATGTCGCCCGCAGTCAGTCTGTCATCGATCCAGTCCGCGAACGCGACGACCCAGTCGGGTGCGGCGGACGTAATCTCCGGGCGCAGCGTGAAAAAGCTGCGCAGGTCGTGCGTCATGCTGCCCGACCCGATGATCAGGACGTTCTCGTCGCGCAGCGGTGCCAGTGCCGCACCCAGTGCCGCATGCCATTCGGGCGATTTGCCGCTGTCGATCGACACCTGGATCACCGGTATGTCGGCGTCCGGATACAGCAAAGTCAGCGGCACCCACGCGCCATGGTCGAACCCGCGTGAGGGATCCAGCACGGCGGGAATGCCGTTCGCACCCAGCAGTCCGGCAATCCGCGTGGCCAGCACCGGGTCGCCCGGCGCCGGATAGCGCATGCGGTAAAGTTCATCGGCAAATCCGCCGAAGTCGTGGATTGTCGGCGGCGCCGCGCCCGACGTGATCGTCACGCGCGGCTCGTCATAATGCGCCGAGATCATGACGATCGCATCGGGCCGCACCAGTTCCGCCCCCAGCCCGGCGAGGAAATCACGCGCCGGACTGGGTTCGAGCGCCATCATCG
>DDFE01000068.1:0-7448 GCA_002336985.1 Sphingomonadales bacterium UBA1936
ACCGGGCGTCCCTTCATCGTCGTGTCAACGTGACCCATATTCTTTCTCCGGCCGTCCGGCGCTCAGGATGCGAAGTCGCGCGGCGTGGGCAGGCGGCGCAGGTGCATGCCGCCGCTCACCCGTACCAGATCGCCCGTCGCCGTGCATTCGTCGCTTGCCAGCCACACGGCGGCGGATGCGACGTCTTCCGGCTCCGACAGGCGGCCCGTCGGCGTCTCGCGCTCGAACGCCTCACGCATCGCCGGGTTCTCGAAATAGGCGCCGGTCATGCGCGTGCGGGTGAGGCCCGGCGCGATTGAATTGATGCGGATGCCCTGGCCGCCATATTCGACCGCGGCCACGCGCACGATCTTGTCGGCGGCGGCCTTGCTGCCCGCATAGGCGCCGAAGCGGGCACCGGTCAGCTCGACCGTCAGCGACGAAATGGTGATGATCGACCCGCCATTGGTCATGGCCTTCGCCACGTCGCGGATGAACAGCGCGGTGCCGACGAAGTGCAGCTTCGCCTGGTTGAGCAGCCCCTCGTAGGTTTCGTCCGCGATCAGCGACGCGTGGTTCACACCCGCCAGGTTGATCGCGATGTCGAGCCCGCCGAGCAGTTCCGCAGCCGCGGCGACGCCCTTGCCGAGCGATGCTTCGTCGAGGATGTCGAGTTGCACGGTCGGCAGGCCCAGCGCCTTGCCGACTTCGGCGATCTTTTCCGGATTGCGGCCGCCGAGTACGACCTTCGCACCCTCCGCCGTAAAGCGCTTTGCGACCGCCGCGCCCATGCCGTCAGCGGCCGACGTGCCGATCAACAGTGCCTTTTTCCCTTGAAGTCTCATGCTGCCACCGCCTGTGCTGTCGTTTCGAAACCTTGTGCGAAAACCCGGTCTTCGCGGCCGCGCCGGCCGAAGATACGCGGGCTATCCGGCGACCGGTCCCACATGTCGGTGCGCGGTTCGGACGCGCTCCAGTCGGACACGAATTCGCGGTGTTTGATGCGCCATTCGCCGCCGCGCCGCTCGAAGGTATCGAGGTAGCGCCCGGCAACCATCATGCGGATGAGATCCCCCGCCGCATTCGCCATGTCGTGATAGGCGACGAAATAGGCTTCGGACCAGGCGCGGTCGCCCGACACCTCGACCAGGATGTTGCCGATGACATGCTGCGTGCGCTCCATCGTCGCGAGCGTCGGCATAACCCATGCGACGAACGCATCCACATCGCCCTTGAACGCGCCGTGATGGTCGGTGCCGTCGGGATGGAACACCGACCGGATGATCGCCTCGTCGACACGATCCAGCCCGCGCGCGAAGCGATAGACCAGTTCGGTGCATGCCTGCTTGTCGAGCAGGACCTGGATTGCCTCGTCCATTTTCCTCTCCATTGCCGCGTTCAGCGGTCCAGATATTTGTCTAGCGTGTGGTGGAAATGCCGGATGCGGCTTTCCTGGTAATGGGCGAGGTGAAGTTCGCGAGTTTTCGACATCTCCATGCCGGCCTGCACATGCGGCAAATTGTGCATGTCTTGCTCAAGGATTGCCCCGAGCTGGCCCAGGTGATCGGCGAAGCTCTCGTCAGGGTTGAGGAATGTCATCGACGGAACCGGCGCGGTCTCGCCCGGCTTAAGACGGCCAAGCAGGCGCACCTCCATCAGCGTGTGGCGGACGTCGTGCCAAGGCCGCCAGCGATAGACGACCGTCGGCTGGAATCCGCCCCAGGGCGAGAAGTTCGGGAAGACGTTATAGGTCAGCGCGTCCTGCACCTCGGCATCGCTCGCATGGTCCAGGTCTTGGCCGAACAGTTCCGAAAAGCGCTTGCGGTTGAAATCGCCCATCGTCGCCCGGGCACTCTTCCCCTCGGGCACGTCGATCGTCGTTCCCGGCTGCACGACGCGGCCGTTGTATTTGAGAAAATTGTTGATGATCTCCTGCTCGTCGTCGCTAACCCCGAGCGACGGAGACAGGACACCGAATGGCGTGATCGCGACGTTCACATTGTCGCCGTAGAGGTTGTATTTCGAGTTCGTGTCGCCCGTGAACGCCATGATCTGCGGATGGGTGGTGGAGACGTGGAATGCCTCCATGAACGCCTCTGCACAGGCTTTCCAGTTGGCCGGGATGACCTTTGCGACCCAGCTGGTCGTATAGGCCCGCTCATGCGTCCAGCGCCCGAATTGCTCGGGAAGGGGGGCGAGGAATTCCTCCAGCGTCGGTCCGCCTTCGGCCTCCTTGATGAAGATGTAGCCGCCCCATTGGCCGACCTGCGCCTCGGGCAGGGTCAGCTTGGACTCGTCGAGCTGCGGGAAGTCCCATTTGCAGGGAATCTGCTTCAGCGTGCCGTCGGTGTTCCAGGTGAACCCGTGATAGGGGCACTGGAAATCCTTCGCCCAGCCGGTTTCCGTCCGCAGCTTGCGGCCGCGATGCAGGCAGACGTTGTGAAAGGCGCGGACCGAACCGTCTGGCTGGCGCGTGACGAGGTACGAGCGGCCCGCGTTCTCGTAGAGGACATAGTCGCCGGGTTCCGGAAGTTCCTCCTGCCGCGCGGCGAACTGCCAGACGTTGGGCCACATCTTTTCGCATTCGGCGCGGAAGAATTCAGGGTCGGTGTAACGGCCGGTGTCGAGCGGCGCGTCGCCGAAATCCTGTTGCGAATGCTCGACAAGGAATTCGGGAACCGGGCGGCTGTCCATATAGGCCAGGCTGTCCCACGTCACCGACGGGTAACCATCCGGCAGGACCGGTTTGCGAGGCGCTTTCGGGTCGAAGTTCATGGTCCTCTCACGCCCTTTTGTAACGGGTCTGCGAAACCGCATCATGCCACCGGAAAAAATAAAAGACAATCGTGATTGTTTTTTGATTTTGCGGTAATGGGAATGGAAGAAACGAGACTGGGAGAAGGGTAAGCGATGCGTGCTGTGCAGATCCGTGGCGGCAAGGGAACCGCCGATGACGTGTTCGTCGATGAGGTCGCAAAACCGTCGCCCAAACCGCACGAAATCCTGATCAAGGTGGCGTCCGCAGGCGTGAATCGCCCGGACATCGCCCAGCGAGAGGGCAATTATCCGCCACCGCCCGGAGCATCGGACGTGATGGGCCTCGAAGTGGCGGGCACCGTCGAAGCGGTCGGCGAGTCGGTCGATCGCTGGCGGGCGGGCGACCGCGTCGCCGCACTGCTGCCGGGCGGCGGATATGCGGAATACGCCGTCGTCGATGCGCGCCACGCGCTGCCGGTTCCCGAGTCGATGGATATCGATGACGCGGGTGCGCTGCCCGAGACCGTCTTCACGGTTTTCACCAATTTGTTCGAACGCGGGCGGCTGGCGCCCGGCGAAACCGTGCTGATCCACGGTGCCAACAGCGGCATCGGCGCGACCGCGATCCTGATGGCGAAGGCGCAGGGGGCGCGTGTCATCGCGACCGCGCGCGGCGCCGACAAGGTTGCGCGCGCAATCGCACTGGGCGCCGATCAGGGAATCGATGTCACGGCGGAGGATTTCGCTGTCGCCGCGCGCGCGGCGGGCGGAGTCGACGTGGTGCTGGACATCATCGGAGGCGATTATTTCCGCCGCAACATCGACGCACTCAATCCCGATGGACGGCTGGTGCAGATCGCGACGCTCGGCGGCAACATCGTCGAGGCCGACCTGCTGCAACTGATGTTCAAGCGGCTGACCTTGACGGCTTCGACGTTGCGTGGACGGCCCGCGGACGAGAAGGCGCGGCTGACCGCGGCGATTGCGGACGCCGCATGGCCCTGGTTCACATCGGGCAAGATCCGCATGCCGGTCGAAAAGCGGTTTCCGCTCGACCTGGCCGGCGCCGCGCAGGCCTGGCTGGAACAGGGCAACCAGTTCGGCAAGGTGGTCCTGCTTCCCTAGCAGGACGCCTTACCGCGCCAGATAGTCGTCGATCACCATGTGCAGGTGGCGGATGCGCGATTCCTGATAGTTGCCGAGCGTCTCGCCACGCTTCTTCGACGACTGGAAGCCGCGATACTGGCGCGCGAGATTGTCGGTGTCCTGGTCGAATGTCGCACCGAGCCAGGGTTCGATTCCCGGCGCATCGGCATAGCTCTGGTCGTGCGCGATCCGCACTGGCTCGACCGGATCGGGATGCTCCTCGCCATCGCGCAGGGGACGCAGGAACAGCAGGTCGAACAGCGTGCGGCCGGGATCGTTTCCGATCGGGCGGAAGCGGTACACCATCGGCAGCGAAACGCCGGGGAACATGCACATGTTCGGGAACAGGTGATATTCGATCGAATCGAGCATCTCGCTGTCCGAAAAGGCGCTGAGGTCCATCCCCCATTTGTTGCCCAAATTTTCCCGCCGCCAATCCGCCGCGACCGAACGCGCTGTGCGTCCCTCGGGTACGATGGTGCCGGCGGGCAGGTGCATCTTGTCGGCGATTTCCTGTTCGGTCTGCGCCTGGGGATAATGCGGGCTGGGGATGCCGTGCGTGTGGACGAAGCGCGACACATTGTCGCCGAACACGTCGTACTGGGCGTTGGCGTCACCCGCGAAGGGCAGGTTTTGCGAATGGGTTTCGAAGACGTGATAGGCTTCGAGAAATGCTTCCTGCGCCGCCTTCCAGTTGGTGTTGAGCTCCTTCTGGACGTGCACCGCGACAGCGCGGCGGCCGAGGTCCCATCCGTCGCGCAGATGTTCGGGCAGCACGCCGAGGAAATCCTCGAGCGGTTCAGCATTCTCATCCATGTTGATGAAGACGAAACCGCCCCAGGTGCCGACCTTCGCCTGCGGCAGGTTGAAGGACTCGTCCTTCACATGCGGGAAGTCCCAGCGGCAGGGGATCGATTTCAGGTCGCCCTCGATCGACCAGGTCCAGCCATGATAGGGGCAGCGCAATTCCGGCGTCCATCCGGCATCGTTCGGCTGGCGAAGCTGCGTTCCGCGGTGGAGGCAGGCGTTGTGGAAAGCGCGGATGGTGTCGTCATCCCCGCGCATGATGATCAGCGAATGGGGGCCGACCTCATAGGTCACATACTCGCCCGACTCGCGGATATCCTCGACCCGGCAGACCCACTGCCAGACCTTGGGCCAGAGCTTCTTCATTTCGAGGTCGAAGAAGTCCTGCGAATAATAACGCTCATAAGGAATGTCGCCGTCGCCCAGAAACAGCGGGGATTCGGTGACGAGCGCTTCGGGAACCGGCTGACCGTCGGCGAGGATGATATCGCGGGTGCTGGGGCCGGGGCAGCGGTGATCGCCGGGCTTCATGTCGAAATCTGCCATGTCAGGTCCTCGATGTTTGGCTGGGGTCGGTGCCAAGGCGTCCGCCGCGCAAGGCCTTGGGAGTGCGGTCGAACCAGTCGTCGGCCGCCGGGTCGGTTCGCGTCCAGTCGACGATCTCGCGGCGGTGGGTGATCGCCCAGGCACCGTCGCGGCGTTCGTATTCGTCGAGATAGCGGCCGGAAATCTGCAAGTCCTGCAGCCCTTCGCCCGCGTCGCGGCGGTGCCAGGCGTGGAAATAGATTTCGCCTGTCGCGCGGTCGCCATCCAGGGCGATCAGCGACTGGCCGGTCATGTGCCAGGTCGATGGATAGCGGGTCAGCAGTTCCTGCGCGAAGTCCACGAAATCGGCGGCGGATCCGGTGAAGAAACCGTAGTCGACCGTCGCGCCGGGATGGAAGCTCGCCTTTTGCAGTGCGCCGTCCAGCCGGTCCTGCCCGCGCATGTATTGCGCCACGCAATCGAGGATCGCCGCACGGTCGGCGAGTTCGGCAGGTTCGAGGGGCTTTACGGCCATTTCCACTCCGTGTTCACGTCGCTTTGCGATCGTGGCCTGATTGCCAATGAAATACAGTCAGGATATCCTGTATTTTTAATGGGAGAGCGCTGCATGTCAACGATTCAAACGGTGTCGGACCGCATCGAAATCGCCGATTTGCTGGCGCGTTACTGCCGCGCGGTCGACCGGTGCGACCTTGTGCTGTTTGGGTCGGTCTGGGCCGAAGGGGCGACGGTCGATTACGGGGGCGGCAGCGAGGATGCGGCGGCGTGGTGCGAGGGATTGCTCGGCCGGTTGCGCGCGATGGATCGCACGCAGCATTCGATATCCAACAGCCTGGTCTCGCTCGACGGCGACAGCGCGACTGGGGAGACGATGTGCACCGCCTATCATCGCTTCATCGACGACGAGGGGCCGAAGCAGATGATCGTCGGCGGGCGCTATCTCGACCGGCTGGTGCGGACCGGGCAGGGGTGGCGGATCGCGCACCGCAGCTATGTCATGGACTGGAACGAGACGGCGGCCTCCACGGCCGAGATCGGTACCGGTAAATTCGCGCGCTTCGCCAATACTGGTGCGCGTGCGCCCGAGGATCCGTCGTACCGCTAGACGCGGGTCTGCGGGATCGGCCGCCAGTCGGCTGGCGGAGGTGTTTCGCCGGGCCAGAACACTGGCCGCTCCTCCGCGATCAGCCCGTCGAACGAACGGTCCTGCTGCGCCCATGCTGCATTGAAAGTGGCGGCGTCGGGCCACCAGCTGGTCTGGACGGCGGCATAGGGCGCGACCTTGATCGCGAGCGATACGTCGGGCGCCGTCTGTTCGGCGATGCGGATGGCGCCGTCTGTGCTCATTCCCTGCTCGTCCGCGCGCAGGAATAGGATCGCCTTGAGCAATCCCACGCATTCGGCGCGAGGCGCGCCGGTGCCGACCTCTTCGGTCAGCGGCTGCGAGCGGTAGTCGCCGATGTCCATGAAATTGGGCTCGTCGTGGAAAGCGCCCTCACGGAACGCGGGCGCCGTACGGAGCGCGGTGAAGCTTTCGGCGCTCTCGAACCAGAGTTCGGGCACGCCATCCGCGACGATGTTCAGCCGGTCGACCGGAACATCGATCCGGTGGTTCTGGACATAGCCCTTCAGGATCCCGGCCTCGGCAATGCGCAGCGCAAGACCGCGGTGGATCGTCCGCCAGTGCAGACGAAACAAATCCAGCGGCAGGTCCCCCCGCCGCTGGATCAGGCCCATAACCTTGAGCATCAGAACTTGAAGCGGACGCCTGCGCGGAACGAGCGCCCAACGAGGTCGTAGATGACCGTGCTGCTTCCCGGTGCCTGGTTCACCGCAGGATCCTGGTTCACCACGACCGGCGGGGACTGGTTCAGCAAGTTGTCCACCGCCGCATAAATCTGCACCTTGCCGCCACCGATCTTGAGATCGTAACCGATGAAGGCGTCGAAATAGGCGATCGCGGGAACGTCGTTCAGGTTGACGTCCAGCGGGCCGTAATCCGACTCGATCTTCGAAGCACCGATGAAGCGGGTCTTCAGCTGGAACGTGACCGGCTCCAGGTTGTAGGTAACTGTCCCGAAGAGCTTCCAGGTCGGCGAACCCTGCGACGTGCCCAGATTGTTGCCGACTTCGCCTGCCCGTGTCACCGTTCCAAACGGGCTGACGATGGCGAGCTTGGTCACGTAGTTGGCGAGAACCCGGAGGTCGAGATT
>DDFE01000068.1:7464-17324 GCA_002336985.1 Sphingomonadales bacterium UBA1936
TCACGGGTCAATGCCGAACAGAACAGCGCGCTGCCTGCTGCGCACTGGTTGATGATCTGCTGAGACGAGTTGACCGCGATCGCATCGCTGATCGAGATGTCGTAATAGTCGATCGACGCGTCGAAGCCCGGCATAAAGCGGGGTTTCAGGACGACACCGGCTGTCCACGAACTCGCTTTTTCAGGCGTCAGGTTGCGGTTGCCGCTGGTCGTTTGCAGCACCTGGATCGATGGCGAACCGGTCTTGGTGGAGTCGTTCACGAACTGCACCAGGGTCGATCCAGCCTGGAACAACTCGTTGAAATTGGGAGCCCGGATGTCGCGCGAATGCGTGACACGGAATTCGAGCCCATCGACCGGCTTGTATGTGCCGCCGACTTTCCAGGTCACCACGCTGCCGCTGGTCGAGTAATCCGTGTAACGGATGGCGCCGTTCAGGTCGAGCGACTGGCCGATCGGGCTGTCCTTGAATACCGGAACCGCGACTTCGCCGAAGGCTTCCTTGACAGTCACTTCGCCATAGAACGGTGCAAAGTTGCCGACATACCAGCGTCCGGCCGTGCTGTTCGCGTCCGCGCTGATAACGCCGCCGCTTTCGCGCCGGTAGTTTACACCCAGCGCCGTGGACAACGGACCGGCCGGCAGGTCGAACACTTCGCCCTGGATGTTCGCTTCGGCCACATGCTGGCGAATTGCGACCTTTGCCTGCGACGTTCCGGTCATCCACGCTTTCTGGGCGTCGGTGATCGCACGCTCGCCGAAGGGATTATACGGTACGCAGCCATTGGTTGGCGCGGTTATCGTGGAGCGGCAAACGATCTGGCCACCTGACAGAACAGCATCGAACGATGCGTTTGCGTTGGCTGGAACGATATTGTTCCGCACGTTGTAATCGATGTTCGTCTCGCCGTACTGGTAATAGGCGTTCCAGCGCCATTTCGACCCGATGCGTCCGTCGAAACCGATTACGCCGCGAATGAGCGACCGGTCGGTTACCGCCGTCGGAACGCCGATCGGCCGGTTGGGGCTCGAAAGATTGAAGGACGTGATGCCGGCGTTGGTCATCGCGGTGCGAACGGACGCTGGCAGATAGGCGTTGTCGATCTGGATGGGTTCGTTGCCGACCTTCCAGAAATACCCCGTCATCGTACCCGAGCGGGATTGACCATAGGAACCTTCGACAAACATGTTGATGTCGTCGGTCAATTCATAGCTGGCATGACCGAAGATCGACCCTTGCTCTGTCGGAGAAAGGACTTGGACGACGTCAAGCGTCATGTCGAAATTCTGCGTTCCGCCCGACTGCAGGAAGCCGTTTGCAATCGGCGCGAACGGGAAGTTGGTCGTCGCGACGCCTCCGTTGGCGTCGAACGCGGTGCCGCGCAGTGGGCCGCTGATGATCAACCCTTCTTTGGTCAGGTTGACGAAGGTGTTCGGCAGGATGAGGCGCAGCGGCTGGCCGTTGGTCGTCGTGTAATTCGGATTCACCAGCAGCTTGTAACCGGCATACCAGCCGCGCTTGCGCAGCAAGGCGTCTTCCTGTTTGGAATATTGGCCGCTGAGGACAATGTGACCGCGATCGCCGGCAAATTTGGTCCCCCATGACAGATCGCCGCCATAGGTTACGCCATCACCTTCTTGGGTAACGCCGCCCTGAATATTGCCCTTGATGCCCGTAAATTTGGTGTCGAGAATGAAGTTCACGACGCCGCTGACCGCGTCGGAGCCCCAGGCAGCGGACGCGCCGCCGGTCACCACGTCGACGCGCTGGACCAGCGCCTGTGGCAACGTGTTGATATCGACCGCGCCCGTCGCCGTCGACGGCGCTACGCGCCGGCCATCGAGCAGGACGAGCGTGCGGTTGACGCCCAGATTGCGCAGGTTCAGCAGGTTGGCACCCGTGACACCGCCGCCTGTCGATGAGTTCGACGTCCTGGGGGTTTGCGAACCGTTCAGTGCCGGCAACAGGTTAACGTAATCGGCGATGGTAACCGGTGCGGCTTTCGCAATTTCCGCGTCCGTGATCACGCTGACCGGAGTCGGAGCNNGGTTCGTCAGCGGCCGGTTGTGGTGCCGGTGCCGGCGCGGTCTGTGCCATCGCGGCGGAAAGCGGCAGCAAAGCCGTCGATCCGATCAAGATTGCGCGGAAAACACGTCCCTTCATTTCATCCTCCCCAACAGGCTCTTTCGGCCGATGACCACGTGGTCGGTCAAAATTAATACAGGCATCAATTAGGGTGTGCAAGGAAAAGCGTACGCGTTACCGTTTTTGAATTGGCAATGGCGGAATTTCGCCTTTTGTGATCGACGCGGCGTTGTCGACGACGATGGATTGGCCGTTGATCCAACGCGATTCGTCGGACGCTAGAAAAAGGAGGAGCGCGGCGATATCGTTCGGTTCGCCACGCATGTTGTCGCCTCCCGGCACCCGGTCGATCAGACCAGCTTGGGGGCCGGCGGCGCGCTTCTTTTTCGGAACGGACAGGACCATAGGGGTCACGATGCCGTTGGGCAGGACCGAGTTGCAGCGGATCGGCAATTGCTTTTGGCCGCAATAGACCGAGACCATCCGGCTATAAGCGTCGATCGCTCCCTTGGCCGCAGTGTACGACGCGTTGTTGGGTTCGCCCTGAGCCGCCGCGATCGACGACATGTTGATGATCGACCCTCCGCCCGACCTTCGCATTGCCGGAATCGCATGCTTACAGCCCCAGACCGTGCCGTCGATGCTGACGCCCATGACGAAGCGATAGTTGTCGAGGGTAATGCTTTCGGGCGTGTCCATTTCAACGACGCCCGCATTGTTGACCAGCACGTCGAGTTTGCCGAAACGCTTCTCAACATCGGCAATCACCGCGATCCATTCGTCCTCGTTGCGGACATCGTGCCGTACGAACAAAGCCTGTTCGCCGATTTCCGCTGCGACGGAGGCACCCTCGGGATCGACATCGGTGATCACGACGCGCGCGCCTTCTGCGGCGAACAACCGCGCGTTAGCAGCGCCAAGGCCCTTCGCCCCACCGGTGATGATGGCGACTTTTCCCGCAAGCCTGCCGGTCATGCCGCGCGCGCTGCCTGTGAGGGGCGGAGTCGAATGGGGCAGGACCGCTGCAGGTCGAGCACCGCATTGATGCGACCGAGACCAAGCCACTTCGCACAACCTGCTGTAAGGTCTACGATCTCGCCGGCATCGAAGGCCTTGTGCATTGCCGCCCAGAAATCCGCATCGAAGGTGTCGACACCCGCGGCGAACCGCTCGGCGAACTGGATGGCAAGCGTTTCACGGTGCGAATATCTGCTATCGGGTGCGTCCACGCCCGCGTAGAATGCCTCGTCCATGCCGTGCGCATCCATCTCGTCTATCCGCGCGTTCGAACATGGGATGCACTGGTTGATATGCGCGATGCGCGTGCGTGCAGCTTCCTGTTCACGTGTCGTCAGGGTCGAATGATTCTGAACCGCGGCGCTGAAATGATCGGCGCCCGCGCCCATTTCGGGCCGCAACCGCCACATACGCTCGCGTTCCTCGCCCGGCCCGGCGGGAAGTTCGATGTTCGCCATCATCTTTCTCCTTGCGATCGACTTTCAGTCAGATTCGATTGTTATCGACAAAATGTACTGCTTTGGCGCCGGTTCTGTCCATCGGTTGACGATGCCAATTGGGCATAAATTAGTACGCGTGTTAGCAGTTTAGGGTTTCGGTCGGGGCGCGCCCGTGGCTGCGATAACGGAAGCATCGACCTCGTCGCGCGACGGGTTGCCGCGGAGTGTCAGGCCGCCGTTCACCTGCAGGTTCTGGCCGGACATGAAGCAATCGTCGCCGGCGAGCCAGACGACGGCGGCGGCAATGTCTTCGGCAGTGCCGAGGCGGCCCAGCGGATATTTGGCCCGATAGGCTTCGAAGACGCCAGGCACAGATTTCGCTCCTGCCGTCATCGGGGTCTCGGTCAGTCCCGGAGACACCGAATTCGCACGGATGCCGCGCGACCCGCCAACAAGCGCGATACAGCGCATGATGTGATCCATGCCCGCCTTGGTGCCCATGTACGGCGCATGGTCGTCGAGCATGATCGTCGCCGTGGCCGAGCTGATCTGGATCAGTGAGCCGCCATCGCGCACGACCGGCAGCAGTGCCTGATAGAACATGAAGGGCCCGATGAACTGCAGGTCGACGATGTCGCGCAACTGCTCTTCGGTCACGTCTTCAAATGCGCCCCGCAGGCCGTGTCCGGTCGCGTTGACGACGATATCGACGCCACCCGCGACCTCCTTTAGGCGTTCGGCCAATCGCACCGCGTCGGCACGGACGGTGATGTCGGCGGCCTCTGCCCAACCGCCGATTGTCCCGGCGAATGCCTGCAGCGGTTCCAGACGGCGGGCAGCAACCATAACGCGGGCGCCCGCATTGGTGAGCGCCTTGGCGATGACCTGTCCCATGTTGCCGACACCGCCCGCGCCGATCACCAGCGCGACTTTGCCCGCCAGCCGTTGTCCGCTCATGCGAACACCTTCGGGTCGAGTTCGAGCATCAGGGGCGATCCGCTCAGATAACGCGCAACGTTGTCGACGAGGATCGCGTCGGTGCGATCCATCAATCCCGAACCCAGCGCCGCGGTATGTCCCGTCAGGGTCACCTTTGGATGTACCCAGTGCCACTCGTCCGCGGGAAGCGGTTCGACGCGCGTGACGTCGACCACGGCATGACCGACCTGTTCCGAATCGAGCGCTGCTTTCAGCGCCGCTTCGTCCAGCAACTGCCCACGGCCGACGTTGATGAACAGGGCGCCCGGCTTGAAACCGCCGAAGAATGCGGCGTCGTATGTTCCGTCGTTTTCCGGGGTCAGCGGTACCGACAGGACGACGACATCCGCGGATGCAAGTGCCGGCGCCGACATCGCCGGCGTGACCATTTCGTCTGCGTGCGCGTCGGAGCCGCCACTGCGCCGGACGCCGGTTACATGGGCACCAAGCGCGCGTGCGCGTTGCGCGACGTTGCGGCCGATTTCGCCATAGCCGATGCACAACCAGCGCGTTCGCGCGATTTCGCGGAACGGAAACGATTGCCAGCGCCGTTCGGCCTGTGCTGCGCGCCGTTCGGGGCCGCGCTGCAACTGGTCGAGCGCGGCCGCGATCACATATTCGCCGATCGCTGCGGCCGGCGCGTTGCTCATCGAAATCTTCACGTCTTTCGCGGCGAGCTTTGCGAAGGCGGGATCGTCATATCCCGCGCGGCCCGCCTGCATCCAGCGCAGCGTGGACGACGCCACCATCTGGTCCAGGAACAACTGGTCCTGCCGCAGCATGAAGAAATCGGGGCTGAACCAGGATGCGGTAAACCCTGTCTCCGCAAGGTCGGTGCTCTTGCCGGCAAACGTCGTTGTTCCATCCGGTTCTATAAGGACAGGCTCGATCGCGTTCTGGTCGAGGCTGTGCTTCACGCGCTCCCAGCCGTCGCGTGCGAAAACCATGCGGAGCGGCGCGGTCATTCGGCTGCCTTTCGGACTTCGTCCTTGCCGGCGATGTCGCGTGCGCCGACGCCGCCGGTCAGGCTGCCGCTCGTCATCTGGTTATGTGCGTGGGCCAGGTGATGCATGTGGAAAACGGCATCCATGGTGGCGCGTTTGCCAGACTGGTCCTCCTGCAGGTTGAACGCCTGCTTGGCGAGCATCACGCCGAACCGGGGGAGTGCGGCTATGCGGGCGGCAATCGCCTGTACTTCCGCAGCAAGCGACTCGCGGGGCACGACCCGGTTCACCATGCCCAGTTGATGGGCGCGGTCCGCCGACATCCGGTCACCCAAGAACAGGAATTCCCGCGCGGCACGCGGATGCATTTCGAAAGCGTGCGCGAAATACTCGACGCCGGGTACGCCCATGCGCAGGACGGGGTCGGAAAAGAAGGCGTCGTCACTGGCGACGATCAAGTCGCACACCCACGCGACCATGAGACCGCCCGCAATGCAGGCCCCCTGGACCGCGGCGATCGCGGGTTTGGGGCAGGCCCGCCAGCGGCGGCACATCTCGAGATAGAGTTCCTGTTCGCGGATATAGGCCGTCTCGGCACCCGAACGTCCCGCATGATCGGGCCACAAGGTGCGGCGGTCGGTCCGCGACTGGTCGGCATCGCGCCCAGGCGTACCGATGTCATGGCCGCTCGAAAAATGCTTGCCCGCACCTGACACCACGATGGCTCCGACCGAGTCGTCAGCCGCGGCACGGGCCCAGGCGGCATCGAGCGCATAGATCATCTGGCCATTTTGCGCATTGCCGAAGGTCGGACGATTGAGGGTCAGATGCGCGACCCCGTCGATGACGGCGTACAGCACCGGCTGATCGGTTTCGTAAATGGGTTGCATGCCCTCGCCCTAAAAACGCAACATGTTTCCCGTTGCTTTTGCGCGGTGATCGGCTAGCGATCAACAAAATAATAACGTGTGCTTCATTTGTGGAGATGCCGGGTGGCAAGCAGTGCCGATCCATCGTTTCAGCGTTCCGGGCTTCAAACCGGATCTGATCGTGAACCAGTCGCCGACGGTGCATGGCGCGCGACTATCGTCCTGACGCTGCTTTATTGGTTCGGCACGCTCGACCGGCAGATCGCCGCGTTGCTGATCCCGCTGATCAAGGCGGATCTGAAACTGACCGACGTCGAGATCTCATTGCTCCAGGGACTCGCGTTCGGCCTGTTCTTCATGCTGATGAGCCCATTGGTGGGCTGGCTTGTCGACCGGTACAGCCGCCGGCTCATCCTGTTCGGCGGGGTCGTCGGATGGAGCATCTCGGCGATGTGTTCGGGCTTGGTACGGTCGTTCACAGGGCTCTTCGCGACCCGCGCGGGCGTCGGCGGGTGCGAAGCGACGATTAATCCCACCGCTTATGCAATGCTCAGCGAACTGTTCCCGCCTAGCAAGCTCTCGCTTCCGCTGTCTATTTTCGTGCTGGGTGGCAATCTGGGCAGTGGCATGTCGTTCCTGCTGGGCGGTGCCGTAATCGCCTGGGTCGCTGCATCGCCGCCGCTTGTCTTGCCGTTGGTCGGTACCCTGTCTGGATGGCAACTCGCATTTGTGATCACAGGCGCACCCGGCCTTTTCCTGGCCGCGCTGCTTTTCACCATTCCTGAATCGAAACAGCATCTCGACCGGAAACAGAATGCGCAGCCGAGGACGGGTTTTGCGGATCTCTGGCGGCATTATCGCCGGTTCCCGCTGTTCTATTTCACGCACGGATTCGGCTTTGCGCTGATCATGGCGTTCGTAGTCGGCCTCCAGTCCTGGAATGCCACTTTCCTGTCGCGGCATCACGGCTGGCAGTTGTCGACGATCGGTTACTGGCTGGGAATCTGCCAGGTCGGAACGGCGCTGGTTGGCCTCGCATTTCATGGTTGGGCCGTGGACCGGTTGTTCAGGGGTGGTCGGCGCGATGCGCATTTCGTCTACTTCGCCGTGATGTGCGCGCTTGCTTTCCCAGCGGGGATCGCAGCGTACCTCGTCAACAGCGGCGTGCTTATGATTGCACTCTACAGCTTCGCCTATTTCTGCATCATGGCGTTCGCGAGCGTGGGTCCGGCAGCACTGCAGATCGCGACCCCGCCGCACCTGCGCGGCAAGGCGTCTTCGGTTTACATGGTCGGCGTGTCGATCGTCGGCACGATCCTTGCGCCGATCATCGTTGCGACGTTCACCGACAAGCTGTTCGGGGATGAGCAGGCACTCGGCTGGTCGATGGCGCTTTTCGCGGGGCTTACGACGGGGCTTGCGACCATTTGCTTCACCGTCGGTCGGGCAGCGATGCGGAGGGCGATCAGCGCCGCGATCGACTAGGGCTTCTGCGCCCATAGCCTGGCTGCGTCCGATGCGACCCAGCGGACGGCGTTCTCGACCAGCCGTCGGTAGTGTGGATTGTCGTACGCGCTGGGGCCGTCGCCGGGTTGCAGGTATACCAGCGGGCTCGCGATCGCGCGCTTGACCCAGCCGACAATGTTCGAGCCTGGGGGATGTTGCCATCCGTCATTGTCGAACATTCTTCCCCCCATCGCCGCGGCGGAGGACCAGAAATTTCGATCGATGAAGTCGTGGTCGGAGCGGAGCAGGGGGAGGACATCGTCCTCGAAAACCTCGGCGAGATAGAGTTCGTCGGTGAGTGTGAAATGGCTTGGCAGACCGGCGACGACCGGATGGTCCGCTGCGACATTCACCTTGTGCTCGATGTTATGCCGGTAGCCTGAGTCGGGACGGTGCTCACCGCGCACCTCGCCGGGTTTGTAGAGGAAGCGGCCTCCCAGCCATTCGCTATAATCGTCCCAGCCCGGCCACCCGGCCACCCGGCCAGCGCATGGTGCAGCGCGACGACACCTTTCCCGCTTTCGAGCAGGCGCCGGAAACCGTCGCGCAGATAGTCCGGCGGAGAAACAAGCGCCGGGCGATCCATCGCAACGTCGAAGTCGACGCCAGGCATGTCGTAAAGCAGAAGGGCGTCGTACGGCGCCATGGCCTCCGGCGACATGAGCTGCGCAGCAGCGGGCTGGTCGACCATCGTGGCCGTAATTCCAGCCATGCCGTCGAACATCCGGCCGAACGCGCTGCGATCGAACGGATGCCCCCGTACGGCGACCAGGACATTGAGTTCGGCATGATAATCGATGCGCGGCATTGGCAAGGCTCGCCAAAAAATATAGCATGTATGCGTTTTATGGAGAAGTCGATGTCGGACGCATTGGGAAAGATTTTCCAGATCGCCTATGTTCCCGCGGACATCGGGCAGGCGCTGACGTTCTGGACGGAAACGATGCGCGTGGGGCCGTTCTTTCGTCTCGGACCCATGCGCATGGCGAATTGCCGGTTCCGGGGGGAACCGACAGACCCGGACTTCTCGATTTACATCGCCTATTGGGGTGAAATGCAGATCGAGTTGATCGAGCAACACAATGACGCGCCGTCGATCTACACGGAATGGCGCGCAGCGGGTCATGAGGGCGTTCAGCACATCTGTTGCGCGGTCGACGATATCGCTGCGGCGCGGCAGCACTGCCTCGACATGGGCATGACCATTGCGCAGGAAGCCGATTATCCGGGCGGCGGCGTGTTCTACGCCGACACTGGCGGCGGTCCGGGAACGATGGTCGAAGTAATGCAACTGCCCGCGGCGACCGTGGAACGGTTTGCCAGGATGCGCGAATCGGCTCGAACCTGGGACGGCGCTGACCCCGTCCGCTGACGTTCGGTGCTAACCCCTGACCGCAAATGATTTTGCAAGATCGAGCAGCGCGGCCTGGCCGTCGTAGTGATAGGGCGCGTTCACGGCCGCCGTCATCTGGCTGAGCGAATCCAATACCGTAATTTCAAGCGGCGGCGGCGTTGCTCCGGATGCGTGCAGATTGTCCCATCGCACGATCGCGCTGACGAACAGTCCGATGGCGGCACGGATGCGCGCACGAAAGATGCCTTCGGGCAGTGAGATCAATCGTTCACGGAGCGTCGCCAGCAAAGCCTTGCAGACCGGGACCGGGTTATCGGTGTCGTTGATGAAGGGATAGAACAGCTCTTGCTCGCTGCTGCGCATGAAAGTGTGATTGACGAAGGCGACGTAATGGTGAGCGCCGCCCGGCGACACAACGGTGAGATAGGGCAGTACCAGTATCTCGAGCAGGGTCCGCACATCCTGGTGACGGCTTTGCGCGGTCGCCAGTGCGATCATCTGCGCACGCAGCGGCTCGAACTCGAATGTGTAGAAGTGCGAGATCGCAAGGATCAGGCTTTCGCGGTCGCCGAAATGATAATTGACGGCGTTGGTGTTCTTCAGGCCAGCGGCCACTGCGATCTCGCGTAGCGAAACCCGGTCGATGCCCTGGTCGGCAAACAGCCGC
>DDFE01000068.1:17352-23055 GCA_002336985.1 Sphingomonadales bacterium UBA1936
TAAATTGAGGAAAAATGAGAGGATTGACGCGATAATGCCATTAATATTAACTCATGTGATATAAATTATCGAGTCGGCGATGTCGGACAAGGCAATGGAGAAGGACGAGGCGACGTGATCGATTTCCAGGACATCTTCCATTCCGGCTATCTCGTCCGCGACCTGCACGCCGAAATGGCCCAGCTTTCCGCAACGCTCGGCGTCCGATGGGCGAAGCCGTATATCTATGAGGCGCTCAACATCTGGACGCCGGAACGCGGCGCGCACCAGATCCGGCTGGAGGTCGCTTATTCGGCCGACGGGCCGCAGCATCTGGAAATCCAGACAGGGCCGCCAGGATCGGTCTACGATCCCGAACTCCATTCCGCCCATCACGTCGGTTTCTGGGTCGACGACGTAGCCGCAAGCGTTGCGCAGATGACGGCGGAGGGGTGGGCGGTCGTCGTCTCCGGCATGGCGCCGGACGAGGGCTATGGCACCTTCGCTTACCTCCGCCCACCGCGCGAAGGGATGCTGGTCGAGGTCGTGAACCGTGCCGCGCTGCCGCGTTTCGAACGCTGGTGGGGCGGGGCGGATGGACCCCTCTGATCGCGGAATGCAAACGATGTCCCGCCCCCTCGCGCTCCATCACTTGACCGTCCGGGAATTGCCGCTCGTCGAACTGGTGGAGATCGCCGCCGAAAATGATTGCGAGGCGATTTGCGTCTTCGCGCATGCGCCGCGTGTGCCGATACCCGGTGCCAAGTTTACCGAATATCCGACGGTAAACCGCGCGAACCAGGCGGAAGTCCTCGCAGCCCTGCGTGCAAATGGCATTGGCGTCGGCAACATCGAATTCTTTCCCGTCACCGCCGGTCTCGATCTTGATGATTACCGCGAAGCCTTTGCGGTCGGCGCAGAGGTCGGCGCGAAGCGCGCAGTGACGCACATCCATGACACTGATGATTCGCGCTCGCTCGATACGCTCGGCCGGCTGTGTGATGAGGCAGCGCGGTTCGGCCTGAAGCTGGGGCTCGAATTCATGGGCCTGACTCCGGCCTGTGCGTCGATCCAGCGTGCCTTCTGGTTCGTCGAGAACGTCGGCCGCCCGAACATCGGCATCGCACTCGACGCACTCCACCTTGTCCGCACAGGCGGCACGCCGGAGGATGTCGCGGCCATTCCGGCCGAACAGTTCTGCTATTCGCAGATCTGCGACGGGCACGGCCTTTTCGTGACCGGCGACTATCGCGGCGAAGGCCAGGACCGCGAACCGCCGGGCGATGGCGACTGGCCGCTTCGTGCGATCTACTCGGCTCTGCCCGCAGCGACACCGATCGACGTCGAAGTGCCCTCGACGACGCGCGTCGCGCAGGGCGTGTCGCCACGCGAACGCGCGCGCAGGGCCGTCGAACGGTCGCGTGCGTTGCTCGATAGCATCCAGCCCCATCGATAGGACCAAGTGCCATGCTGAAAGTGATGGGATTGCTGCAACGTATGCCGGATATGCCGCTCGATGCCTTCCGGCTTCACTGGCGAACTGTCCACCGCGGTCTCGCGCTGCGGCTGGCGCATGCGAACATCCTGCAGGGCTATGTCCAGAACCATCGGCTCGACATCCCGGTAGAGGGGATGATGCCGTTCGCTGACGGCATCCCGGAGTTGTGGTTCAACGATCTTGCGGCCTTCACGACCATGCATGAATCGCTCGCCTATCGTGACGGCGCTTTCCACGACAGCGATCTCTTCATGGACGTGACACGTTACAAGTCGCTGGTGCTCGACACCGAGAGGGATGTCGCGGCGCCCCCGCGCGAGGAATGCGCCAGGTTGCTCAAAGCGATGTTCATCCTCGACGACGTGCGGGACGAAGATCTGGCCGAAGGTGCGCCGTCGCCGACGATGGGCGATATATCGCCGGTCCGCCTGAGCTATCACCGCGCCTCGGCCGAAGGGGCGTCTGTTGCGAGCCGCCCCTGCAAGGCGCTCGAAAGTTCGTGGTGGCGCGATCTGCCGACCTTCCTCGACGCCTGGGTGCGCCGCCCCAACCAGCAGCCAATCGAGGGAATATTGGTCGAAGAGCGGCCGATCTTCTGGGTGGGTGAGCGCGCGCCGCCCGCCGACTGGACACCCGTTGCGCAAAGCGCGCGGATCGCGGCCTGAATTTGCATGGAGAGAGAGATGGTTGGAACGGCGATGCGGAAACGGCAATCGGACACGAACCTCAGCGATTTCCGCGCGGTGACTGCTGCGGAGATCGCACATTACAACGAATTCGGCTGGGTGAAGCTCGAACAGTTCCTGCCCTTGAAGCGGCTCGAAGCGATCCTCGCATTCGCCAAGTCGAAGATGGGCGAGGACGGATCGATCACGCCGATCCCGGGCAAATTCGCGTTCTTCAACTCGCTTCCGCTTCAGGATCTCGACCACCCCGAAATCGGGCCGGTGATCCGGCATTACGGCCGTGGCGCAGTCGCGCTGCGGGATTTCAGCGTTTCGCCCGGCATCCGCTATTTCAAGGACTCGTTCGGCGTGAAGCTGCCCGCAAGCAGGACGGACGGGCATGGACGGTCCGACTGGCATCAGGATTTCGCGGCTCAGGTCGCCGATAGATCGGGAGGGATGACCTTCTGGACACCGCTCACCGACATGGGGCCGGAGAAGGGCACGATGGCGTTCCTCAACGGTTCGCATCGTCATGGCGTTATGGGCGACTACCGTACCTACGGTGACGGAAACTTGCTCGACGCCTTTCCGGATCTTGCCCGCAAATGTCCGTCATCCGGCTATCTTTCGCTCAAGGCCGGTGACGTGACAGTCCATTCGGACCTGTGTGTCCATGCCGCGGGTCAGAATATGTCGGATGGACCGCGCTGGACGTACCTGCTTCAGGTCAACCCCGCGGACGCCCGCTGGACGGGCGCGCCGGCGATATCGTTCGACACCAGCACCCTTAAACATCTCGAACCGCTCGACGATGCGCGTTTCCCGCGGATCGCTTAAGACGGCGCCACTGACCAGTCCTGCCGCGCGGCCCATTCGCGCATCGTTTCCAGCCGCATCGGCAGGCGTTCGAGCATTGCCTCGACATTGACCTGAAAGGGGCGGGTGGGTGCGTCGTTGTTGTAGACGTAGAAGTCGCAGATATCTTTGGCGAGAGCAGCGCGGCGCTCGCCGCTGACCGCCGGACCGAGCGCGCTGGCCAGCGTAGCGCCGAAATCCTGCGGACTCGCAGGATCGTACCGGATCGGCCGACCGATCACGTCGCTCAATATGTCGGCAACCTGCTGTGGGCCCAGCGCTTCGGGACCACCGATGTTCATCCACGCTCCTTCGAGATCGGGGCGGTCGAGCGCCGCGACCATGATGCGGCCGACATCGTCGAGGCTGATCCAGTTTGCCCGCATGTGCGGGGCGTGCGGATAATGGAAGCGGTCCTCGTTCACGATATATTGGCGTGCGAAGCCCGATTGCAGATTGTCCATGAAGAGGACGGCACCGAAGATGGTCGCAGGGACGCCAGTGCGGAACAATGCGTTCACGGCATGGGTGTTCACACCATAGGTGTAGGGATCGCCGGGCCGGTCGGGAATCCAGGTCGCGGTGTTCCAGACCAGTCTTTTCACGCCCGCCGCTTGCGCGGCGTTGCCGCAGTTCGTCACCATCTGCGCGCGTTCGAGCCGGTGCGGGACAGGTGTGTTCACGAAGACCGCATCCGACCCCTCGAGCGCCGCGACGAGGCTCGGCGGATCGAAGATGTCAGCGGTGCGAAACTCCACATCGCCGCGCGCCGAAAGAGTATCGCTCGAATTCCGCGCAATGCCCCGGACGCGATAGCCGGCGGCAAGCAATTGCCGGACTTGTGCAGAGCCTTGCGCACCGGAGGCTCCGATGACCGAAACCAGCATCGCGCCGGGCGTCGCGGTCAAGAAACCGCCATTTCCCTGGGCGCCGGCGCGGCATCCCCGATCATGCCCGAGACGTGCTTGCCGGCCACATAACCGAATGTCAGGCCTGGGCCGAGCGTCGCACCCGCGCCGGGATAAGCGCCGCCGAACACGTTCAACTGGTCGTTCCCGACCGCATAGAGCCCTTCGACCGGCGTGCCGTCTTCATGCACGACCCGCGCATATTTATCGGTACGGATACCGGCGAACGTGCCGATCTCTCCGGGAAACATTTTGATCGCGTAGTAAGGTGCGTTTTCGAGCGGGCCGAGGCACAAGTTCGGCCCCTTGTACTCGTCGTCGCCTTGATAGGCGTCATAGGCGTTCGCGCCGCGGTTGAACTCGGTGTCCACACCGCGCTTCGCATCCGCGTTGAAGCGTTCGACGGTCGATTCCAGCACTTGCGCATCGATGCCGATCTTTTCGGCCAGTTCGGACAGCGATTGCGCCTCGATCAGGTAACCCGACCGGATGAAGCCCTGCCGCGGCATCGGCTTGGGACGGACACGTCCGATACCCCATTTGTCCACCGCACGCTTGTCGCCGATCAGCCAGCCAAAAGCCATCGGCTGATCTGCGGCCGCCTCGATCATCATCGGCACGAACGACGAATAGGCCGCGGACTCGTTGCCGACACGTTTGGCGTTCGCGCCGACAACGATGAAACCGGGCTTCAGCCGGTCGACGAGATGCGGCCAGACGCCCGCAGGCCCTTCGACGTCGGGCCGGACAGAGGTCGGCATCCACGCACCGGCATTCGACACGTCCTTGCTGAACACGCCGCCGACCTGTTCAGCCATGCGCGCGCCGTCACCGGTGTTGCCAGGATTAGCGACCGAGCGGCGGACGCCATCATAGGCGTTGGCCGGATAAGCCTGCTGGCGGCGGGCATCGTCGTGCGGGAAGCCGCCGCTGCCGAGTACGACGCCGCGCTTCGCGAAGAAGCGGCGAGCGCCCTGCGGGGTTTCGATTACAGCGCCGACGACCTTCCCGTCTTCGCGGATCAATTCGCGCGCGGGGGATGAGAGCAGGATCGGCACGTTCCATTCGAACAATGTCTGCGCGAGGCGGGTAATCAGCGCGCGGCCCCGGACCACGCGACGGGGCGCGCCATGAAGGGCGGTATCGATCACGTGGCGCGCCATCTTGATCGCGACGGCGGCAAACGCCTTTGGCGAGCGGCCAGCAGCGAAAAACTGCTTCATCTCGACCGACGATCCGATCGCAAAGCCGAAGAACAGCATCTGCGGCAACTCGCTCTTCAATTCGCGCAGGTGCTTGCCGAGCACGCCGGCATTATATTCTGCCGATGTGAGCGAACGCGACTTTGCGGCGTTCGGGTGGTCCATGTTGTAGTCAGGGTATTCAGCGCCCTCGAAGCGCACATGCGTATTGTCTTCGAGGAAATCGATCATCTCGGGACCGTATTTCAGATAGGCATCGATCCGGTCGATGTCGGCATAATTGCCCGCCTCCTCGATGATGTACTTGCGCGCATTCTCCAGCGTGTCGGGTTCGCCAAGCCGCTGTTGCAGTGCGGGCGAATGGCGGTTGCCAGGGATCCAGAGCATGCCGCCGGACGTCGCAGTCGTCCCACCGAACACTGGCTGCTTCTCGACGACGATCACGTCCAGCCCGGCCTTGCGCGCCGTAGCAGCTGCCGTGAGCGCTGCGCCGCCGGTTCCGATGACCAGCACATCGCAATGAACGTCGCCCGAGGAGGGTATTTCGCGTTTCTGCGCCATCTGCATCTCTCCGCTTGTTCCTTCTCGTTCGA
>DDFE01000068.1:23115-29018 GCA_002336985.1 Sphingomonadales bacterium UBA1936
GTTGGAAGGGGAAAACCCGGCTGTAAGGGATGGTGGACAGGGCTGGATTCGAACCAGCGTACGCTTTCACGGGCAGATTTACAGTCTGCTGCCTTTAACCACTCGGCCACCTGTCCGGTGCGGGGAGCGCGCGTCAATGGCGAAGCGGGCCTTGCGTGTCAATCACGTGCGCGCCAAGGATTGCGCCATGAGACGCGGAAATCGACAGCATGTAGGCGGGGGCAACCGGCCGCGCTTCTGGGGAAGGCATGCAGTGCTGGCGGCATTGGCTAATCCGGAGCGGCGGGTCACGAAATTGTGGGGCACGCGCGAGGCGCTGTCGCGACTCGACCTGCCGTCGATTCTTCCTGTCGTTTATGCCGATGTTGCCGATCTCGGCCGCATGGTGCCGCACGATGCGCCGCACCAGGGCATGGTCGCCGAGGTAGATCCGCTGGAGGATATCTGGCTCGAGGAACTGATCGAGCGGGGCTTGGACCAGAACCGGCCCCTATTGGTGCTGGATCAGGTCACGGATCCGCATAACGTCGGCGCGATCCTGCGCTCGGCCGCTGCGTTCGACGCGCTGGGCATCGTGACGCAGGACCGCCATGCCCCGCCGGAAAGCGGCGCTCTGGCGCGCTCGGCATCNNGACGAGATGCGCGACGGCGGATTCTGGCGAATCGGCTTGGCGGGCGAGACGCAGACGACGCTGGCGGAAGCGGCAGGACCGGCGAAAGTCGCGCTGGTGCTTGGCGCGGAGGGTGAGGGACTGCGGCAGAATGTCGCCGCGCACTGCGATGCGCTGGCGCGCCTGCCGATTTCGCCGAAGGTCGAGAGTCTCAATGTCTCGAACGCAGCTGCAATCGCGCTTTATGCGATCACACAGGGGAGTGGCGGGGGATGATCGGACGGTTTGCGCTGGCGCTCGTGGCGCCGCTGATGCTCCTCGGTTGTGTGCTGACGCCGGGCAAGTTCTTCTCGACGCTGAGCATCAATGCCGACCGTAGCTTTGCCTTTACCTATAAGGGAGAAGTCATCGCACCGCAGCAGGACCAGGCGTTCGAGGAAAAGGCCGACGGCGACGCGGCGAAATCCGCCGACAAGGAACCTACGGAAGACGATGAGGCGAAACTGCGTGCGATGGCCGACGCGCTGTCGAAAGAGGCAGGCTACAAATCGGTCGTCTATCGCGGCAAAGGCAAGTTCGACATCGATTATGCCATCACCGGCCGGCTCGACCACGGTTTCGTCTTTCCGTTCAACACCGATGCCGAGGTCATGTTTCCGTTCCTGGCGATCGAACTTCGCCAGGGCGGCCTCGTTCGCGTTAAGGCGCCCGGCTTCGCCAATAGTAAATCGAATGGAATGCCGGACGCGACTGGCGGCCTGGCCTCACGCCCCTCTGCCGATCTGGCGAAGTATCTCGATGGCGTTTTCACCATCGATACCGACGCCGAGATCGTCAGCCAGAATACCGAAGACGGCGTGAAGGCGGCGGGCAAGCGCAAGACGCTGAGCTGGAAGGCGACGCCTCTGACCAAGGACGCGCCGACCGCCGTCCTGCGGCTGCGCTAGGCTTTCTTGCGGTAGATCAGGACCTGCGTCGACGAGAGCCCGGCAGCGCCGACGTTCGAAAAATAGAAACGGTTCATCGCCTGGATGGCGTTCCGGACGGCGGCGTTCTTGAAATAGTGGAACGTCTCGAACAAATGCCCGGCGAACCGTCCGGCGGGTTCGAATCCATATCCGGCGAACTGCTTCGTCGTCCAATCACGGTCGAGATGGCGCCAGAACAGCGCCTCGTCGTTGAAGCGCGAAGTGTGTTCGAAGCCGCAGGGCTTATGTTCGATGCTGACCTTGTCGCGCTTCAGCGTCCGCCAATAACCGCGCAGGGCGCGCGGCTCGGGTGCCGACGGATTGATCTCTGCCAGGACGAGATAGCCGCCCGGCTTCGTCACGCGGGCGAGTTGGCCCAGCGCGGCATCGATCGCCGGGATGTGCATCAATACGCCCCAGCACAGGGTCAGGTCGAATTGGCCGTCGGGAAAGCTGAGCGCCGTGATGTCTTCGCGCTGGATCGTCACGCGGTCCGCAAGACCCAGACGTTCCATGTTCTTCTTGGTTTCGGGCAGGATCGCTTCCGAATAATCGGCGGCGACAACCTTGTATCCCTGCCGGGCGAGCCGCGCGGTGTTCGCGCCGATGCCGCAGCCAATGTCGAGGGCCAGCGCATCGCGGGGCTGCGCCAATTGCTTGAACAGCTTGGCATAGGCCAGCTCATAGAAGCGCTCGTTGTCGTCCGAACGATACATCGCTTCCCAGGCATCATGGATGCCGGTTTCGTTCATCTGGCGCTTGATACGGTCGCCAAAATCCTCGGATCCCATTTTGCCCCTTTCAAGAAATCGGGCGCCGAAGCGCCCGTCAATCTTCTTCTGCGATCGTTACTCTGAGGCCATCCTGATCGGCCCCGAACGGTATCTGGCACGAAAGTCGTGAATTTTCAGTTCTATGGTCCGAAGAATCGAGCAGGTCGTTTTCGTCCTCGCTCATCGGCGCAAGCTTGTCGGCAAATGCCGGGTCGACGTGGACATGGCATGTCGCGCACGAACAACATCCGCCGCACAGCGCCAGCAATTCGTCGATACCGTGGTCGCGAATGACCTCCATCACCGACAGGCCGGGCTTGCTTTCGATCTCGACGGTTTCGCCGTCGCGCTTCGTAACGATCAGTGTCGGCATCAAGTCTTCCCTTTGCGTTCGGGGGCGGCCATGCCAATCCATTGCGTCATAATCAAGGAATCCCGATGGGACTGTCCGCCGAACAGTTGCAGGAACATCTAGACGCGCTGGCCGCACGCGACCCGCGTTTCGCGGCGGCGCTCGGCCATGCAGGTTATCCGGAGCCGCGCGTGCGGGGGCGGGGTTATGTCACGCTGCTGCGCACGATCGTGGGCCAGCAGATCAGTTTCAAGGCAGCCGATGCGGTCTGGGCGAAGGTTGCCGCAGTGGTGGGCGACATCGAAAATCCCGCTGCGATGGTTATTCAAACCGATGAGGCGCTGCGTGGGGCAGGGCTGTCGCGGCAGAAGATCGGCTATGCGCGCAGTCTTGCCGAACTCTGCGTGTCCGGCGAACTCGATTTCGACGCGTTACCCGTGGATGATGAGCAAGCGATTGAGCTTCTGACCCGGGTAAAGGGCATCGGCCGCTGGTCGGCGGAGGTCTATTTGCTGTTTGCGGAGGGGCGTCCCGATATCTGGCCTGCGGGCGATCTCGCCGTGCAGGAATCGGTCCGGCGGATCATGGGACACGACGAACGGCCCGCCGAGAAAGCAACCCGCGAGATTGCCGAGAACTGGCGGCCTTATCGTGGTGCCGCGGCAATCTTCGCGTGGCACCATTACAAGATTCCTGTGATCTGACTCGATTGACAAGCGCGGGACGCGCTGCACATAGCGCGGACGTCGCGGGTGTAGCTCAATGGTAGAGCAGAAGCTTCCCAAGCTTACGACGAGGGTTCGATTCCCTTCACCCGCTCCACGCGCTTCATTAGTTCTTCTTTGCGCGTTCCTCGGCAATGGCGGCCTTGAGCGCGGCATATCCCACGGCGCCGCTCAGCATCTTGTCGCCGACGATCCACGTGGGCGTGCCGGTAATACGCAACGCGCCCTGAAGCTGCTGGTTCGCAGCCAGCTCTTGCTCGATCGCCGGATTCTCGCTCGGGTTTGCCGGGACGCCATTCGCTGCGGCGAGCTTAGCGCGGGCGGCGGAATCGGGACGGCCTGCTGCATAGAGAGCGCGATGGAACCGGCCATAGTTCTGATTGGTCGACGCGACTGTCAGGCTTAACCGCGCGGCTGCTTCGCTGTCGGGGCCGAGCACCGGCATTTCGCGATAGACGATCTTGAGCTTGGGATCCTCGCGCAGCAGCCGATCGATATCGGGCAGCGACGCCCGGCAATAGCCGCACGCATAGTCGAAGAACTGGACGAGGACGATGTCGCCGTTCGGATTGCCTTCCCACGCACCCTTGAACGGGGTTTCTATGGTCTTGCGGCTCGCGGCGACGGCTTTGGCGCTCTCGCGATCCTGGAGGCGATCCATCGCTTCGGGCAGGATTTCCGGATGCTCGAGAATATAGTCGCGCACGATCTTTTCGATCGCGGCCTTGTCGGTCGTGTTGACGGGTGTGCCGATCGAAGTGGCGGCAACCACGACGGCCGCACCTGCTGCGGCCCCAATCAATCCGATCATGATGTCGCGCCCTTGCATATATTATTGTTGCCCGTCCGGCGTGGTTTGCGGCGCGTCTTTCTTGCCGCGCTTGCGGTCCGGCATGTTGGACTTCGCGACCATCATGATGTCCTGTGCACGCAGCCAGTCGGGCGTGCCTTTCGGAATCCCTGCCATCGCGATCTGCGCATTACGGAGCGCCATCGGCAACTTGCCCTGCAGGTCGGCCTGTTCCGCACTGGCGAGTGCGGCACGAGCGGTGTCGCCTTCTTGTGAATAGATGACGCCCAGCTGGTACCAAGCGAACGGGTTCTCGCGATCGCGCTGTACGGCGTTACGCAGCACCGTTTTTGCCTCGGCGAAGTTCGAACGGTCTTCGGTAGCGACCAAGGCATGGCCGAACATTGCGGCGATCAGCGGCGTATAGTTCGTTCGCTGAACCGCGTCGCGCAGCAGCGGCAGCGCGTCCTTGGGACGACCGTTTTCCAGCAGGATCTGACCCTTCATCTCCTCGAAATAAGGATCGTGCGGCACCGCTGTCAGCAGGGCATCGGCCTCTCCAATCGCCTTGTCGGCGAATGATTGTTTGTGAAACGCATAGGCGCGGGCATATCGCGCCGGAATCGATGTATCGGTCACGGGATAGCGGTTCAGCGTGTCGTTCGGTTCGTTGATATAGCCGAACAGCTTTGCCTTTATCCGCTGGAATCGGGCTTCGATCGCGGGATCTGTCGGGTTATTCCAGNNCAGGGTCCGCGGCCATCCGTTCGTTAAGCACGGCGACGCGGTCACCGCTCAGCGGATGGGTGACGGCATAGGGATCGATCTTGTCCTGGCTGAAGCGGAATTCCTGTTGCTGGAGCTTTTTGAAGAACGAGATCATGCCCTTGCCGCTGATCTTGCTGGCAGTGAGGTAGCGACGAGCAGATTCATCGGCGCCGGCTTCGACGGAGCGTGAAAAGGCCAGGTATTTGCCGAGTGCTGCCTGCTGGCCAGCCATCAGGATGCCTGCGCCGGCCTCTCCGCCACCCGCCGCAATCGCGGCTGCACCGAGCAAGAGGCTGAGGATCGTGATCCCGGTCGCCTCGCTCGCGCCTGCGCTCGACCGCAACACGTCGCCTGCCGCCACATGGCCCAGTTCGTGCGCGATGACGCCCTGGACCTCATTGGCGTTGTCGGCTGCGGCGATGAGGCCGGAATGGATGTAGACGACCTGCCCGCCAGCCACGAACGCATTGATCGATGGATCGCCGATCAGCACGAAATCGACGCTTTTCGGGTTGAGTCCAGCCGCCGAAATAAGCGGCGCAGACATGTCGCGGAATAGGGCTTCAGTTTCCGCATCGCGCAGGATCGACTGTGCCATCGCCGGCTGGACGACCAGCAGCGCGGCAAGCAGGGTTGCTATGAGTCGGTGGACGATCCGCATCGGTCTCACGCTATGCGGGTGGCGGATGAACGGCGTGTGAAACGCGCCGCATCCGCCACCTTGTGCATCAGCTCTGCGGCCCGAAAGTCCGCTGCCACCAGCCGCCGCGCTTTGGCCCGTCCTCACTCTCGCCAGCGTCTGTACCTGAAGCTTCGGCGAGCGCGGGTGCAGCGGTCGCCTCGGCAGCCGCCGCCTTTGGCTTGCGGGTGCGCTTGGGCTTCTCGACGGGTGCGGCATCTGGCGCGGGTTCGGGCT
>DDFE01000206.1:0-4350 GCA_002336985.1 Sphingomonadales bacterium UBA1936
TAAGCGCGCAGGCACAATGACCGATCAACAGCGCGACGCCCAACGAGATTGGCGCGACACCGTCTTCCTGCCGAAGACCGATTTCCCCATGAAGGCCGGACTCCCGCAAAAGGAGCCGGGCATTCTCGCGCGCTGGCAGCAAGCGGACATTTACAAGCAGACCCGCGAGGCGCGCCGCGGCCGTGAGAAGTTCATCCTCCACGACGGCCCGCCCTACGCCAATGGCGACATGCACATCGGACACGCGCTGAACCACATCCTGAAGGACATGGTCTGCCGCACCCAGAATCTGCTCGGCAAGGATGCGCCCTATGTGCCCGGCTGGGATTGCCACGGCCTGCCCATCGAGTGGAAGGTCGAGGAGGAATACCGCAAGAAAAAGCTGAACAAGGACGAGGTTCCGGCGAACGAGTTCCGCGCCGAATGTCGCGCCTATGCGCAGAAATGGGTGGATACCCAGCGTGAGCAGCTGAAGCGGCTGGGCATCAACGGCGACTGGGACAATCCGTACCTAACGATGGATTTCGAGGCCGAAGCGACGATCGTTGCCGAGCTGATGAAGTTCGCGGAGTCGGGTCAGCTCTATCGCGGCGCCAAGCCCGTGATGTGGTCCCCGGTCGAAAAGACCGCGCTGGCCGAGGCCGAGGTCGAATATGAGGACATCGTCTCGACGCAGATCGATGTCGCGTTCGAGATCGTCGAGAGCCCCATTCCCGAACTGGTCGGCGCGCATGCGGTAATCTGGACGACGACGCCGTGGACGATCCCGGTGAACCAGGCTTTGGCTTATGGGCCGGAGGTTGAGTATTCGCTCGTGACCATTTCTGGCGGCATGAAGATTTCGGGCGATTCTGGTGATTGGAACTGGGAGTTTGAAAACAAGGTTCTGTTAGCTGAACCTCTAATCCGTGCCTTCTACGCGCGCCGACACGTTACCGAAATCGAGATCAAGAGACATTGGACTGGCAAAGGCTCTGACCTCGCCGGAACCATCGCCCGCCACCCGATGCACCACCTTGGCGGGTTCTTCGCCAAGCCGCGGCCGTTCCTGCCGGGCGACTTCGTGACGACCGACACCGGCACCGGCCTTGTTCACATGGCGCCCGACCATGGCGAGGACGACTTCGACCTATGCAAGGCGAACGGCATAGAGCCGGTCTTCGCGGTCGAGGGTGACGGCAAGTACCGCGCCGACTGGGGCTGGCTCGGCGGGCAGGGGAGCGTCATCAACCCGAAGTTCAACGCGCCCGACGGCCCGATCTGCGAAGACCTGCGCGCGGCGGGCGCGCTGCTCGCGGCGAGCGCGGATTACAAGCACAGCTATCCGCATAGCTGGCGGTCGAAGGCGAAGGTCATCTTCCGCTGCACGCAGCAGTGGTTCGTGCCGATGGACAAGCCCATCGGCGGCGCGACCCTGCGCGAAAAGGCGATGCAGGCGATCGACGACACGCGCTGGGTGCCGGAAAAGGGCAAGAACCGCATCTCGTCGATGGTCGAGGGGCGTCCCGACTGGGTGCTGAGCCGCCAGCGCGCCTGGGGCGTGCCGATCACGCTGTTCGTCGACCGCAAGACCGGCCAGTATCTCGTCGACCCCGCGGTCAACGCGCGCATCGTCGCGGGCGTGAAGGCGCAGGGCGTCGACGCATGGAGCGACGGCGCGGCGCAGGGCTATCTCGGCGACGCCTATGACCTCGCCGATTACGAGCGCGTTACCGACATTCTCGATGTGTGGTTCGACAGCGGCTGTACGCAGGCGTTCGTGCTCGAAAGCGGGCGTTGGCCCGACCTGCAATGGCCCGCGGATTTGTATCTCGAAGGGTCGGACCAGCATCGCGGCTGGTTCCAGTCGTCGCTCCTCGAGAGCTGCGGCACGCGCGGCCGCGCGCCGTACAATGCGGTGCTGACGCACGGGTTCACGATGGACCAAAAGGGCATGAAAATGTCCAAGTCGCTCGGCAACACCATCAATCCGCTCGACCTGATGCGCGATTACGGTGCCGACATTCTGCGGCTGTGGGCGCTATCGGTCGATTTCACCGAAGACCACCGCATCGGGAAGGAGATCTTGGCTGGCGTCGCCGATCAGTATCGCAAGCTGCGCAATACCTTCCGCTACCTGCTCGGCGCGCTCGACGGGTTCGACGAGAGCGAGCAGGTTGCGGTCGCGGACATGCCGGAGCTGGAGCGCTACATCCTCCACCTGCTGGCGGACATGGATGCGAAGCTGCGCCAGGCGGTCGATGACTTCGACTTCAACAGCTATACGCGCCTGCTGAGCGATTTCGCGAACAACGACCTGTCGGCGTTCTTCTTCGATATCCGCAAGGACAGCCTTTATTGCGACGCGCCGACGTCGGCGAAGCGCCGCGCGTACCGGACCGTGCTCGATACGCTGTTCCATGCCCTCGTCCGCTGGGCGGCACCGGTGCTGGTCTACACGGCCGAGGAAGTGTGGGGCACGCGGTACCCGGACGCGGGTTCGGTGCATTTGCTCGAGTGGCCAACTCTCCCTCGTCATTCCCGCGAAGGCGGGAATCCAGCTCCCGATGCCGAAGCTCAGGAGTTGGATCCCCGCCTTCGCGGGGATGACGGGTTAGTGGAGAAATGGGCCGCATTGCGTGAACTACGCGCGCAGGTGACCGAAGCGATCGAACCGTTGCGGCGCGAAAAAGTCGTCGGATCGAGCCTTCAGGCCGAAGTCACAGTGCCTGCCGGTAACGGCGACGCCGACTTCCTCGCCGAGTTGTTCATCAGCGGTCCAGTCCACAGCGGCGATACGCTGGCGGTGGTGAAGACCGAACTCGACAAATGCGGCCGCTGCTGGCGCCATCTGCCCGAAGTGACCGAGGACGGCGCCCTGTGCGCGCGTTGTGAAGAGGTGGTGGCGTGAGCAATCGCACGCTTGGGTTCGTTATCGCGGCCATCGTGTTCGCGCTCGACCAGTTGAGCAAATGGGTGGTGGTCTATGGCCTCGACCTGCCGAACCGGGGCGAGATCGTGATCCTGCCCATCTTCAAGTTCCTCTGGGTGAACAACGCGGGCGTCTCGCTCGGCCTGTTCACGGCGAAGAACTCGCTCGAGGGGTTTGCGCTGGCCGGGGCGACTGGGCTAATTGCGCTGTTCGTCCTTGTCTGGCTGTGGCGCGAGGCCAACCGCAAGGATGTGTTCGGCCTTGGCCTTATTCTGGGCGGTGCGATCGGGAACATCCTCGATCGCATCAGGACGGGTATCGAGAACCTGCCCATCGACAAGCCCGGCCATGTCGTGGACTTCGCCAACCTTCATTTTGGCGACTTCAGCCCGTTCCTTGTTTTCAATATCGCCGACGCCGCTATAACCATCGGCGTTCTTATCCTCCTGTTGCGGGCGCTCATGTCGCGCGACACTCCTAAGGCCGATGCCAATGCGTAAGTTCGTACCCGTCCTCATCATTGCCGCGACGCTTGCGGGCTGCGGCTCGACCGGCGGCGTTTTCAGCCGTGCCCGCCCCGACGAACTCGCCGTGATGCGCGCAGCCCCGCTGGTCGTACCCCCCGATTTCGCGCTGCGTCCGCCGACGCCCGGCGCGCCGCGTCCGCAAGAAGCCGACAGCTCGACGCTCGCGCTTCAGGCGATGTTCGGCGGTCCCGCACAGCGCAGCACGTCCGAAAAGGCGACGCTTGGTGCTGCGGGTGCGGATCGCGCTGATCCCGGCATCCGTTCGACTGCGGGCTCGCCCGGCACGACCGTCGTCGACAAGGGCGCAGCCACCCGCGACGTCGTTGCGGCCCCCGCCACCGAAGGCACGACGGCCAAGGCAACGACACCACAATAAACGCGCGGACCAACCCCAAAACAAAAGGCCCCGGCATCGCTGCCGGGGCCTTTTTTGTTGGCTGCGGGCCGGGCGAACCCGACCCGTGCCCCGATTTAGAAAGCAACGCCGATCGTGCCGATGACGGTGCTGCCCGAGATGTTCTTGCCCGAGGCCGACAGCCAGCGCGAGTCGGTGTCGACATAAGACACGCCGACCGTGATCGCCTTGAACGTCGCCGTCGCGCCCAATGCCCAGTCGGTATATTCGGTTTTGCCGAACGCATCGTTGGCGAGCCAGCTGGGTCCGAAGGTGTGACCGAGGTGACCCGTCAGGCCGATGGGCGTGCCCGGGATCGATGCCGACAGGTCGCCCGCCAGATAGACGTTCGACTTCGCCGGTCCGATCTGGTTGAGCGCCAGCGCTTTCTGCTTCGGCGCCCAGTTGACGGTGCCCTTTGCGGTCACCGGTCCCAACGAATGCGAAATGGCGAGGTAGGGCTCGATGAAATCGCTGCTCGACGTGTCACCGGCAAGCTTCGTCTTCGGATAGAAATA
>DDFE01000206.1:4360-5423 GCA_002336985.1 Sphingomonadales bacterium UBA1936
CCGCTGACCGACGAACCCCAGACCGAGACGTAGAAGCCCGATTCATGGGCGACGGTCAGGCCGCCCTGGATCGCGGCGTTGTTGTCCGTCTGCGACACGCCGCGGAAACGATAGTCGGTGGTGACGGTCGCGCTGCCGTTGATCGTGATCGCCGACGGCGGAGCCGTATCTTCAGCGAACGCCGGCGCGGCGGCGGAAAGAGCGATAACGCTGCAGAGGCAGCTCAGAACAATGCGCATGGACTTCCCTTTTATCTCTACGGGCGTTGCTGCCCAGGGTCGTCCCACCTGCTTGGCGCGCGCTGACCTCTGTTGAGTCGGGCCACGTCGTCGCCTGTCCACTTTGTGCCTGTGCATTGTGCGCTGCACAACAAAAAACGCGGGTTTTTGATATAAACCGGCGCCAAGTGTTGCGCCTGCGCAACAGTTATTGCGCGGACAGCGCCTGTAACAGGTCGGCGATCAGGTCGGCGGGATCTTCCAATCCGATGCTCAACCGGATGATCGATTTGCCGGACCATGGAACCGCGCTTCGGCACCAGGAAGGGTCGGAGGGTACGACCAGACTTTCGAATCCGCCCCAGCTGTAACCGATGCCGAACAGTTGCAGCGCGTCGACGACTTTGGCGGTCGCGGCAGGGCTGTCGTCTTTGAGAACGAAGCTGAACAGGCCAGTGCCGCCGCGAAAGTCGCGCATGAAAAACTCGTGACCCGGACAGTCCGGCAGCCCCGGGTGCAGGACTTGCGCGACCTGAGGTTGCTCACTCAGCCAGCGGGCGATCTTCAGCGCCGAATCGCGATGCCGGGCCAGTCGCACGTCAAGCGTGCGTAGACCGCGCGTGGTCAAATACGCATCGTCCGGGCTGACTGTCTGGCCCAGCACCTGCGCCGTCAGGCGCAGGGCTTCCCATGTTTCCGCGCCGGAGGTCACCGACCCGATCATCACGTCCGAATGACCGCCGATGTACTTGGTGCAGGCGATGATCGACAGGTCGATGCCGAGGCCGATCGTCGGAAAATAGAGTGGTGTCGCCCAGGTGTTGTCGATCAGCGTGACCAGCCCG
>DDFE01000206.1:5518-6947 GCA_002336985.1 Sphingomonadales bacterium UBA1936
GTCTTGCCCGCATCTTTCAACGACGCCGTGTCGGGATGCAGGATCGTGGACGCGCGCCATACTGGCGCGTTAACGACTGGCCCCGTCCATTCCCGACGGCGGCCACCCTGGACGATTGTCGTTGCGGGGCGGGTGTCGCCCTTGCCCTTCAAAGCGCCCGGCTCACTGGGCGCCGATGGCCTTGGGCGTGTCGGGATGGGCACCCCATTCGCTCCACGACCCGTCATAGACCGCGACCTTGTCGTTCCCCAGCAGGTGCGCCGCGAATGCCACCGATGCGGCGGTGATGCCCGAACCGCAGGTGGCGGCGATCGGCTGGGTCGGATCGACACCTGCCGCTTCGAATGCGGCCTTCAGTTCGTCCTTCGACTTGAAGGTGTTGTCGGCATTGAACAATTCGCTCGACGGCAGGTTCTTCGCACCCGGCATGTGACCGGGGTTCACGCCCAACCGCGGCTCCGCCTCGCGCCCTTCGAAACGGCTCTGGCTGCGGGCATCGACGATCTGTTCGACCTTCGATTCCAGCACTTCGCGCATCTGGTCGAGCGTGCGGACGAAACCGGTGTCCTTCCACACGGTGAAATGACGGTGGCGCAGGGTTTCCTTGCCACCGGTCAGTTCGCGCCCCTCGGCCTTCCACTTCTCAAGCCCGCCATCGAGGATGGCAACGGCATGCGCGCCGAACAGGTGGAGCATCCACCATGCGCGTGCCGACGTGTGGAACGGCGAATTGTCGTAGAGAACGATGCGGCTACCGTCGCCGAGGCCCAGCGACTGCATGCGGCTGGCGAATTTCTCTGCAGAGGGCAGCATCATCGGCAGCTCGTTCTTTTCGTCGGCGAGATTGGCGAGGTCCATGAAAACCGCGCCCGGAATATGCCCGGCTTCATATTCGGCCGCGGCGTCGCGCGATGCGTCCATGAACCATGTCGCATCGACCACGCGCAGGTCCGGCGCCCCGAGTTCGCCCGCCAACCACTCCGTCGATACCAGCGCGTCCATAACAGTCTCCGTAAGATACTCGATTCGTCCCTAGTCATCGCCGCACGCGGCGTCGAGACTGGCCTTATCGTTTGCGGATGAAAGCGCGGATATCCCGACTTAAGGCTGATAGTTCGGTGTCTCGCACGTACATCATGTGGCCCGCGCCATAATAATGATATTCGATCCTGTCGGTCGGCATGCCGGTACGGGTGAGCGACTGTTCGGCGCCGAAGAAGGGCGTGGCGAAGTCGTACCAGCCCGCAGCATTGAAGACGCGTAGCCCGCTGTTCTCGCGCATCGCCTTGCCCAGATAGGGCGCGACGTTCGCATAATATTGGCTGTCCCTGCCGCCGACGGTCGGGCTGCCCAGTTTCCAGTCCCAGTCGGAAACGCCGCCGATCGTCACATATTGCTTGTCGATCTTGAGGCCCAGGTCTTCGCGGAC
>DDFE01000126.1:0-968 GCA_002336985.1 Sphingomonadales bacterium UBA1936
GCGATCGGCGAACCGAGCGGGCCGACGATGTCGATGACATCGCCGCGCATGAACTGGCCGGTTACGTGCCGCGCGCCTGCGGCGAGCAGGCTCGCGCCCTTGGCAAGTGCGCTCGCCGCGCCGCCATCCACCTCGATCGTGCCCTTGACCGTCAAACGTCCGGCGAGCCAGGCCTTACGCGACCGCGCACGCCTGTCGGCGACGAACACCGTGCCCGCACCCTCGGCGACGCGTGCCAGCGGGCGGGGCTGGTGGCCTGATACGATGACCAGGTCGGCACCGCTTCCGGTTGCGATGCGCGCGGCCTGGATCTTGGATGCCATGCCGCCCGAACCCATGCCCGATTGCGAGCCGCCGGTCGCCATTGCCGTGATCGTCGCGTCGATGCGCTCCACCCGCGCAATGCGCGTGGCATCGGGGTCGCGCGAGGGATCGGCAGTATAGAGCCCGTCGACGTCGGACAGCAGCACGACCTGATGCGCACCCGCGACCTGCGCGATGCGTGCAGCGAGCCGGTCGTTGTCGCCGAAACGGATTTCTGCGGTCGCGACGCTGTCGTTCTCGTTGATGACGGGCACGACGCCGAGCGACATCAGCCGGTCGATGGTCGCGCTGGCGTTGAGATAGCGCCGCCGGTCCTCGAGATCGTCGAGCGTGAGCAGCATCTGCGCCGCGGTCAGGCCCTGCGCGTGCAACAGCTCGGCCCAGACGCCCGACAGCGCGATCTGTCCTGTGGCGGCGGCAGCCTGTGCATCCTCCAGCGATGCCCGGCCGCCTTTGGGCAGCTTCAACCGCCGCGCGCCGAGCGCGATTGCGCCCGACGACACGATCGCCACCTGCTGCCCCTCGCGCATGCGTGCCGCGATGTCGGCGACGAGTTCGACCAGCCATTCACGCCGCACCGCTCCATCGGCATCGACGAGCAGTGACGAGCCGACCTTGACGATCAGGCGGGGCGGGGGGCTGGA
>DDFE01000126.1:979-6090 GCA_002336985.1 Sphingomonadales bacterium UBA1936
GTCCACCGTCATCTCTGGTTTTGTAGTCCCATGCGTCGGGAAGGCCATTTCCATCGAATATGCAAAAATGCCATTGGACTGTGGGCGATCCGATCCGCGCACTGCCAATACAAGTTAACGTTTCAAGATTCACGCCGCCTTCCTCAAGAAGCTCACGGGCCGCTGCGGAAATAATAGATTCGTTTGGCTCAATGGATCCTTTGACAAATTGTTTTCCGGCAAGAGGATGATGGAAAGCCAGTATCTCGATTGCATTTTCATTCCATCGATACGGAACTGCACAGGCTTTTTCGATCCCGTGAGAGAAGGTAGCAGTCATCTAGCGCGGTTAGCGGCGCGTGAGAAAGGGAGCAATCGCATTATCCCGTCATTCCCGCGAAAGCGGGAATCCAGCTTCTCTCTTCAATAATAGACGGCTAGTCTAATAATATGTCGGGGTGGCTCTATCTAATGGCCAATCGCTATCGCGGAACAATCTACATCGGCGTTTCACGAGATATTTCTCGACGTGCTTGGCAACATCGCCACGGTCGCGGATCCGAGTTCTGCAAAAGATATGGTGTTGTCCGGCTTGTCTATGCAGAGCAAGCAGACACAATCGTTGATGCCATTGCGAGGGAAAAAGCGCTTAAGAAGTGGCGGCGTTCTTGGAAAATCGAACTGATCGAGAGCGCGAACCCGCATTGGGAAGATTTGTTCGAGCGGCTGAACGGGTAAAAGAAGCTGGATTCCCGCTTTCGCGGGAATGACGGGGTTATCGCAGCTTTGCGATGGATAGCCCATCCAGCTTCACACGCTCCTTCACCGATTCCTCGCTGCGGGTCAGCGCCTTGGCAATCGCCTTCAGCGCCATGCCCTTTTTCGCCAGCGTATGGAGCTTCTGGATTTCAGCGCTCGTCCACGGCTGGCGATGACGTTCGAAACGATCGCCCGCCATTATTTCGGCTTGCAGAAACGATAGACGAACTGGTCCGTCTTGCCGCGGATCGACGGGTCGAACACGCTGGCCGTGCGCGGGTCGCTCGGATTGCGGTAGAGCGGGATTTCGCCGTCGAAGACGAACCCGGCCTTTTCGATCTCTGCACGCGCGGTCGCGGCATCGATGCGGTGCAGCGTCTGTGCCGAATCCAGCCCCGCACCGGCAACCGCGTAATGGTCCACCACGAGCAAGACGCCGCCGGGCTTCAGCGCTGCGAACAGTGTTTCGTCGATCTTTCCGGCCAGCGTCGGCGGCGCGATCTTCAGGTGCAGGTCGTGGTAGTTCTGCACCGTGATGATGACATCGACCGGCTTCGGCACGGCGAACGCGCCGAGCGAGGGCCGGAAGGCGGTGACATTGGGATAGGTGGCGGCAACCGCGTCCTGATCCGTCCCGTATTTCGCCATGAAGCTGATGAATTCGGCCGGTTGATATGCGTAGACATGCCCATTGGGCCCGACCGTCTTTGCCAGCAGGCGAGTCACGTATCCGCCGCCCATGATGAAATCGAGCACCGTGTCGCCCGGCTTGACCCCGGCATAGTTCAGTAATTCGCCCGGCTTGCGCGCCGCGTCGCGATCCCGATCCGCCTGCGGACGGGCAGGGTCGGCGATGGCCGCGGCGACCGCGGACTGGGCGGGCGTCATCGTCTTCGCGAGAGCAGGTGTGCAGAGTGTCAGGGCAAGCGCGGCGGCGAACACGGTCTTCATCGGTTCTCTCCCTCTGTTTGTCGGCAGGCTAGCAGGGTGGCGTGGGCGGACCAAGTGCCAAGCCCTTATCGACAAACGCGCGGCGGGATCAGATCGGCGACCACTCGATCGCGTCTTCGCCTTCGTCGTCGGCGTCGACCGTACCGGCCAGCGGGCCGACGGCGTCGAGCAGCCGATCGAGCACCCAGTCGACGCCGGTTCCCGCCGCGCCCGACAGCGGGATGACCTCCGCGCCGCTCGCTTCCTCGAGTTCGGCGGAAAGTGCGGCGATGAGTTCGTCATCGAGCATGTCGACCTTGTTGAGTGCGATGACCGAGGGTTTCTCGTCGAGGCCCGCCCCGTAAGCTTCCAGCTCTTCGCGGACGATGCGGTAGCTGTCGGCGACATCGGCGTCGTTCGCATCGATCAGGTGGAGCAGGACACGGCAGCGCTCGATATGGCCCAGGAACCGGTCACCGATACCCGCACCTTCCGCCGCGCCTTCGATCAGGCCGGGAATGTCGGCGACGACGAATTCGCGGTGCTTGTGACTGACCACGCCCAGCTGCGGCCGGGTGGTGGTGAAGGCATAGGCGCCGACCTTTGCGTTCGCATTGCTGACGGCGTTGATGAAGGTGGACTTGCCTGCATTGGGCAGGCCGACGAGGCCCACGTCGGCGAGCAGCTTCAGCCGCAGCCAGACCCATGCCTCTTCGCCCGGCCAGCCGGTGCCGTGCTGGCGCGGGGCGCGGTTGGTCGATGTCTTGTAGCTCGCATTGCCGCGTCCGCCGTCGCCGCCGCGCAGGAAGACGTGCCGGTCGCCAACCTTGGTGAAGTCGGCGAGGACATGTTCCTTGTCCTCGCTCAGCACCTGCGTGCCGACGGGGACGCGCACGACCAGGTCGTTACCGCCCGCGCCGGTCATGTTGCGGCCCGCGCCGCCCTTGCCGCGTGGCGCCTTGAAATGCTGGGTGTAGCGGAAATCGATAAGGGTGTTCAGCCCGGGCACGGCCTCGATGATGATGTCGCCGCCCTTTCCGCCGTTGCCGCCGTCGGGGCCGCCGAATTCGATAAACTTCTCGCGCCGGAACGCGACCGCGCCGGGTCCGCCCGAGCCGGAGGACAGATAGATTTTCGCCTGGTCGAGGAAATGCATGTCAGGCCTTTGCCATCCGCGATTGAACGCCGGGTGACGCCATCAGTTGTTTGAGCGCGATGTCACGCGCGGCGTCGCGGGGCAAGCCGAGCGCATGTGCCATCGGCTTGCCGAGCAACGCGTCGCCGAGCGCCATCAGGACCAGCGTCAGCGTATCTTCGCGGATCAGCCCGTCCTCATTCTCGTCGGCGAGTTCATCGACCAGGTTGTGGATCGCCGACAATATGGGGTCGAGTGCGTCATGATTGCCGGACATGATCATCCATGTCGCGAGCGCGCCGGCACCCTGCTGGTCGAAGGCGTCGAACGTCATGTCGACGATCTCGCGCGGGTCAGCCTCACCGCGGCGCGCGCGCAGCACGGTCGCGCCAATGCTGTCGCAGACCGAGTCGGCGAGCATCGCCGCCAATGCTTTCTGGAGCCCCAGTGCCGAACCGAAATGATGGAGCACGTTGGCGTGCGTGCGGCCCACCTTCGCTGCCACGGCTTTCAGCGTAACTGCTTGAGGTCCCTCGGAAATGAGGATCACCCGCGCAGCATCCAGCGCGGCAGTACGGCTTTCATCCGGCGACAGGCGTTTGCGCACTATTGACATCAGTGTAAGTAGGCTCTAGCTCAGGATCAAACAGGAGCCTCTAGCATGGCAAACGCAAAAACGCCTACCGATCTGACCATTACCCCGCGCGACCGCCGTTTCGGGCGCGACATGGCGCAAAAGCGCTGGTGGCTGGGTGGAGACCCGATCGGTTCGGCGTTCCACAATGCGCTGTCGATCACCTTCCCCCGCGGCGAGGCGTTCTTCGTTGAATCGGTAAAGGCGTTTCGTGACGGCGCATCGCCGAAGCTTGCGCAGGAAATCCGTGCGTTCGTGATGCAGGAAGTCATGCACAGCCGCGAGCATGTGTCGTTCAACCAGCGCGTTACCGACGCGGGCTACGAGATCGCGCATCTCGAAAAGGTCGTCGTCGAGAGCCTGGAGTTGACCAGGGACCGGCCGCAGATCCTGAACCTCGCCGTCACCATGGCGCTGGAACATTATACCGCGATGATGGCGCACCAGATGCTGACCGATCCCAACGCATTCGCCGGTGCCGATCCCGAACTCGTCCAGATGTGGAAATGGCACGCGGTCGAGGAGATCGAGCACAAGGGCGTCGCGTACGACACCTGGCTGCACGCCACCCGCGACTGGAGCCGGTGGAAGCGCTGGAAGGTCAAGTCGATTATGATGCTGCTCGTCAGCCGCACGTTCTGGATCAAGCGCTGGGAAGGGACGCTCGACCTGCTCGCGCAGGACGGCATCACCGGCTGGCGCGCGAAGGCACGACTTGCCTGGTACCTGATCGGGACACCGGGGCCGCTGCGCCGCCTGTTCCCGGCATGGGTCGCATACTTCCTCCCCGGCTTCCATCCGTGGAACCACGACGATCGCAAGCTGATCGGCAAGTACGAAAGCGACTATTCGGACGCGGTGATGCCGAACGCGCTGGCTGCCTAACCCCGCTTGCACTCCGGCGCCGGTTGCGCGAGGCATGATGCATGCCGACGCAACCGACGCTTGCCACCGACCGCCTGATCCTGCGCCCGATCACCATAGCCGATTGGGACGCCTATGCCGCGATGTGGATCGACCCGCGGGTAACGACCTTCATCGGCGGCACACCGAGACCCACCGACGTGGCCTGGCCCAAGTTCGGGCAGGCCGCGGCGATGTGGGACCTGTTCGGCTATGGCAATTGGTCGGTTTATGACCGCGCGGATGAAACGTATCTTGGCGTTGCCGGACTGTCGGATTTCAAACGCGGCATCCTCGAACTCGATGGCTATCCGGAAGGGGGCTGGGCCTTCGCCGCCGCAAGCTGGGGCAGAGGGGTCGCCTCGGAAGCGCTGACCGCCATCCACAACTGGGCGGACGAGGCTGGCATCGCCGAAGTGCGCTGCATGATCGACGACGGCAATACCGCGTCGATCAAGGTTGCAGAGCGGGTCGGCTATGTGCCCTTTGCGAGTATCGAAGGAAACCGGCGCGTGTTCAGGCGGCAAGCGCCATCGAGGGGCTGAGGTCCAGCGTATAGCTGGCGCACGGCAGCTTTTCTCCACGCGCCGCGAACGGCCGAAGTTCGGCACGCCCGGTCGGTGCGAAGCCCAGCTTGCGCAGGACGCGCCCCGAAGCCGGGTTCTCGACAGCATGCACCGACACCAGCCGGTCCAGCCGTAGCGAGTGCCGCGCTGCCGCGACTAGCGCGCGGCCTGCCTCGGTCGCGTAACCGCGGTTCCGCATCGACGG
>DDFE01000126.1:6166-12863 GCA_002336985.1 Sphingomonadales bacterium UBA1936
CGCGCAAATGCTGCGTACAGTTCTGCAGCGTCCTCAGCCCAGCCGGGCCGTAACAGCAGGTTCTCTGTCCTGATGAACACGGTATCTCTCCTCCGCTCGCACCTACCCGCAAAACGTGACGGGATGGCGACAGGTTGCTTCAGGGAGATAATAAAAAGGGAGCTCGGGGGTGACCCTTACTCCCTGTCGATTTGCCTCAGCAAATCTTCGGGTCACCCTTGGGGCGACCCGATAATCGGACCGCCGGTTATTCGGCCGCAGCCGCCATAATCATGTCCACCGACACGTATTTACGGCCCTGTTTGCCTTCGTGGAACGCCACGCGACCCTCGACGAGCGCGAACAGCGTGTGATCCTTGCCAAGGCCGACGTTACGGCCCGGCCATACACGGGTGCCGCGTTGACGGACGAGGATGTTGCCGGCGAGCGCGTGCTCTCCGCCGAACTTCTTCACGCCAAGACGACGACCGGCCGAGTCACGACCGTTACGCGATGAACCGCCAGCTTTCTTATGTGCCATCTTAGATTACTCCGCGGTCTTCTTGGCGGCCGGCTTTGCAGCGGCCTTCTTGGATGCAGCAGCCTTTTCAGCCTTGGGGGCTGCTTCGGCCTTGGGCGCCTTGGCGGCGGCCTTCGGTGCGGCCTCGGCCTTCGGCGCAGGTGCTGCTTCTGCAACCTCTGCCTTCGGCGCGGCTTCCTTCTTCGCCTTCTTCTCTTCGGCTGCGCCGACGGCCACGATCTTAAGGATCGTGTGCTGCTGGCGATGGCCGTTGCGGCGGCGATAGTTGTGGCGACGCTTCTTCTTGAAGACGATGACCTTGTCGGCCTTCGCCTGCGCGACGATTTCGGCAGCGACCGTCAGGCCCGCTTCGCCCGTCGAGGTGAACAGCACATCGCCCAGCGTGACGCGCGCGCCTGCTTCGCCGTCCATGCGGTCGACGACGATCTTGTCTCCTGCGGCAACGCGATACTGCTTGCCGCCCGTGCGCACGATAGCGAACATGGCTCTCACTTTAAGTCAAAAAGATTTGCCCCGAGGAGCGAACTCGCCGGGAAAGCCGGTGCCGATACGGACGACGACTGCCGCTGTCAAGGTGAGTCGGCGGTTTTTAGCGCCGCCGGATCAGTGTTTACGGACGGCTTTCAACGGATAGCGCACGCCGTCGAACTCGTCGAACATGCCAGCGATGCCGGGATGGTCCACGGGCTCTTCGCTGTCGTCGGGGACCAGGTTCTGCTGGCTGACATAGGCGACGTAGCTGCTGTCGGCATTTTCGGCGAGCAGGTGATAGAAGGGCTGGTCCTTGCGCGGCCGCATCGCTTCCGGAATCGATTCGTACCATTCGTCGCTGTTGGCAAAGACGGGGTCGATATCGAAAATGACGCCGCGAAACTCGAAGTGGCGATGCTTCACGACCTCGCCGATCCCGAATTGTGCTTTGGCAACCCGGGGTACGGGCGTTCCGGCAGCGGCAGTGTCCATATTCATACGCTATAATTTAGGCGCTCTTGGCGGCTTGGCAAGCGCTCCAACAGCCGTTATGCGCCCGCCCTTCGATCGCGCCGGTGTCTTTATGGCACGCGTTCCTCTGCGGAGAGGTGGCTGAGTGGTCGAAAGCACCGCACTCGAAATGCGGCGTGCCCGCGAGGGTACCCAGGGTTCGAATCCCTGCCTCTCCGCCACCTAGTCATATCAGGCGTAGAACCTATCGACATCGTCGCGCAAAACCGCGCAGCTCTGCGCCGTTGGCTACCGGAAGGTTACCCGGAGAATCGCGATATCTCCGAAGATTGGCGCGTCGCGGTGATGGCCCGCTCCCGCTGGACGGGAATGCTGTCCGCTCGCAGCGATAGGGGCAACCAGAAAAGTGCTCAAATCGTCACGGCCTTGGTTTGCAGCTTGCAAGAAGCCCGCATCTCATATTAGTATTTTTATGCAAGCAACGTGTTTGCGGCTGTCTGATTAGGGTCTGATGTCGTTTCCTTCGTTGCTGTCCCGCAATCTCGCCATTCCCGCAATCGCGGCACCGATGTTTTTGGTCTCCGGGCCNNACGTGGATGGAGCAGATTTCATCTGCCTGCGCGGCCGACGACAATGCCGCGTGCTGGGCCGCCAATCTTGTCGTGCACCCGTCCAACAATCGTCTGCCTGCCGATCTCGAATGCGTCCTCACCTGCAAGCCGCCGCTGGTTATCACTGCACTGGGTAGCCCAGCGCGCGTGATCGAGGCGGTGCATAGCTACGGCGGCTTGGTTTTTGCGGACGTCAATTCGGTGAGTTTTGCTCGAAAGGCCGTGGCGGCTGGCGTCGATGGGCTTGTCCTGGTGGCAGCAGGCGCGGGCGGGCACACCGGTCACACCGTAGGCTTTGCGTTCGTCGAAGAGGTCCGTGCATTCTGGGATGGGCCCATCGTCCTGGGTGGCGCGATCTCGACCGGGCAGGCGGTTCGTGCAGCCGAAGTTCTCGGTGCCGATCTCGCTTATGTCGGCACGGCGCTGATCGCCTGCGAAGAAAGCATGGCAGACCCGGCCTACAAGCAAATGGTGATCGAGGCGGGTGCGGAATCGATCGTGCCGTCCAAGGGGATAACCGGGGTCACGGCCAACTGGCTCAGGCCCAGCCTGATCGCGGCAGGATATGATCCCGCCAATATGCCGGAGGACAAGAAACCCAATTTCGAAAACGCGCAGGACGATGCCAAGGCCTGGAAGAATTTGTGGTCGGCCGGTCAGGGCGTGGGCGCCGTGCGGGGGCGTGAGCCGATGTCCGAAATCATTGCGCGGCTGAAAAGAGAATATGATGCGGCAGCCCGATTGCCGCCGTTCGGGAAATAGGAGCGATGCGATGCAGGCCGAACTTGTCGGGACGATCCCTTCGACGATCCAGCCCAGCGACAATCCCTATCTGACGGGCGCCTGGAGACCGACACACAACGAATGGAATGCTGTCTTCGCCAATGGCGACGCATGGGTAATCGGCACGATCCCCGATGACATCGACGGCGTGTACGTGCGCACCGGAGAGAACCAGATCAACGACCCGATCGGGCGCTATCACCCCTTCGACGGCGACGGCCTGATCCATGCGATCTCGTTCAAGGACGGTCGCGCAAGCTATCGGAGCCGGTTTGTCCGGACCAAGGGTTTCCAGGCCGAACAGGAGGCAGGGCGCTCGCTTTGGGCGGGATTGATGGAGCCGCCGCACAAGTCGGCACGGCCCGGTTGGGGCGCGCAGGAATGGCTCAAGGATTCATCGTCCACGGACGTCGTCGTTCACGCAGGCAAGATACTTTCGACCTTCTACCAGTGCGGCGAGGGTTATCGGCTCGACCCGTTCACGATGGACCAGTTCGGTACGGAAGGTTGGGTGCCGCTCGATGGCATTTCGGCGCATTGCAAGACCGACGAGGCGACCGGCGAGCTGTTGTTCTTCAACTATTCCAAGCATGCGCCATACATGCACTACGGGGTGGTCGGGGCGGACAACCGGCTGAAGCATTATGTCCCGATCCCGCTGCCCGGCCCGCGCCTGCCGCACGACATGGCCTTTACACCGAACTATTCGATCCTGAACGACATGCCGCTCTACTGGGCGCCGGAATTGCTGGAGAAGGGACTGCACGCGGTTCAGTTCTATCCCGACCAGAAGACCCGGTTCGCGATCATCCCGCGCTTCGGCCAGCCGGAGGACATTCGCTGGTTCGAAGCCGAACCGACTTACACGCTGCACTGGCTGAACGCGTGGGAAGAGGGGGACGAAATCGTCCTCGACGGCTATTTTCAGGAAGAGCCGATGCCAAAGTCGTATCCGAACGCGCCCAAGGGGCTCGAGCGGATGATGGCCTATCTCGACCAGCAATTGCTCAAGCCGAAGCTTCACCGCTGGCGGTTCGATTTGAAAACGGGCGCAACGGTTGAAGAGCGGCTCGACGACCGGATCCTGGAATTCGGGACGATCAACCAGAAATTCGCCGGGCGGAAATATCGTTACGCCTATAGCGCGATCCCGGAGCCCGGCTGGTTCCTGTTCCGTGGCCTTGTGAAGCACGACCTTGAAACCGGAACGAGCGAAGCTGTCGCATTCGGCGACAACCGGTTCGGCAGCGAAGCGCCTTTTGCGCCGCGTATCGGCGCGGTCGATGAAGACGACGGCTATATCGTTTCCTTCGTCGCGGACCTGAACGCCGATACGTCCGAGTGCCTGTTGATCGATGCGAAGAATTTCGCGGCGGGGCCGGTCTGCCGGATCATATTGCCCGAGCGGATATGTTCGGGAACGCATGCGACCTGGGCGAACGGCAGCGATATCGGCATGTCCGAAAACACCGTGCTGGCCGCCTGACATGATCCTGGCAAACGAACAGCGGCGAGCAGAATGCAGGGCGGCCGGGTGGTGGGGTGACACGACGCTGAGCGACATGTTCGTCGCCAATGTCGGTCGGCATCCCGATCGGATGGCGCTGATCGACGCGCCCAATCGCAACGATGTCGCCTTCGGCGATCCGCGCCGGTTCACCTATGCCGAAATGCTGGCCGAGGTTGAGCGGATGGCTGGCGTATTGCTCGCGAATGGCGTCGGCAAGGACGACGTCGTGATGGTGCAATTGCCGAACATCAGCGAGTTGGTGAATCTGTATTTCGCGACCGCGCTTATCGGCGCTGTGATCAGTCCGGTCGCGGTACAGTATCGCTCGCACGAACTGTCGGCGATGATCGGGATCGCCAAACCCCGGGCCTTTGTCTGTGCCACGCGCATGAAGGGCTGCGACCATGTCGGCACGGTCCGGCCGCTGCTGGGCGGGACGGTCCGCTTGTTCACCGTTGGACCCGACGCGCCTGACGACGCGATCGACCTGTCCACGGCAAGCGCGCCGGGCACCTCGCTCGCGGCGCATCAGGCATCCAATCCGGTCAGCGCGGACGACATGTTCACGATCTGCTGGACGTCCGGAACGACCGGGGCGCCAAAGGGTGTACCACGCAGCTACAATCATTGGGTCGCCATATCGCCGGGCACCTATGAATCGGCGCGGTTACGGGACGGCGATATCATGCTGAACCCGTTCCCGCTGATCAACATGGCGAGCATAGGCGGCGTGACAATGAGCTGGCTCAAGAAGGCCGGCACGATGGTGCTTCACCATCCGTTCGACCCCAAGGTATTCCTTGCCCAGATCGCCACCGAACGCCCGCATTTCACCATTGCGCCGCCTGCCGTGCTGAACATGCTGCTGCAGGACGAGGCGCTGCTTGCCAGGGTCGATCTGTCCAGCTTGCGGTCCATCGGTTCGGGGTCGGCGCCACTCGCGCCGGCGATGGTCAAGGGGTTTCAGGACCGCTTTGGCATCATGGTGATCAACCTGTTCGGATCGAACGAGGGCATGGCGCTGGTCACCGGCCCGGACGATGTTCCTGATCCAGAAGAACGAGCCCGGTATTTTCCCCGTTCGCCCCTGTTCAGCCCTCCATATGGCGATGGACGGGCGCCCAATATCGAAACGCGTCTCGTCCCTCCGAAGGGTGGCGCGGAGATCATCGACAACGGCGTCTCGGGCGAGTTGCAGATCAAGGGGCCGACGGTTTTCGAAGGCTATTACGGGGCGCCGGAACAGACCGCTGCCGCATTCACGGAAGATGGATTCTTCAAGACCGGCGATCTGTTCGAAATTGCCGGCAACGGCCGGTTTTATGAGTTCGTCGGACGTTGCAAGGACCTGATCATCCGCGGTGGCGTGAACATAGCGCCGGAAGAAATCGACCAGTTGTTAAGCGGGCACCCGAAGTTGCAGGAAGCGTGCGCGTTTCCGTTGCCGGACCCTGTCATGGGCGAACGGATCGGGGTGGCGGTGGTCCCGCGTGCGGGCGAAGTGGTTGCTCTCGACGATATCACCGCCTGGCTAAAGGCCAAGGATCTCGCGGTCTTCAAGCTGCCCGAGCGGATGTTCATTTTCGACGAACTGCCGCGAAACGTGACCAACAAGGTGATGCGGAGCGACGTGCGTGATCGCGCTGTTTCCATGCTGAAAATGGAAGATCGAACTCTTGAAAAATAGCTATCTCCACGACGCCGTCCGCACACCCCGCGGCAAGGCGAAGTCCGACGGCGGTCTGGCGACATTTTCTCCCCAGGGGCTGGTCAAGCATCAGCTCGACGCGCTTCGGCAGCGTGCCGGTCACGGCGTGTCGACACCCGATGCCCTGTTGCTCGGCTGCGTCGGCCAGGTCGGGGCGCAGGGCGGTCACATCGCGCTCGTATCGAAGCTCCACTCGGGCCTGCCCGACGGTACAGCGGCGCATTCCATCAACAATTATTGCGCCTCGGGCTTGTCCGCGATCGGCCAGGCGGCGGCGCTGGTCGAAAGCGGCCAAGCGGGATCGGTACTGGCGGGCGGGGTAGAAATGATGAGCCGGGTTCCCTTCATGGGGGACCGCGCAAGCTATTATGAAGACGCAAGCTTTCCGCATCGCGCGCGCTATATTCCGGTTGTGCTGGCGGCGGATCGCCTCGCCGATGCCGAGAGGCTGGATCGGGCCGCGCTGGACGCGGTCGCACTCGCTTCGCAGCAAAAGGCCGGTGCCGCGGAAAATGACCCCGTGCTGCAGCGATCGCGGATCGCGACAGGCACCCTTTCCGGCGAAGAATGTATTCGCCCCGCCACCACGGCAGACACTCTTGCCGCCATGGAACCCGCTTTCG
>DDFE01000119.1:0-206 GCA_002336985.1 Sphingomonadales bacterium UBA1936
AATCCACCAGCCTGATGGATTCGGACAGCGAAGCCGTGTTCGATACGATCGTGAAAACGGCACAGCGCGCGGTCGGGTCGAGCATGGCGCTCATCTCGCTGGTCGATGCCAAGCGGCAATGGTTCAAGGCAAAATGCGGGCTGGATGTCGACGAAACGCCGCGCGAATACGCGTTTTGCAACCACACCATTGCGTGCCCCGATGGC
>DDFE01000119.1:343-1889 GCA_002336985.1 Sphingomonadales bacterium UBA1936
CGAGCGAACTTTCCGAAAGCCGCCATCAATCGGAACGCGCCAACCGCCAGTTTCACCAGGCCGAACGCATGGCCAATTTCGGGTCATGGCGCGTGACACTGGACGATAACAAGGTCCGCTGGTCCGACCAGGTGTATGTGATCCACGATGTCCCGCTGGGTTCCGACCCAAGCCTGGTCGATGCGCTGAAATTCTATCCGCCCAGCGAACGGATGATCGTTTCGCGCGCCCTGACGCACACCATCGAAACGGGCACGCCGTTCGACTTCGAGGCGAATTTCGTGACGGCCAGAGGCGAGCACCGCCGTGTGCGCAGCCTGGGCGAGTTGGAAGTCGTCAACGGAAAGCCGGTGGCTGTCGTCGGCGTATTTCAGGATGTGACCAAGCAATATGAGCTGGAGCAGAAACTGCGCCGGCTCGCGCATCACGATGCCTTGACGGGCCTGCCGAACCGCGCCCGCTTCGACGAATATCTCGATGCGCGGCTTTCAGTACTTGCCGGAAATGGTGAACCGTTAAAGCTGATGCTGATCGACCTCGACAACTTCAAGCGCGTCAACGACGAATGCGGCCACCACAAGGGCGACGAATTGCTGCAACGGGTCGCGGCAACCTTGCAGGAACCCGGTCTCAAGAAATGCTTTGCCGCGCGACTGGGCGGCGACGAATTCGTCATGATCGTCGAAGGCTCCGCACAATGCGCCGCAATCGACGAGATCGTGGAAAGCGTTCTCCATGGCCTGCGCTGCACAATCGACGCGCCGGAAAGCGACATCGCAGTATCGGCCTCTATCGGAATCAGCGGTTGGATGGGACCAATGCAGGACCGCCGCGCGCTGCTGAAAGCCGCGGACAACGCGCTGTACGATGCCAAGCGCTCGGGCCGGAATCGCGCCCGTACATCGATTTTCGCCGCGATCGAACAGCCATCCGGCCGCCGCGCCGCCTGACGCGCTAGAACCCTTCGGGCATCTCCACAGGGCCGACGACCTCGCGATAGCGCGCAATGGCATAGCGGTCGGTCATACCGGCAATGAAATCGCTGATATGGCGGCTGCGGTCCGGTTCGCTTTCCGGCAGGGAATTACGCCACTCTTCCGGCATGCGNNGGGTGGTGGTAAAGTTCGGCGTACATAAACCGTTTAAGGGCACGCTCGTCCGCCGCCATTTCGGCCGAAAAAGCGACCAGCGGCGCTGGCGCTGCACGAACGTCGCTCGCGGATGCGACACCGCTCTGTGCCAGCCGCAGCCGCGTCTCGGCGATCACATCGTTAACCATGACGCCGATCTGCTGACGGATGAGTTCTGACCGGAGGCGTTTCGGCGCAACGTCAGGATAGCGGCGCAGAACATCCGCCCAACCGCGAGCAACAAAGGGCAGGGCCGTCACTGCCTCGAAATCCAGAATCCCCGACCGCAGGCCGTCGTCGATGTCATGATTGTCGTACGCGATATCATCAGCAATCGCCGCGACTTGTGCCTCCAGTCCCGCGTGCGTTTCCAGTTCAAGCGGAAATGCAGCGTCCACCCCGGCAAGCGCCCATCC
>DDFE01000119.1:1968-8623 GCA_002336985.1 Sphingomonadales bacterium UBA1936
AGCGCTTCGGTCAGGTCCTCGTCGAGACCCAACGCGCGTGCGATCGTGCGCCCGATCTGCGAGACTTCCAGGCTATGCGTCAGGCGGACGCGAAAATGGTCGCCGTCGGGCGCGACGAACACCTGCGTCTTGTGACGCAGGCGGCGGAATGCAATCGAATGGACGATGCGGTCGCGGTCACGCTGGAAAGCCGTGCGCGGCCCGCGGGTCTCTCCCGTCGTCTCGAAATGCTGCCGCCCGCGGCTGATCGCGGGATCGCTCGCCTGCGGCGCACGGGTCAGCATCGGCGCGTCACTTGCCCCCGACGCGCGTCACGTCCTCTCCGGCATCGCTGTTCCAGACGTTGGCCTGCAACCCGCCCTTGTCGAGCTTGTTGACGAGTTCGCGCGCAGCAGCAGCCGATTTGAACGGGCCGACTACTATGCGGTTAGTCGCCTTGAACGGCGCGAACCATGCCGACTGCCCCTTCAGTGCGGCATTGTCCGCCTGCAGCTTGCGCCACGTCAGGCCGAGGCCGCTTTCGTTGCGCCCCGTTGCGACCTGTACCCAGATTCGCGCAGGACTGCGCTTCGCCGCCGCAGCCTTTTCCGCGGCTTCCTTCTTCGCCGCAGCTTCTGCAGCCGTCTGTGCAGCAAGCTGGGCAAGTTTCTTTTTGGCCGCCGCCTGCGCCGTCCGCAGCTCGCGTGCGCTGGGCAGATCGACCTTCGTTTCGCGTTCGCGCTCGATCCCGTCGAGCAAGCCTGCCAGCCTGTTGGCGGTGGACGGTGTTCCAGAGACTGGCACCGCGCGCTCGACCGGTGGGTTCGACGGCAGTGCAGTCGGACGCGGCACCTCGAATGCAGGGGTTTCCGCCGACGTCGGCACCGGTTCCGCAGGCGGGCCGACGGTTTCAGGCGGTGTCGGATTGGCCTGGGCGATCTGGACCGGCGGCGCGGGCGTTCTTGCGGCGTCCGGCGGGGGCAACGTCGCCGACGGCGAACGCGACACGACGGTGGGCGTACCGCCCGACGCTGCCGCCACGCGCTCCGGATCGACAGGGCCGACACGCCCGCCGATACGTTGCCCAAGTCGCGACGGAGCGGGTTCTGCTGGGGTCGTGAACCCCGGCGTGGCAGCCGGCGGCGTTTCACTCGGCGCATCTGCGGGTTTCGCGGTCAGGCGGTTCCACGCGACATCGGCGCTCGAGAGCCGCGCCTGCGCAGGCTGGCTGGTCACAGCTGGCGATTGTGCGGCGCTGGTCGGCTCTGGCTTGCGCGGAGACGCCTGCGCGACGCGCGTCGGAGTAACGGCTTGCGTACGGGGCCCCAGCGGCTCACCGGACGGGATCAGGCCCGATCCCGCCTGGCTGGCACTTGCCGTCACGGTGCTGGCAGCCGGCTGGGGCGGCACGGCGCCCAGGAACGGGTCGCCGGTCTTGACCGCAAGCTGAGTCCCGTCGGACGGCACGGTTCCGAAATTCACTGCATGGGCACGCTCCGCCGCATTGAGCGTCGCGAGGCGCGCGAGCAGCGGCGTCATGGCATTGGCCATTGCCGGAACCATCAACTGGCGCGCAACCCCGTTCGCGCCGGATACGTCGCCGGTCATCGCAAGAATGAAGGCGCGCGCCCGCCAGGCACCCTGATCCTGTTTGCGTAACAGGGGCTGCAGTTCGTCGAGTGCGCCCTTTCGATCTCCCGAAATACCCAGCGAAAGGGCGTAGCGGCGCACCAGTTCGTCATCACGATCTCGGCTCAACGCCAGCTTATAGTCGCGTTGCGCCCGCACGGTGTCGCCCCGCAGGTCGTATGCAAGGCCCCTGTCACGTGCGATCGACGCCTCCGGCACGCCCAGCGCTACTGCTTCGGCGAACAGGCGAAGTGCGTCGTCGGGACGCTCGATCATGACGAGCGACGATCCCAGCCCGGCCTTCACCCGCCCGTTCGTTGGCGCGACTTCCTCAGCGCGCGCAAAGAAGCCGAGCGCGGCATTGGGGTCGCCGACATCGAGTGCAGCCTGCCCCGCGCCGAGCAGCGCCTCCATGTCGCGTGGCGTCGCAGCGAGGACGCGGATGTACCGCCCCAGCCGGTCGACGGCGTCGTTCGGGTCGGTCGACTGCACCATTTGTGCGGCAGCGGGAATCGCGGGAAATACGGCAGCCGTTGCAAGGGCAATGGCGAGCGAACGGCACACGGCGATGTTCGACAGTTTCATCTTGGTGCCGCCGCTACTCCGCACCGCTGGCTCGCCGCAAGCGGCATCGCGGTCCTGTTGAAACGATTGCGCCGGTCTGCCCTCGAATGAGGACAAACCGGCGCATCCCCGGACTAAGGGGTTACTGGTTGTTCTGGCGGTTCAGAAATCGGGGGATATCGAGCGGGTCCTGACGGCCCTCCGTTTCCTCCGGCTTGATCGACGTCCGTGCGATGTTCGACATGCGCTCGAACAATGTCGCACCGGCGGGCGCAGCATTTTCGGCCTTTGGCGCGGCATTGTCTTCGCCCGTCAGCCAGCGGCTGCCGCTCTTCGGCATCGGGTCGGGCTGTACTTCCTGGTCGAGCAGCAGTTCGTCGCCNNCCGTTTCCGCGACATCGGCAGCCAGCTCGGTGGCGGCTTCGGGTGCCGTTTCGACCTCGGCAACGGGCGCCTCTTCCTCAGCGGCTTCAGGCGCTTCGAGCACGATCGCGGGTTCTTCGACCTTCGTCTCGACGACGGGTGCGGGACGCGGCTTCAGGCCCGGGAACGCAAAGACGCGCGCGGGTTCGGGCGCCGTCGCCTGGTCGGCTTCGATGCCGGTTGCGACAACCGACACGCGGATCTTGCCTTCGAGCGAATTGTTGAACGCCGAACCCCAGATGATGTTCGCATCGGGATCGACCAGTTCCTTGATGTGGCTGGCCGCTTCGTCGACTTCCATCAGGCGCATATCTTCGCCGCCGACGATGGAGACGATGACGCCCTTCGCGCCCTTCAGCGAGACGCCGTCGAGCAGCGGGTTGGCGATCGCCTTCTCGGCGGCGTCGATGGCGCGGTTGTCGCCCGACGCTTCGCCGGTGCCCATCATCGCCTTACCCATTTCGCCCATCACCGAACGCACGTCGGCGAAGTCGAGGTTGATGAGGCCGGGCATGATCATCAGGTCGGTGATGCCGCGAACGCCCTGCTGCAGGACCTCGTCGGCCATCTGGAACGCTTCCTTGAAGGTCGTCGAGGGGTTCGCGATCAGGAAGAGGTTCTGGTTGGGGATGACGATCAGAGTATCGACGTGCTTCTGCAGTTCGGCGATGCCGGCTTCGGCCGACTTCGCGCGGCGCGAGCCTTCGAACGCGAACGGCTTGGTCACGACGCCGACGGTCAGGATGCCCTTGTCGCGCGCTGCCTTGGCGATGACGGGTGCCGCACCTGTGCCGGTGCCGCCGCCCATGCCCGCCGCGATGAAGCACATGTGAGCGCCTTCGAGCGCCTTTTCGACGTCGATGATGGTTTCTTCGGCGGCGGCCTTTCCGATTTCCGGACGCGATCCGGCACCAAGGCCCTGCGTGATCTTGAGGCCCAGCTGGATGCGCCGTTCGGCTGCACTGGTGTTCAGCGCCTGCGCGTCGGTGTTGGCGACGATGAAGTCGACACCCTGCACGTTCGAGGCGATCATGTTCGCGATGGCGTTACCGCCCGCACCGCCGACGCCGATCACGCTGATTCGCGGACGCAGCTCGTCAACTTCAGGTGGCAGAAAATCGATGCTCATCGCGGTCTTCCCCTCAATCTAGCGGCAGCGCACAGCCGCAACCCCAAAATCTTGTATGCCCGTTCCCTTTTCGTGAATCACGAAAAATCTTAACGGACATAGAAAATTTTTCAGAAGCCTTGTTGAAACGCCGAAACCAGGCGCTTGATCCAGCCTCCACCGACGACGCGCGAAACCATCTGTCCTCCAGTGGAAACGGCGCGAAGGTCCAGGGGGTCCGATGCTGCATAGTGGATCAGCCCTGCTAGCGTGGCAAAACCGGTTCCGCTGTGCGCTTCCGGCAGGCCGTTCAGTCCGCGCGGTCGGCCGAGGCGAACCGCCCGCCCAAGGGCACCCTGCATGTAATCGGCCAGCCCCTTCAGCTCCGACCCGCCGCCGGTGAGCACGACCTGGCGCCCGACGGGACCGGTGAAACCGAGGTCTTTCAGTGCCTTGGCAATTTCGGGAACAAGATGGTCGAGTCGCTGGCGAATGACGGCGATCAGTTGCGCTCGCGTGATGCGGCTCCCCTCGCCCGCGTCCTCTTCGGACGAGATCGGTGCGACCTCGATCATCTCATGGTTGTCGCGTGGGCTAGCCGTTGCCGACCCGAAGAAACATTTCATCCGCTCCGCCTGGGTACGGCTGGTGCCGAAGGCGCTCGCGATGTCGTCGGTGATATCGGCGCTACCGACCGGAATCGACGCTAGGCCGACAAGCATTCCTCCCGCGAACAGCGATACATTGGTCAGGCCCGCGCCGATTTCGACCAGCGCCACGCCCAGTTCGCGCTCCTCCTCGCTCAGGCACGCCATCCCCGTCGCGACCGGCGACGCGATGATCGACTTCACTTCGAGGTGCGCCGACCGGACGCAGAGGTCGAGGTTGCGAACCGGAGACCCGTCAGCGGCGACGACATGGATGTCTACGCCCAGCGTGTCGGCATGCAGGCCGAGCGGCTTCTTGACGCCCTTCAACCCGTCCAGCGTGTAAAGCGTCGGCTGCGCGTGCAGCACCATGCGTCCCTCGGGATCGATCGCTTCGCGGCCATGCGCCAGCAGGTTGTCGATGTCCTCCTGCTCGACCCGGTGCCCGCCGAGTTCGACCTCGACCGAGGCGAGATTGCTTACCAGCCCGCCCGCCGAGAAGCTGACCCACACGTCCTCGATATTCGTGCCCGCGATGCGTTCCGCCTGCTCGACCGCTTCGCGCACCGACCGCTCGGTCGCGTCCATATCGGCGATGTAACCGCGTCGTACGCCCTTCGACTCACGCTGGCCGGTACCCAGCACATTGAGTTCACCATTATCCCCGCGCTCGGCAATCAATGCGGACACCTTCCACGACCCGATGTCGAGGGCAGTGATCAGGCGGTCGGAGCGGGGTTGGGCCATGGCGGTTCCTTGTTGGGCTGGAGGGACGGTCGGAGGTCAGGTCAGGTTGCGCGTGCGGGATCGAGCGGCTTGGAGTCGGCGGATCCGGCGGGCGGCGCTGCGGGCGCAACCGCCGGCTGAGGCTTACGCGGACCGGGCAGGATCGCCATCTGATCGGGATCGCGCATGTCGAACCTGGCCATGCCACGGCCCAGCAGGCGCTGCGCGGCGTCGAGTTCGGCGAACTTCTTGAGCGCCACTGCAGCGGCCGCTTCGCCTTCCGGCAGCAGCAGGGTTTCGCCCGACTGGAACTTAAGGTCCCAGCGGCGGTCACCGATCCAGACGGCGCTGTCGATCACCGGCTTCAACTGCGGCGCGTTGGCAACCAGCGCGGTGAGCGCGGTCGCCTGAACATTCGCGTCAGGCCCGATGATCAGCGGCAGGTCGGGCATATGATTGAGGTTCACCTCCTCGAGCACGACGCCATGCGCGTCGACCAGGTGGAGTTGCTGCGCATGCTGCCACACGGCTGCGGGCTTGCGCTCGACGATCTCGATGGCGAGCGTATCGGGGAAGCGGCGCGAAACGCGCGCGTCGCCGATCCAGCCATATTTCAGCAGCTTCTGGCGCACACCTTCCAGGTCGACCAGCGTCATCGCTGTCGACTGCTGGTCTAGTGCGACCGCATAGACGCTCATCCGGTCCATCCGATCGATGCCGGTGATGTCGATATGCTTGACCGAATAGCCGGCGCGGCCGACCGCCTCTCCGATGGTCACGCCGACGCGGTGCGGCACGTCGAGCATCAGGGCGACTGCGACGATGCCGCCCGCGACGATGGTGACGATGCCGCCGGTGATGACGCGCTCGACCGTGCGGCTGCTGACAGGCAGCGCCGCGAGCATGCGGACGGCAAGGCCCGGCTGCTTTGCCTTTTTCGCGACTTTCACGGGCTTGCGCTTTGCAGGCGCTCCACGACGGATGGCGGCGGCGGTCACTTGTCGTCTCCCACGCTCACGGCGTCTGCAAGGATTTCGGCGACGAGGTCTTCATAACTCATGCCGAGATAACGTGCCTGTTCCGGGACAAGGCTGAGCGGTGTCATGCCCGGCTGGGTATTGACCTCCAGCAAGTAGAGCCCCTCGACGCCCTTTTCGTCGTCCCAGCGGAAATCCGACCGCGACGTGCCCTTGCAGCCAAGCACGCGGTGCGCCTTCAGCGCCATGTCGAGGCATGCCTGCGCGATGTCGCCGGGGATGTTCGCCGGGCACACATGCTCGGTCAGCCCGTCGGTGTATTTGGAATCGTAATCGTAGAAGCCGCTCTTCGGCTTCAATTCGGTCACCGCGAGCGCACGCCCGCCGAGCACCGCCGTCGTCAACTCGCGTCCGCGGATGAAGGGCTCGGCGAGCAACTCATCGAATTCCTGCCACGGACCCGCGACATCGCGGCCGATAGGGTCGCCGTAATTGCCCGACGCTGTCACGATCGCGACACCGACCGACGATCCCTCGTTGACCGGTTTCAGCACATAGGGGCGCGGCAGCGGGTCACCCAGGTACAGGCTTTCCGATTTCAC
>DDFE01000119.1:8670-10502 GCA_002336985.1 Sphingomonadales bacterium UBA1936
ACCTGCGCGACGTTGCGGTCCATGTCGACGCGCACAACCTCGTGCCCCAGCCGCTCGCATGCGTCGGCAACGCCGTTGCCGCTCATCAGCGACACTTCGCGCTCGGCCGACCAGCCGCCCATCAGAACTGCGACCTTCATGCTTTACCAACCCGTTGGATTTCCCATTCGAGCATAACGCCCGAATGCGCCTTGACCCGCTCGCGCACGTCCTCACCCAGCGCCTCGATATCGGCGCTGGTTGCGCCGCCGAGGTTGAGGAGGAAATTGCAATGCTTCTCGCTGACCTGCGCCTCACCACGGCGCAGGCCCCGGCATCCCGCCTCGTGGACCAGTGCCCAGGCCTTCTTGCCCGGAGGGTTCTTGAAGGTAGAGCCCCCGGTGCGCGACCGCAGCGGTTGCGAGGCTTCACGTTCTGCGGCGATGCGATCCATTTCGGCACCGATGATCTTTGGATCGCCCGGCGTCCCGCGCAGTGTCGCCGACACCACGATTGCGCCCTCGGGCAGTTCGCTATGGCGGTAGGTGTAACCGAGCGCAGACAACGGCAGCGTCACCAGTTCGCCCGAGCGCAACACGACCTCGCAATCAACGAGAATGTCGGCAACTTCCCGACCATAAGCCCCGCCATTCATTCGAACGAAGCCGCCGACCGTGCCAGGAATACCGCGTAGAAATTCGAGGCCCGCGATGCCCGCGTCACGCGCATTGCTCGAAACGAGAATGCCCGATGCGCCTGCGCCGCATTTCAGCGTGGTCTCGTCGATCCGCTCCACCTTGGCGAACGCCTTGCCAAGCCTCACGGTCACACCCGGCACGCCACCATCGCGCACGATCAGGTTCGACCCGAGCCCCAGCGGCCAGACCGGCGTCGCAGGGTCGAGCGCGGCGAGAAAATCGACCAGATCCTTCGTGTCGGCAGGCTCGAATAGATATTCCGCCGCACCGCCGCTCTTGAACCACAGCAGCGGCGCCAGCGGCGCCTCGTGCGTCAGGCGTCCGCGGACCGGAGGAAGGGCGTAGCAGACGGTCATCCCCGTGCGCCCTCGATACCTTTGGCGAGGCCCGCAGCCCATTTGGTAATGTCGCCAGCGCCCAGGCACACGACCAGATCGCCCGAAGCTGCATCATCGGCCAGCACCTTTGCCAGCGCGTCCGCATCGGGAACGGTCGCCGCTGCACGGTGCCCGCGCGCTTTCAGGCGTTCGACCAGCGCGTCGGCGTCGACACCCTCGATCGGGGTTTCGCCTGCGGCATAGACCGGCGCCACAAGGACCTGGTCGGCGTCGTTGAAAGCCTGTGCGAACTCGTCCATCAGATTGCCGAGCCGCGAATAGCGGTGCGGCTGGACCACCGCGACCACGCGGCCCTGCGCACCCTCGCGCGCCGCCGACAGCACCGCACGGATTTCGACGGGATGGTGGCCGTAATCGTCGATGATGGTGACCCCACCGGTTTCGCCGACCTTGGTGAAGCGCCGTTTGACCCCGCCGAACGCCGCAAAGCCGCGCTGGATCGTCGCGTCGTCGATGCCGAGTTCGATCGCGACCGAAATCGCGGCGAGCGCGTTCTGGACATTGTGCCGTCCCGCCATCGGCAAGTGGATGTCCTCGATACTGCGCGTCGATCCGTCGCGGTGGCGGATGATCACCTCGAACCGGTTGCCACCGGCACCGGGCGTGACGTTAACGCCGCGAACGTCGGCTTGCGCACTGAATCCGTAAGTAACGATCCGGCGATCACGGACGCGCGGCAGCAACGCCTGCACCTCTGGATGGTCAAGGCACAGGATAGCCGCGCCATAAAAGGGCACGTTCTCGATGAACTCGACGA
>DDFE01000119.1:10588-12201 GCA_002336985.1 Sphingomonadales bacterium UBA1936
AGCATCGCCGCGATCATGCTGGTCGTCGTCGTCTTGCCGTGCGTACCGGCGACCGCGACGGTCGATTTCAGCCGCATCAGTTCGGCGAGCATTTCCGCGCGCCGCACGACAGGAATGCGGCGTTCATAGGCCGCCGCGACTTCAGGGTTCGCGCGCTTGATCGCGGTCGAGGTTACGACCACCGCTGCGTCACCAAGATTGTCCGCGGAATGCCCGATCGCGACCGGAATGCCGCGCCCGCGCAGCCCCTCGATCACATAGCCCTCGGCCACGTCGCTGCCCTGCACCTTGTAGCCAAGGTTGTGCATCACCTCGGCAATGCCAGACATGCCGATGCCGCCGATGCCGACGAAGTGGATGACGCCGATGTCGGTCGCTACGCCCTTCATGCCGCGAACGCCGGCTTAAGTTCGACGGGCGCCGGACCATCGACCGCAGGGCCGATCCGCTCGATCAGGTCCGCGAAGTCGCGCGCGGCGTTTGGCCGGCCACAGGTCAACGCACGCTTCGCCGCGTTGGTCAGCGCCTGCGAATCGAGGCCGAGTTTCTGCATCTGCTTGGCCAGTTCCACCGGCGTGAAATTGCTTTCCGAAATCGCCCGTGCGCCACCGGCTGCCACCATCTCGCGCGTGTTCGCGGTCTGGTGATCGTCGGTCGCCGAGGGCAGCGGCACGAGGATCGCCGGACGCCCCGCCGCAGTCAGTTCGGCAATGGTCGAGGCCCCCGCCCGCCCGATGACGAGATGTGCCCACCCCAGCCGTTCCGGCAGGTCGGTCAGGTAGGTCTGCACATCCGCGGGGATTTCGTGTTTTACGTACGCCTCTCGCACGCGCTCCAAGTCCTCGGCACGCGCCTGTTGCACGACCTGAAGGCGGCGGCGCAGCGCGACCGGCAGCATCGCCAGCCCGTCAGGCACGACGCGCGACATGATGCTCGCACCCTGGCTGCCGCCTGTCACCAGCACGCGCAAAATCCCGTTATCATCGAGCGGCGGATACTCCCGGTTGCCCAGGACCTGCACTTCCTCGCGCACCGGATTGCCAACGAGGTAGGTCTTGTCCTTCCAAGCGGGCTTCAACCGGTCGACCTCGGCATAGCTCGTCGCGATGATGTCCACGCGGCTGCCGACCAGCCGGTTGACGCGGCCGAGCACGGCATTCTGTTCATGCACCGCCGTTGCGATGCCAGATGCGAAAGCGCCTGCCAGCGCCGGAAACGCCGGATAGCCGCCGAAACCCACGACGACCGACGGTTCGAACCCACGATACAGTTCCCGCGCCATCGCTCGACCCTGCATGATCGCGCGCAGTCCGCCCGGCCAACTGGTCGGTTTTCCGGTAATCCGCCCGGCGGGCAGGACATGTGTCTGCACGCCGTCGAACAGGCCCGGAATGTTCGTGCCGCGCGCGTCGGTGATCAGCGCGACACGATGGCCACGCTCCATGAGTTCGCGCGCAAGGGCATGGGCCGGCACCATATGGCCGCCGGTTCCGCCTGCCGCGAGGACGAAGTGTTTTGAAATGGTCATGCGTGCCGCACTACCGCGAATTCCATTTCACGACATAGGGGCTGCGCTTCAGATACGGGTTCCGCCGCGTGAAGGCGAGGAGCAT
>DDFE01000119.1:12214-13772 GCA_002336985.1 Sphingomonadales bacterium UBA1936
TTGATGAACGCCTGGATGGTCAGCTGGGTGACGAGGCCCGCGCTTGCGAGCACCACGAACGGCTCATCCTCGTCGAGCAGCTTCACGAACACCCGCACGGCAATCGCAAGGAACAGCACGGCAACCGCGATGCACGCGATCAGGCCGAACTCCTCGCCGATCACCGAGAAGATGTAGTCGGTCTGCGCTTCCGGCAGGCCGAACTTCTTCTCGCCGCCGCCGGGGCCGGTGCCGAAGAACCCGCCCGCGGTCAGCGTCGCGCGCGCGCTGTCGACCTGGAACGTGTCGCCGGTCTGGAACAGGAAGTTGTCGATGCGCTGCGTGGCGACAGGGTAGAACAGATACGCCATCACGATACCGACGCCGCCCAGCCCGGCAAGCACACCCATGGTGCGGAACGACAGGCCCGACAGCATCAGCAGCGACAGCCAGATCGTCATGAAGATGATCGTCTGACCGAAATCAGGCTGTTTCATCAGGAACAACGCGATCACACCGACCAGCGCGCCCGACAGCGGCACGACCGGCAGCGTCTTGTCCTGCGCCTTCAGCGACAGCAGCCAGGCGAGCGCGACCACGAAACAGGGCTTCAGGAATTCGGATGGCTGGATCGATGCCGCGCCGACGCCGATCCAGCGCCGGGCGCCGTTCGCCTCGCTGCCGAGGATCGGCACGAGGATCAGCAGCACCGAAAAGAACGCGGCGCCGAACAGCGCCAGGCGCCGCACACGGTCGCGCGGCATCATCGAAATGCCGACCATGATCGGCACGCCGACCGCGACCCACATCAACTGCCGCCAGAAATAATAGAGCGGCGCCACCACGACGTTGCCGCCCGAATAGCGCGAGGCCGCCGCGGGTGATGCAGCCGCAACCGCGATCAGCCCCACCGCGACCAGAATGAAGACCAGCAGCAACAGCACCCGGTCGATTTCCCAGAACCACATGCCGAAACTCGACCGGTCGCTACGGCCCAGCCGGGCGCCGCGTGTCTTCGGAGTGCGCGCCACCACGCCCATTACAATGCCCCCACCAACTGCCGGAACCGGTCCCCGCGGTCCTCGAAATTCTGAAACTGGTCGAAAGATGCGCAGGCCGGCGATAAAAGCACCGTGTCGCCCGCCGTCGCATCGCGTGCGGCATGCGCCACCGCGACATCGAGCGTCCCCGCTTCCTCGACCGCCATATGCGGGCGCAGCAGATCCGCAAACATGCCGCCCGCCTCTCCAATGGTATAGGCCGATCGGACGTGCCCGAAATGCGGCGAACAGGCGTCGAGATCCGCCGTCTTCGCCTGTCCGCCCAGGATCCAGCGGATTGCGGGGTACGCAGCGAGCGCGGGCGCGGTGCTGTCGGCGTTGGTTGCCTTGCTATCGTTGACGAAGAGCACGCTGCCGCGCTCGCGGATGCGCTCCATGCGGTGCGGGAGACCGGGGTATGACTTTAGCGCGACCTCTCTTGTGGCGGGTCCGATTCCGAGTTCGCGGGCCACTTCGATAGCTGCAGCGACATTCTGCCGATTGTGCGGCCCCTGCAAAGTCGGCCATGCGGCTTGTTT
>DDFE01000148.1 GCA_002336985.1 Sphingomonadales bacterium UBA1936
ACGCCGGTCAACTTCATCGTGCACACCCAGCAGGAAGTGAACGCCGGCCTCCTCGAAGGCCGCTACTTCTTCATCGACATCGCGAACGACGGTATCGCGCTCTACCAGAGCGACGACACCGACCTCCCCGAGCCGCAGCCGAAGACGCCCGCACAGGCACTCGCCATGGCGCAGGAGTATTTCGAAGAATGGCTGCCGAGCGCGCGACGCTTCGAGAAAGCGTCAAAGTTCCTTCTAGACGACGGCGGGCCGAGAGAGGCGGCATTCAATCTGCATCAAGCAGCCGAACGCTATTACCATTGCGTTCTGCTGGTCTGCACCTTCTACACGCCGCATGTGCACAACCTCGGGTTCCTGCGGACGCAGGCCGAGCGGATCGATCCCCGGCTGATCGAGGTCTGGCCGCGCGAGAGCAAAGCCGACCGAACGCGGTTCGAGAAGCTCAAGGAAGCCTATGTGAAGGCGCGTTATTCGAAGCACTACCGCATCACCGGGGAGGAGCTCGCCTGGCTCGGGGAGCGGGTCGAGACTTTGGGCAAGGTGGTCGAAGCCGTCTGCACCGAGCGGATCGAAGCGTTGCAGCGAACGGTGCACGCTGCCTGACACGTCGTCGCGGAGAGGCGATCGCGCCTGTCCGGTCGGCGCTCTCAGGCGCCGGACATACGCCGCGCGCTCCTCAGTTTCGGCTAAGTTTGACGTGCCAGAGGATGGAACGGCGCACCCCCCGCGCCATCCTTAGGAGTCGAACCATGCGTAAATCCATTGTCGCGGCAGTCGTCGTCGCCGCGATTGCCATTGCTGCAGGCACCCAGGCCGGGAGCGCCGTCGAACGCAACGACGCACTGTCCGCGCCCCGGCCCGCCGTCTCGCTGATTGCCGCTGTCGGCGCAGCCGAGCGGACCACGAACGGATTCGCCACCAAGGCCGAATATGAGCGGACCGAGGCCGGCTGGGCCTATGACGTCGAGGTCGTCAGCGGTGCGCGGGTGTTGGATGTCCGCGTCGACGCCGCATCGGGCAAGATCCTGTCATCGCAGGAAGACGCCGCCGACACGGGCAAGGAAGACGGCGAAGACAAGCCCGACTGATTTTTGCCGAGATTAAGAGTAAAGGGAGCACGCCTATGACTACCGTCGCTCGCGCGTCGTCGCACGCCATGCTGAACAAAGTGCCCGAGGTCACGCTGATCTTTTGGCTGATCAAGATGATGTCGACGACGGTCGGCGAGACCGGGGCCGATTTCCTGATCTTCAATCTCGGTTATGGGCTGACGGTCACCTCGGTCATCATGGGCGTGCTCCTCGTTGCGGCGCTTGCCTGGCAGATGTCGCTCAAACGCTACGTCCCCGAGCCCTATTGGCTTGCGGTGGTGCTCGTCAGCATCTTCGGGACGCTGGTCACCGACAATCTGACCGACCAGTTCGGCATCGCCCTCGAGATCTCCACGGCGGTCTTCGCCGTGCTGTTAATTGCGGTCTTCGCGATCTGGTATGCGCAGGAAAACACGCTGTCGATCGAAGCGATCGATACCCCGAAGCGCGAAGCCTATTACTGGCTTGCGATCCTTATCACCTTCGCTCTCGGTACCGCCGCCGGCGACTGGGTCGGCGAGGGCTTGGGATTGGGCTATGCATCGTCGGCCGCGCTGTTCGGCGTGCTGATCGCGATCGTCGCTGTTGCGCACTTCGGATTCAAGGCAAATCCGGTCGCCACGTTCTGGACCGCCTATGTCCTGACCCGGCCATTGGGCGCGTCGCTCGGTGACCTGCTCGCCCAGTCGCCGCGCAACGGCGGTCTCGGCCTCGGCACCACGTATACGAGCCTCGTCTTTGGCGTGGTGATCGTGGCGCTCGTCGTCTATCTTCGGGCTCGGCAGGGCCGCCGGTACGGCTGACCTGCCGGGAGAACGGGCGATGCGCGTCTTGCTGGTCGAGGACGACCGGATGATCGGCGAAGCGATGGCGCAGGCGTTGCACGATGCCGCATCCGCGGCGGACTGGGTTCGCGACGGGGCCACCGCGATCGAAGCATCGCGTGACCAGCGTTATGACCTCATCCTCCTCGACCTCGGCTTGCCGCATTGCGACGGGATCGAGGTCCTGCGCGCCATTCGCGCGCGCGAAGATCCAGTTCCGGTCCTGATCGTCACCGCGCGTGACGCCGTCGAACAGCGCGTCGCCGGGCTCGACGCCGGTGCCGACGACTATGTCGTCAAGCCTTTCGAAATGTCGGAGCTCCTCGCAAGGATGCGCGCGGTTTCGCGGCGCAAGGACGGGCGAGGCGAAGCGCTGCTCGGCAACGGACGCATCATGCTCGATCCTGCCTCGCACGAGGTTCGCGTCGCGGCCGGCGATATCGTCCGTTTGTCGGCGCGCGAGTTCGCGCTCTTGCGTGCCCTGTTGGCACGGCCGGGCGCGATCCTGTCGCGCACCGAACTCGAAGACCGCATTTACGGGTGGGGTGAAGAGGTCGAGAGCAACGCCGTCGAGTTTCTGATCCATGCGCTCCGCAAGAAGCTTGGACAGGACGTCATTCGCAACGTCCGGGGGGTAGGGTGGCTGGTCGACAAGGCGGCATAGGCTCGCGGTCGCTTCAGTTCAGGCTGTCGGTCTGGCTTGTCGCGGCGATTGTCGCGGTCGCCGCACTTGGTGCGGTTTACGCCTATGGCTCGGCCTATGACGAGGCGATCGAACTTCAGGACGATCAGCTGCGCGAAGTTGCGACGCTTGTCTCCTCGTCGCCGCGCGCGACTGCGCTGCAGCCCGTCGTCGCGGCGGACGAGACCGGGGAGGCCGATCCGCGCATCAGCATCGGTCAGCTGTCGGTGGACGGGCATGGCCTGCCGTCCCAGTTGCGCGGCTTGCCGCCGATGCTCGACGGCGGCTTTCATACGCTCGCGCTTGGCGGTGTCGAGTGGCGCGTCTTCGTGGTCGTGACGGCGCGGACCCGTCTCGCGGTTGCGCAACGCACTGCCGTTCGCGACGATGTGGCCCACGACGGCGCCCTGCGTGCGCTCGTGCCATTTCTCGTCCTGATCCCCGTCCTGCTGATCATGGTCGGCGCGATCGTTCGCCGTGTTTTCAAGCCCCTGCGGGCGCTCGCCGCCGAGGTCGACGCCCGCACCGATGTCGACGTGGGAGCGATACCCGATGCTGGGCTGCCTTCCGAAATCCAGCCGCTGGTGCGTGCCATCAATCGCCTGCTTGGCCGTGTGGACCGGGCGATGGCAACGCAAGGGCGCTTCATCGCCGATGCCGCGCACGAACTGCGCTCGCCGATGGCTGCCCTTACCCTGCAAGTCGAACTTCTCGGAAATACGGACATGCCGGAAAAGGCGCATCGGCGTGTCGAGACCCTGGCGGACGGATTGCGCCGTGCACGCGCGCTGCTCGATCAGCTTCTGACATTGGCACGGATGCGGCAAACTCCGCCTCCCGGCCAGGCGATCACGCGGGTCGGACACGTGCTGCGCACCGTGATCGCGGACCATATCGCTCTTGCCGACAGCAAGCGGATCGATCTTGGCGTAGTGGGCGATCCCGACGTCGATGTCCCAATGGACGAAGCGGATCTGTCGACAGTGCTGCGCAACCTCGTCGACAATGCGTTGCGGTACACCCCACCCGGCGGACGGGTGGACTTGGTCGTGCGCCCCGCGGGCAACAGGATTTGCCTGTCGGTGGAAGATACCGGTCCCGGCATCCCGGCCGCGATACACGATCAGGTTTTCGCACCATTTTATCGTGTTGCGAACGACAGCGGGGGATCAGGTCTGGGCCTTTCGATCGTGAAGGCAATCGTCGATCGATATGGCGCGACCATCACGATCGGCGATCGCGCGGACGGCACATCCGTGACGGTCGAATTTTCTCAGGCTCATGGTGTCGCTTAGGCCTTCGCCGCGGCTGTGGTTTGCGGGTCGCGGACCCGGGCGCGTGCATCATGCGCAAGGACACGGGTGCGCGCCACCGGAACCGGTGCGCATGTGTCGCATTGTCGAAACATGACGCGGACGGCCGATATTCTCGATTGCGCGATCGTCGGCGGCGGACCGGCAGGACTGACGGCGGCCATCTACCTTGCCCGATTTCATCTGCGAGCCGTCGTGATTGACGGGGGACAGAGCAGGGCTGCGCTTATCCCGACAACGCATAACCATGCAGGGTTTCCGCGCGGCATCTCGGGACGGACCTTGCTGAAGCGGATGGAGCGCCAGGCGTGCAATTTCGGTGCATCCATTGTCCGTGGATGGATCGAGAGCCTGATGATCGACGACACCGGCTTCGTACTTGCCGGATCGACGGAAACAATCAGAGCGCGGTCGGTGCTGCTTGCAACCGGTGTGCGCAATATCCGGCCCCAGATCGCTGAAAGGGACCATAGCCGCGCACTTCGTGCGGGGCTGCTGCGCTATTGCCCGATTTGCGACGGCTTCGAGGTGACCGATCGGCGTGTGGGCGTTGTCGGCACGGGCGAACGCGGCGCGGAGGAGGCACTTTTCCTCCGTAGCTATTCTGCCGATGTAACGTTGCTCCCCGCCACCGGGCGGCACGACCTCGACCCGAAAACGAGGGAAAGACTTCGTACTGCCGGGGTGGCGGTCGACGACACGCCTGCGGGAATTCTCACGATCGATCTCGGACAGAAGCGGATCTTCGCGCATGCGGGTGCGACCTGGTTCGACACGGTCTATCCGGCATTGGGTTCGGTCATTCATTCGGACCTTGCGCGGATGGCCGGCGCGACGCTCAGCGCAGATGGATGCATAATCGTCGACGCGCATCAGCGCTGCGGCGTGGCGGGCCTGTTTGCTGCCGGCGATGTCGTGAAGGGTCTCGATCAGATAAGCCATGCCATGGGGGAGGGCGGCGTCGCCGCGACGACCATCCGCAACGATCTGGCGGCGGTCGAGCCGCATTACCGGCAATAACGTCGGCGGCGATCGCGTCCCGCGTGCGCCGGCGACCGGTCGGCGGTCACCAACACGTGCCGGGTTGCCTGTATCCGGGGTCGTTGGCGCGTCGTGCCGATGCGCCATGCCAACAATGCCGCATCGAGAATGAGCGGCGTTGCACCTCGGCGGCAAGGCCGCCAAAATGCTGCTTGGCCCCGGTGCCGACGAATAGTTTGTCACAGCGCGCTAACACCGATAGGATCGTCACGCGACTTGGGGGCAGTCGAACAGACGCGATTTCCGAGCGTTGCCGAAACAGACAGCGCGAGCAGATGGCATGACACGAGTTCCGAGTTCGGATCAGGGCTGATGACCAAGGCAACACACCTTGTCGCGCTGCTCCAGAGCCATATCGACGGCGACGACGAACAATTCTTGACCGTCGCCATGCAGGCCGCCGCGAACGAGGCGCGCCTGGGGCACGGCAAGGTCGCCCAGCAGTTGCGCGAAATGGTCGACGGTGCCCGCGCCAAATCCAGGACCAGGGCGCCCGCCAAGACCGTGCCGCTGGTGCAACCGCGCGGGGAACTCGCGAACCTTGTCGCCGCGCGATACGTCGATACGCGCCTGTCCAGCATGGTGCTTCCGCCGGCGCTTCGCGATCGTCTGCAGCGTGTCATCATCGAGCAGCGTCAGGCCCATCGTCTGCGGGAGCATGGCCTTCAGCCACGTCGCAAGCTTCTGCTGATCGGGCCGCCCGGTGCAGGGAAAACCATGACAGCAGCCGCGATGGCCGGCGAGTTGAAGCTGCCGCTGTTCTCCGTGTTGCTCGATGGGCTGCTGACCAAGTTCATGGGTGAGACGGCGACCAAGCTGCGGACGGTGTTCTCCGCGATGGCGGCCACGCGCGGGATCTATTTTTTCGATGAGTTCGATGCCATCGGAGCTCGGCGGAGCGAACGAAACGACGTTGGCGAGATCCGCCGCGTCCTGAACTCATTCCTCCAGTTCCTGGAAGAGGACGAGAGCGAGGGACTGATCGTGGCGGCGACGAACCATCCCGAACTGCTCGACCCGGCGCTGTTTCGCCGGTTCGACGATGTGATAGAATATTCGCTTCCCAGTGCCGATGTCGCTCATGCCATCCTGGTTGGGCGGCTGGCGACGTTCGACACCACGAACGTCGACTGGTCCCGCGCGACGCGCGATGCCGAAGGGCTCAGCCAGGCCGATTTGTCGCGTATCGCCGATGAGGCCGCGAAACATGCGCTTCTTTCCGGCCGCGACGATGTCGCCACCGGCGATATCGTTGCAGCGATAGATGAACGGAGGGCGGCAGCGCGCCGCTAAAGATGCCAGGAAAGGAACAGCGGCCTCACCCGCATATCTATCTGCAGAACAACGGTGACCGGAGAGGATATACCGCACACCAGGGCGGTGGCGACAAAGGCGATGGTCCACCGCAACGGGAGCGGGCTGCCCACGCGGAAGCGTTGACCGCCGCACTGACGACAGCCGTCCAGCAGGGTGAGGCGGCTCTCGCGAACCGGCAGGCCGCCCTCGCAAGTGGCACGAAAGGTTTCTACATCGAGTTCAGCCTGCCTGAAGCCCAGGCCGGCATCGTCGACAAGCTCGAATATCGACGCGGGCGATTTCCGATCGAGCTGGTCAATGTTCACGCGCCTGCCGACGGCCATGTCAAGGCGACGGTGTTCGTGCCCGAGCGACAGAAGGACTATTACCTCAAGAAGGTCGCCGGATATCGGGACGAGAACAACACGAGGGAGCGTCTGAGGGAAGACGGCACCCACGAGACCATCAGCACGCCGAAGAACGAGCGGCTCATCGCCTCGATCGAGACAGCCCGCCTCGCCGTTGCCCGCTCCTTCTACACCGATCAGCCGGACCTGTTCCCGCAGCCCGGCGAAACCGTCTGGTGGGAAGCCTGGCTTCGCGTCGGAACGCGCGCCGTGTTCGAGAAGCCGGCCCAGGCGATGGATCTCGCGACGCGAGAACACAGCCTTGTGTTCGCCGAGCGAGAGGTCGTCGTGGTCCGGGCGACCGCCGAGCAACTCGGCTCCCTCATCGCAAACACCGATTGCGTCGCCGAGCTTCGGCTTGCGCGCGACACACCGGCGCTCTTCATGGGTATGGACGGCGCGGAGCAGCGCGCCTGGGCCCAGGACCTGGCCGACCGCCTCGTACCATGCGGTAACGACGCGCCCGCTGTCTGCCTGCTCGATTCCGGTTCGACCATCGGTCATCCGCTCATCGCGCCGTTTCTCAATGTCGACGACATGCACGCGTTTCATGGCGGGGCGCTGGTCGGTGACACGAGCCTCATGCCCCATGGCGGTCACGGGACGCGGATGTCCGGCACTGCGCTTTACGGGGACCTGATGGAGGTGCTCGACGGAAACGGGCCGGTGGAGGTCAGGCATCGGCTGGAGTCGGTGAAGATCCTCCCGGATCACGGCGTGAACGACCCCGACCTTTATGGCGCGATCACCGCCGACTCGATCGCGCGCGCGGAGATCGCCGCACCCGATCGGCCGCGTGCCATCTGTCTCGCGGTCACCAGTCCGGGCGATCACTGGCGTGGTCGACCGTCGTCCTGGTCCGCCGAGCTGGATGCGCTGTCCTTCGGGCGTGATGAGGTCGCGCGTTTTATTGCGGTATCTGCCGGAAATATTCGCGAAGCGATCGTTTCGGCCGATTATCCCGCGGCGAACGACACGACGCCGATCGAAAGTCCTGCGCAGGCCTGGAATGCGCTGACCGTCGGTGCCTTCACCGAGCGTACCGCGATCACGGACGTCGCGTTTCATGGTTGGGCCGCACTCAGTCCGGCGGGCGATCTTCATCCAAGGAGCCGGACGTCTGTTAGCTGGAACCGCGATTGGCCGATCAAACCCGACGTCGTCTTCGAGGGTGGAAATCTCGCGGTCGATCCGGGCAATGGCCAACCCGACGATATCGACGATTTGGCGCTCCTGACGACATTCCATCGTTTCAACGAGCGCGCATTTTCGACCACGGGAGACACCAGCGCGGCAACGGCACTCGCCGCGCGGATGGGCGCTCAAATTCTCGCGGCGAAGCCTGAACTCTGGCCCGAAACCGTTCGGGGGCTCATCGTTCATTCGGCGGAGTGGACGCCGGCAATGCGGGCCAATCAGGGCGATATCGGGAAAACCAACCTCGTTCGACGCTACGGGTTTGGCGTGCCGTCGATCGTGCGGGCACTCGGCAGCCTCGACAACGACGTGACGATCGTCGCCGAGGAGAAGCTCATTCCGTTCAAGCAGGACGGATCCTCAAGCGCGACGGACGAACTCGCCGTCCACCGGCTTCCTTGGCCCAAGGCCAAATTGCTCGAGCTTGACGCTGCAATGGTGCAGTTGCGCATTACCCTGAGCTATTTCGTCGAACCCAATCCTGGCGAGCGCGGCGTATCGCGACGCCACACCTATGCGAGCCACGGCTTGCGCTTCGAATTGAAGCACGCCGACGACTCGCTGGACATGTTTCTGCGCCGTCGTAACGCGCAGGCCGGTGCGCGGCCGGCCAAACGTGCGGCGGGCGATGCCGGATGGACAATCGGACCCCAGCTTCGCAACAGAGGGTCGCTTCACGCCGACATCTGGGAAGGCACGGCCAATGAACTGGCGGATCGCGATGCGATCATCGTCTATCCCGTCGGCGGCTGGTGGCGCGAGAATATGGCGAAGGGGCATCTGGACGAGGAAATTCGATACAGCCTGATCGCGAGCATTCGGGCCGCGCCCGGTACTGAACTCTACACCGAGATCGCAGCGCCGATCGTGGTGGCCGTTTGATGTGAGGACTGAATCGAGCGGTCGGGGCGGGACCGAATTTTGAACTAATCCATTATGCCCAGGCCCGAGCGACTTCATTCTATCTTAACCATGAGTTGAGAGAGTTGCGCAACATTCAGGAGCGCGCCGATGACCGACATTGCGAGCATTATGTCTGCCCGCAATGCGATCCTCCAGGGCAATGCGGCTCTCCGTGGTGCGGCGGGCGGTGCGCCGGCGGCGACCGTTCAGGGCACCCAGTTTGCCGCGGCACTGTCGAAGGCGCAGAGCGCGAGGCCGGCAATTTCTTCGCCTCCGGCGTGGAATGGCGGCGAGGGCCCTGCAGCCGCATCCGGCGACTTTGGCACGACGCTCTCCAACCTTTTTTCCAAGGTCAATGCGAGCCAGGAAGAGGAAGACCGCGTGACCGAGGCCTATGAGCGTGGCGATACAAACGATCTCGTCGGCGTGATGTTGACGCAACAAAAAGCCTCGCTCCAGTTCGAGGCGACTGTGCAGATCCGCAACAAGCTCTTGTCGGCATACAGGGATATCATGAACATGCCGGTCTGAGTTTTCCGGACGCGCGAGATCTTCGAAGGGCACGATCGCATAGCGGATGGAGCAGACACGCCCGGATGGATCAGCGACGTTTCCGGCCGAAGGTCGCAACCCGCCACAGATACCACAATGCGGCCAGGGCTAGGATCGCGTTACTGACCGGCTCGACGTAAGTCGCAATCCTTTCGTAGCGCGCCGCCAGTTCGTAGCCCGCGACAACGAGCACCGTCGTCCAAGCGGCCGACCCGATGGTCGTCCAGAGCAAGAAGGGGCCGACAGGCATTGCGGTCACGCCCGCGGGGACCGAGATCAGCGTTCGGATACCGGGAAGAAGCCGTCCGAACAGCACCGCCCACCGGCCATGACGTGCAAACCAGGCGCTGACTTCGTCGATGTCGGTAGGTGTCAGCGTCAGCCAGCGCCCGTGGTGCATGGCGAACCGCTTGAGCCGCGCGGTCCCGATCCAGCGACCGACACTATACCACAGAGCAGCGCCCGCGACCGAGCCCAGCGTCCCGGCGACGATGACGATCGCCAGCGATGCGCGCCCCTGCGCAGCCCAATAACCCGCAAGCGGGAGGATCACCTCCGACGGGATCGGCGGAAAAAGATTCTCGACGAACATGAGGAGGAAGACGCCGAGCCCGCCGAGTTGCGAGAGGATCCAGACAATCGCGTCGTACAGTGTCGTCTTCTCTCGAACAGGTCCGGCGGAGGGCGGGGCCGGAATATCGATCTAGGGCCGAGAGGTCATATCTGCCACCCTATGTGATTGATCGACGGCTGAATTTGAGCCTAAGCATCGGCATGGCATTTCGCGACGCCGGGATCAGCCTCGATGGATAAGCGCGACACCTACGCCCTGCGACGGCTTTGCCTGAAGGCGGCCGTTCTTGCCGCACTCGCCCTTGCGCGCGTCCCGTCGTCGTTTCGTGACAATGCCGGCCTGCTTTTTGCCTTTGCGGCGTTGTTCGACGCAGCAATCGCGATTGTCCGCAGCGAGAGAGTGACCGGCCGCAACTTTACTTACTGGGACGAGGCAGCCGTCTTCGCGCTCATGGCCACTGCCTTGATGCTGGTCTAGCCGCGCAAGTGGAGATGTTAAAACATCGACCGGCCGATTAATTGATGAAAGTTAAGGATCGCAGATTTTCGCGGTCGGAAAAGAACGAGCGCGCAACTTTAACTTAGGATGCGCGTTGCGACGCCGGAATCAACGAGGGCATGGCCTTGATCTGTAACGACATATCGAGGCCGGCACCGGTCCGGCTGTGCAGCCGCCCGTCCGGCCGGGGGCTATCCATATGAGCATAGGCGACAAGCTGAAGCGACTGGGTCCGGGCCTGGTCACCGGTGCTGCGGACGATGATCCGAGCGGCATTGCAACCTATTCCCAGGCGGGAGCGCAGTTCGGCACCGGCCTGATGTGGACGATGACCTTGTCCTATCCGCTCATGGTTGCCGTCCAGCTCGCGAGCGCACGCGTGGGGCGCGTTACCGGGCACGGTCTTGGCAACAGTCTCGACAAGGTCATGCCCAAGACCATCGTTATCGCGCTCATCGGCCTGCTGTTCTGCGCGAATACCATCAACGTCGGGGCCGATCTCGCGGCTATGGGCGCCGCGTCCGCGCTCGTCGTGCCCGGCTCTCCGCACATCTTCACGATCGGCTTTGCCGTCGTGTCGCTGCTCCTCCAGCTATTCGTACCCTACCACAGTTACGTGAGTTTCCTGAAGTGGCTGACACTCGTGCTGTTTGCCTACATCGCGCTGCTGTTCATCATCAAGGTCGACTGGATGGCAGCGGCGACGGGTCTCGTCGTTCCCAAGATATCGGGCGTCGCAGCGGTCACCGCGATCGTCGCGATCTTCGGTACCACGATCAGCCCCTATCTGTTCTTCTGGCAGGCGGCGCAGGAAGTCGAAGATATCAACCAGAGCGATGAGCGCGAACCGCTCAAGGACAAGAAGTCTCAGGCTCCCGACGCACTGAGCCGGATCCGCTGGGACACGTTCGCCGGAATGGGGGTGTCGACGATCGTCGCGCTGGCGATCATGCTCGGCACGGCCGCAACGCTCAATGCCGCAGGCAAGACCGATATTCAGAGCGCGGCCGATGCCGCGCAGGCCTTGAAGCCGATCGCCGGCGATTTCGCGTTCGCGATCTTCAGCCTGGGGATCATCGGGACCGGCCTTCTCGCAATTCCTGTTCTCGCGGGATCGTCGGCCTATGCCGTCTGCGAGATCGGCGGCTGGAGCGCCAGTCTCGAAGACAAGCCGCAGCGCGCCAAGGCCTTCTATGCGGTGATAACGCTCGGCACTGTGCTGGGTCTGGCGATCGACTGGTCGGACGTGAATCCGATGAAGGCCTTGTTCTGGAGCGCGGTCATAAACGGGATGGTCGCGGTGCCCGTGCTCGTCGGGCTGATGATCGTCGTCTCCAAGCGTTCGATCATGGGTGATTTCGTCGCGTCGCCAGCACTCAAGTTTTTCGGCTGGCTTGCGACGGGCGTCATGGCCGTGGCCGCTGTCGCGATGATCGTCCTCAGCACGCCTTTGGCAGGGTCATGAGGCCGCAGGGACATCAGGATATCCGCAACAGGCATGCAAGCACGTAGTCGAGCGGACGCGGAAAACCCGAAAGACGATCGCTGAGCGGACCCTCCTGCGCGTCGATCCACGCGATGATATCGGCAAGGCGACGTCCGCATTCCGGACAAAGCACGGTATCCTGATCGATCGGACGGGAGCTCGGCCGAGCGGGGCGTCGTTGAGGCACGCTCATCGCAAGTCTCTTTTGCGTTACCAAGGCACGGTCGAGACCGATCGCCTCATCGTTGAACGATATGCCGCCGACGGGGCGGCATATACAAGAAGATGCGTGGTACGGTGCTGGTGCCCGGACCCGCTGGAGTGGATGAATGACCTTCGTCGATCGGTTGAAGCCCTACGGTGAAATCGGCGTTGTGATTCCTTGCCGCGAGATGACACTTCTCGCCGCCGACGGGGAACCTCCGATGGTTGTCGGCCGTGGCGGAATCGTGGTCGAGTCGGCCACCTCCTTAGCTATCGGCTGGTGGGGACGCCCGACGACATCGGCCATGCGCTCCGGACGATGAACCGAATTCGGGCCGACCCCTACAATGGCCTTTTGCGCGAGCGGCTGGATGTCGTGACCGACGATGGTGTCCGCCTTTCATGCGGATGGACCATTCCGAGCCTCTGGACGAGCGACGACGAAGCGGGTGCCGAAGCGGAATGGGTTTTCACTGGAAATTTCGACGCGCTGACCATCGACGACCGCGGACCCACGCCGCTCGAGACGCATGCTGCCTATCTCCTGCCGGACGAAGGGAGAGCGCGGATCTTTCTGCGGCGGCTGTTCCCGAAAGCCGAACCGGGCGCAGGATCCGTCTTCACGATGCAGGTGCTCGATACCGAAGTGACGTTCACGCTCGACGACCGCGCCAATCTGCTGATGATCCACGCACCGGGAACCGGGAAGCTTCCCGTGACGATGACGGAGAACTGGCTCGGCGAACCCCTTCGCATCCTGTTCGGGCAGCTCATCTACCCGCGCTTCGTTTCACGCGGCATACGGACGGGACGCATGAACTGGATTCGGCCATCGCCGTCCTGGTCGACGGAAACCGGCGCTTGCGGACTGTCGCAGGCCGGCAAATCGGCGATGAGTCCAGCCGAGTTCTGGGACAGCTACGCGCGTCTGCTGGCGCACATCGCGCACGCGGGCGACCATGAGGCGCACGCCATCACCGACTTCTATGTCGAGGTTATCCAGGCGGCGAGCGGGTCGCGATGGGTCTGGGCGCTGACCTATGCCAGCGCTGCCGAAGGGCTGATCAACCTTCTGTTCCCGCGCGGCTCGCGCCGTTCGGATCTGGAGGCCGTCGACCTGATCAAGCTCGCGTCCGAAGTGGACGCGTTCAAGGCCTATGTCGATTTGTGGTCAGGCGACGCCCGGCTCAAGGATCCGGCGAAGGGCGCGGCGGTGCGCATGCTCGAGACGAGCGCGATGATCGCGCTTCGCCAGTTGCGGAAGGAGGGGTGGATATCGCCCGACAATTTCAAGGCGTGGAAAACGATCCGCAACGACGTCATGCACGGGGCTCTGGTCTCACCGTATTCGAGTGCGGAGGACGATGCCCTGCTCCTCAACCTCTCCGAGCTTTTTCATGCGCTGACGCGCCGGATCGTCGCCGGTGTCGATCCCGCAACCGGCGCGCTTGGGCTTCCGCCATCGAGCACAGCTTGACCCTCCAATGCGCAAAGCTCTGGGTGCGCAGGTTTCATACAGGAAAAGTCGATCGGGCCGCCCGGAATTGATGCCAATCGCCCCAGCAGGCACATTGCCGTGGACGATGTCCGCCGGGAGCCGGGCTCCCGGCAGATCGTCGGGCCTAGGCGTTTGCAAGCGACGGTCCGGCGACGCGCTGCTTGCGACGCGCTTCCCAACGCGACGCCATCGCCGAAATCGCTGGCAGCACGAGCAACGTCAGTGCGGTCGAGGTGATCAGGCCGCCGATGACCACTGTCGCCAGAGGACGCTGGACTTCCGCTCCTGTGCCCGTCGCAAGTGCCATCGGCACGAAGCCCAGGCTGGCGACCAGAGCCGTCATCAGGACGGGCCGGACGCGTTCCATCGCGCCCCCGATGATCGCGTCGTCCTCGCTCACTCCCTCGCTTCGCCGTTTCTCGATTGCGCTCATCATGACGAGGCCGTTGAGCACCGCGACCCCTGACAGCGCGATAAAGCCGACCGCCGCAGTGATCGAAAACGGAATGCCCCGCAGGAGCAGCGCGAAGACCCCGCCTGCCAACGCCATCGGCACCGCGCTGAACACGATCGCGGCCGGCACGAATCCGCCGAGCGCCATGTAAAGCAAAGCATAGATGGCGACGAAGCACATCGGGACCACGATCAGCAGTCGAAGCCGCGCTGACTGCAGGCTTTCGAACGTGCCGCCCCAGGCGGTGTACATACCCGGCGGCAGGTCGAGCTTTCCGATCTTGTCCTGCGCTTCCGCGACGAAGCCGCCCATATCGCGCCCGCGCACGTTGACCTGGACGACGACCATGCGCTTGCCATTCTCGCGGCTGATCTGATTCAGTCCCTGAGTATAGCTGAACCGCGCAACCTCGCGCAGCGCGATCGACTGCGCGACCTGTCCTTCGGCTGCGGGCAGCATCACCGGGATCGATCCCAGCGCCTCGATGTCGTCGCGCTGCACGTCGGGCAGGCGCACGACCACGGAAAACCGCCTGTCGCCTTCGAACAGCAGGCCTGCCTGGCGCCCGCCCAGCGCCGCCGAGACGATGTCGGCGACATCCTCAACCGCCAACCCGTAACGTGCCGTTGCCAGCCGGTCGATCTTGACGTCGAATGTCGGCGCGCCGCTGGTCTGCTCGGCACTGACGTCGCCTGCTCCCGGGATGGTCCGCAGGACGCCGGCAATGCGCTTAGCCTGTGCGGTCATCGCGTCGAGATCGTCGCCGTAGAGCTTCACCGCGACGTCGGCACGGACTCCCGCGATCAGTTCGTTGAAGCGCATCTGGATCGGCTGCTGGATTTCCGTGCGGTTACCGATCAACGGCTTCATGCGCTGCTCGATGCGTCGAAGAATATCCTCTTTAGACTTCACATCGGCGGGCCATTCGCTTTCTGGCTTCGGAATGACATAGGTGTCCGAGGCGTTCGGTGGCATCGGGTCGGTGCCGAGGTCGGCGTTGCCGTTCTTCGAAAATACGAGCGCGACCTCGGGCAGCGACTTCAAGGCATCCTCGATCCGCAACTGCATCTGCGTCGACTGGTCGATCGACGCCGACGGGACGCGGAAATTCGTGACCGTGATATCCTTCTCGTCGAGCTGGGGCATGAACTCCTCGCCCAGCAGGCCGAAGCAGAGCACGGCTGCGAGAAAGACACCTGCACCACCGGCGATGAACGGCTTGGGACGCGCGACGGCCTTGTCGAGAACGGGCGCGTATCTGGTCTTGAACCAGCGGATCGGCTTCACCTCGGTCTCACTGACCTTTCCCTTGATGAAGATCGCGATCAGCGCGGGCACGAACGTGATCGACAGCACGAATGCGGACGCGAGCGCGACCATCAGCGTGATCGCCATGGGAGAGAACGTCTTGCCCTCGACACCCTGGAACGTGAGCAAGGGCACAAAGACGAGGAAAATGATCAGCTGGCCATAGACCGTGGGCCGCACCATTTCCTGCGCGGCCTCGATCGTCTCGCTCAGCCGCTCGCGCACCGTCAGCAGCCTGCCTTCGCGCTCCTGCCGCTCGGCGAAGCGCCGGAGGGTATTCTCGACGATGATCACGGCGCCATCGACGATAAGGCCGAAGTCGAGCGCGCCCAGGCTCATCAGATTTCCGGAAACCCCCAGCGCGTTCATGCCCGCCGCCGTCATGAGCATCGTGATGGGAATGACCGCTGCGGTCACCAGTGCCGCGCGAATATTGCCGAGCAGCAGGAACAGGACGACGATGACAAGCAATGCGCCTTCGACAAGGTTCTTTTTGACGGTCGCGATCGTCGCGTTGACGAGCTTCGATCGATTGTAGACCGGTTCGGCGAAGACATCGGGCGGAAGCGATCTGTTGACCTCGATAAGTCTCTCGGCCGCGTTGTTTGCGACGATGCGGCTGTTCTCGCCAACGAGCATGAGCACGGTCGATATAACCGCTTCGGAACCCATGCGGCTGCCCGACCCCGTACGGACCGCGCCCCCGATGACGACCCCGCCGACATCCTTGACGCGCACCGGGATGCCAGCGCGTGTCGCGACGACCGCCTCTTCGATTTCGGTGATCGATCGCAACCGCGCGTCGGCACGCACGAGGAAACTTTCGCCTGCGCGACGGACATAGTTCGAACCCGCGGACAAGTTCGCGCGCTCGAGTGCACTGGCGAGTTCCGTGATCGAAAGGCCGTAACTCGCGAGCGCGTTGAGATCGGGCTCGACGAGATATTGCTTCACATAGCCGCCATTGGAATCGACCCCGGCGACACCCTTCACGTTGCGCATTTGAGGGCGGATGATCCAGTCCTGGACCGTGCGCAGATAGGCCGCCTTGGCCAGTTCGGTCGTCAGGCGCTCGCCTTCCGGCGTCAGATAGCTGCCATCGGACTGCCAGCCGGGTTTGCCGTCGGTGACCTTCAAGCCCTTGCCGTCGGGGTGGCGAAACGCCACCGAGTAGAAGAAGATTTCGCCGAGGCCCGTGCTGAGTGGGGCGAGATTGGGCTGGACGCCAGCGGGGAGGCTGTCCTTGGCCTGTGTCAGCCGTTCGGTGACCTGCTGTCGGGCAAAATAGATATCTGTCTTGTCCGTGAAAACGGCCGTGACCTGACTGAAGCCGTTTCGAGAGAACGACCGGGTCATTTCCAGCCCGGGGATGCCGGCAAGCGCGGTCTCGACGGGAAACGTCACCTGCTTTTCGATATCGACCGGACCCAGCGTCGGGGCGAAGGTACTGATCTGGACCTGGCGGTTGGTGACGTCGGGCACGGCATCGATCGGCAGCTTCGTGATCTGCCAGGCCCCGAGCCCGATCACAAGCAGGGTGAGACACGCGACGAGCCATCGGCCCCGGACCGAAAGGCTGAGGATGCGACTGATCATTCCGCCGACTCCTTCTCGATTTCGGCCTTCAGGAGGAAGGCGTTGGTGGTCGCGATCGGCTGTCCCGCGCGTAAGCCATCGGTTATGCCGACGAGGCCGCTGCTGCGGCGGCCGATCTGCACGGCCTGTGCCTTGAATCCGCTACGAGTCCGGACGAACACGACGGTTCTGTCACCCAGTGTCTGAACTGCGTCCTGCGGGACCATCACACCGCTTTTCGCGGCCCCGCCGCTTGCGAAGATGCGGGCCTGCACCTGCTGACCGGGAATGAAGACGGTGTTCGCCGCGCCGGCCTCGACCACGACTGTCGCAGCCCGCGTGCTGGCATCCACGACGCCGGTCATCGTGCGCACGCGACCCTCTATGGCTTGCCCGTCGCTTGTCGTCAGCTCGACCCGGTCGCCCGTTCTGACGCGCGCGGCATCGCCCGGCGGCAGGCTTGTTACGATCTGTATCCGGCGCGGATCCGCTACGCGAAACAGCTCGGCCTCCGCGGCGACGAAGCGGCCCAGATTTGCCGTGATCGCGGTCACCCGGCCTGCCACGGGACTGACCACGGCAACGGATCGCCCATCGGACGCTACGCGGGCGGCGCCTGCCGCAGCATTCGCGCGCATCGCATCGGCGCGCGCGACGGCAAGCGCGGCCTCGGCGGTTTCGAAGTCCGCACGGGGTGCCACGCCCTGCGACAACAGCCCTCGCTCGCGCGCGAGCTGTTTCTGGGCCAGCGCGACACGGGCGCCAGCCGCCGCGCGATCCGCGGCGATCGCGGACGCGTCGCGGCTTTCGACCAGAGCGAGCGTCTCGCCTGCACCGACGGGATCGCCGATGCGTTTGAAGATGCGCGTGATCGTGCCCGCCGCACGCGATGTCAGTACCGCCTCTGCATCCGGCAAGGCATCGACTCGTGCCGAGGCCGGGATAGCCGAGTCCAGCTCGCCCGATGCGGCGGGGGCAACGGTGATCTGCGATTGCCTGATGGCGTCCGCAGTCATCGTTACCGTATCCGCGGGAGCGGCAGGTTTTTCGGCTGACGTGTAGGCTTGCGGGAGTGGCGCCGTCAGCCTGGCAACGCCGAAACCTGCCCCTGCGGCGAGTACAAGCGCCAGAGCGGCGCCTGCGGTGATTTTCTGTTTGGACGTCATTGGATGGGTTCCCCCGAAATGGTGCGGCCCTGAAGGCGGGCGAGACGCGCGCGGATTTCGAATTGCGCCGCCCTGGCGTCGAGAAGGACACCGCGTGCGGTCCCCAGGCCTCGCCGTGCGGCAAGGAGTTCGACAAGAGGCGACTTGCCCGCTTCATAGGCAATGCGTGCGAGGCGGTAGGTTTCGTCCGCGGTAGCCTGGGCGTTGGCCGCGGCCGAGACGCGGGCATCCGCGGCCGCCAGTTCGGCAACCACCGAATGCGATTCCGCGAGCGCCTCGTTTCGCGCCATGGCCAGCCGCGCGTCTGCCGCGTCGATCTCCGCGCGCGACGCGGCGATATTTCCGCGATTGCGATCGAAAATGCTCAGCGGAATCGTCAACCCGCCGACGAGGGCGGTTGCCCTTTCGGCATTAAGGCGGCGCATGCCGATCGTAGCCGTGATATCGGGCGCAACCCGGCTGCGTTCGACCCTGAGGCGCGCGACAGCCGCGTCCCGCTCCGTTTGTGCGACCTGAACCGTGGTTGTGCCGCGAGGATCCGGCGGGCCGACAATGGGCGCGTTCGGCCCGAGCAGTGTGTCCGCCAGACCGGTGTAGGGCCTCTCTGCTCCGACCAGTGCAGCGAGTTTCGAATATGCCGCGATCCGGTTCGCTTTCGCGAGTTCGAGCTCGGCACTCACGTCGTTGAGCGCGGATTGGGCCTGCAAACTGCGAAGGCGGGCTTCTTTCCCTGCGTCGACCAGCGCCTGGGCTGCGCGGAAGTCGCGCCGCGCCTGTTCGACCTGGTCTTCCGACAATGTCACGCGGCGGTCGGCGACTTCCGCGCCCGCATAGGCGCGCGCAAGGTCGTAGGCGAAGGCGACGCGGGCATCGCGATCGCGGGCTTGTGAAGCGACGACACCGGCCTGACCGGCAGCGATCCGAGCAGACCTTTTGCCGCCCAGTTCGAGCGGCTGGCTGTACTGAAGCGTCGTCTCTGCGCGGTCGAAGGCCGCGTAGGGCGTCGATCCTGCAACGTTCTCGGTCAACACGCTGATGTTTGGGTTCGGACGAGCTCGGGCCTGTTGCGACAGCCCCTCCGCACGGCGCACTTCCGCACCGCTGACGGCAAGTCGTGGCGCGTTTTCGCTCTCGCGAAGCAACACGGCAAATGGCGGCGCAACCTGCGCACGCACCGGCTGCGCGATCGCCATCAGGCAAGTCGCAGCCAGCATGCCGGGCACCGCGCGTCGCGGTATCCGGCCTCGAAAGGCTTTCATCGGTAATTCCCCTTGTCGGCAAAGATGGATCGGGCGCGGAAAGGCGCGCGATCAGCCGCGTGGGGGTCTCAGAAGTCCATCGGGCCGGACGGAGCCAGCCGCTCGGGTCAATGCAGCTATCCAGCGAACGTCGGAGATCAGGACGAGCGCCGCGAATGCCGGTTGTGCGGCAATGTAGACCGTGTGCGATACGGCGTGCGCCGCCAGGTGGACGAGATCGGTATCGTCGTCGTCGGTGTGCTCGACATGCACATCGTGATCGGCGCTCATGCTCGTCATATGCGTCGTCGCGGCGGAGTGGGGCGTCGCGCTATGCCATGTCGCCAGCCCAAACATACCGGCCATTGCGAACAGCGCGAAAACCGCCGCGAGATGCATGGCAACGCCACGCCGAAATGGATTGCGAGAGATTGTCGCCACGGTCACGCCGATCTGCCTAACGACACGCAGACATTGCGACAAGACGAAGGACAGTGGTGCTTTGTGCCGCCGGTCATCGCCGTGGCCATTTGCGATGAAGATCGTCGATGACGAAACTGTGAGTCGTCGCACCGTTCCGATGCGATGTTCGGCGATGGAGATGATCCGCGGGAAGAGTCTGGTGCCCGTGCGCAACGGCATCGGGGTCGTTTGCCGGCCAGACGATCAAGGCCGCAATGACGCCGATACCGGCAAGGCCGGCCATGGCTCCGAAGGCGACCGGCATGCCCAGGTTCGCGCCGAGCTGGCCGACCAGTGGATACGCGACGAGCCAGCAGACGTGGCTCAGTGCAAATTGTGCAGCAAACAGCGCCGGCCGATCGTTCGCACTGACGGACCGGCGAAGCAGCCGGCCCGAGGGCGTGACGCTCATCGAATAGGCGATGCCGAGGAGGGGCCATGCCACCAGCAGGAGCGTCCAGCTCATCCCTGCCGACGAAAGCGCTGCGAGGATGCCCAGCATCGCCGCAAGCATGGCGGCCGCTCCGATCATGACGGGCCGTTCCGGAATGCGTTCGAGAAGTTTCGGCAGGACGAAGGCTGCCAGCATCGACCCTCCGCCATAGACAGCAAGCGTAAGGGCAACCTGCGGCTGCCCGAGCCCCAAGCCCCGAACCATAACGACGGTATTGACGATAACCATCGCGCTCGCGGCTGCGACGGCAAGGTTGATCGCGAGCAGCCCGCGGAGGCGCGGCGTCTTGAGATAGACGCGGATTCCACGTGTCGTGCGCGCATAGAGACCATCGTCGCACCGCGCCTCCTGGGCAGGGGCGCTGGAAAGACCCGACGAAACGACGAGCGCGGCCGAGGCGATGAACCCGATCGCCGTTCCAGAGAATAGCCAGTGGAAATTGATGAGCGTGAGCAATGCTGCCGCCAGCATCGGGCTCGTCAGCGTTTCCATGTCATAAGCGAGCCGCGACAAAGAAAGCGCGCGCGTATATTCCGCTTCACCGGGCAGCACGTCTGGAATTGTCGCCTGAAACGTCGGTGTGAATGCAGCAGAGGCGGATTGCAGGACGAAGATCAGGACGTAGATCTGCCAGACGTCGGTGACGAAGGGCAGGAATACCGCCACGCCTGCGCGGACGAGGTCGAGCGCGACAAGAAGCGCCTTGCGCGGCACGCGGTCGGCCAGCGCCCCGGCAATCGGTGCGATACCGATATAGGCGATCATCTTGATCGCCAGCGCCGTACCCAGCACCGCGCCCGCATCGCCGCCAGCGATATCGTAGGCGAGCAAGCCAAGCGCGACGGTTGCGAGGCCGGTTCCGACTAGCGCGATGACCTGCGCCAGAAACAAGTGTCGGTAGGTCCGGTTTGCGAGAATGGCGAGCAACACGGCATCCTGCGAGAAGAGGGACTATCCCCCTGGGGGGATGTCGTTGCCATATCCTCCCTGGGGGGATATGTAAAGACCAAGCTAATGGAGCGGCGTAAAGGCATGAACGAACATCGTCACGACACACATCCTGCGATCGTCAAGCGGCTCCATCGCGCCGGCGGGCATCTGCGCAGCATCGTTGAGATGATCGAGTCCGGACGACCCTGCGCCGATGTCGCGCAACAACTTCATGCGGTCGAAAAAGCGATCGTCGCGGCGAAGAAGGCGCTTATCAACGATCATATCGATCACTGTCTTGCTCATGCGGAAGAGGCCAGTGGCGTAGGGTCCGCCGTCGAAGAGTTCAGGACGATTTCGAAGTATTTGTAGCGGGCAACAGCCGCGCCAGGCGGTCGTGGAAAACCGAATCAAGCGCTACGCCGCCGCTTCGTGAAACGCCTTCGGTCTCGACTGGCGTTCGTTGGCGTCAACCGGCGCTCTAAAGTCACTGCAGCGATCGTTCGCGATCTTCGATGATCGCCTCGACACCGTGCCTCGGCGGACGGTGCGGAGGCATATGTGACACCGACCAAACTCCTTATCGGCCAAATCGTCGTAGTCTTCGCGATCGTCATCGCAGGCGTCTGGTTCGCCACGCAATGGACGGCGGCAGCGCTCGCTTATCAGCCCGAACTTGGCCTCCCCTGGTTCTCCCTGCTGGGAACACCCGTCTATCGCCCCTGGGCGCTCTTTGGCTGGTGGTTCCACTTCGAGGCCTATGCGCCGCACGTTTTCGATGAAGCGGGAGCGATCGCGGCATCGAGCGGCTTTCTTGGCTGCGGCGCAGCGGTGTTCGGTTCGGTGTGGCGATCCCGGCAGGCGAACAATGTCACCACCTATGGTTCGGCGCGTTGGGCGATCTCCGCGGATATAAAGCGCGCTGGCCTCTTCGAGGACTGCGGCGTCTTTCTCGGTCGGGTCGGGCGTAATTATCTTCGTCACGGTGGACCCGAGCACGTCATGGCCTTTGCGCCGACACGGTCGGGCAAAGGCGTTGGGCTTGTGGTGCCGACCTTGCTCGGCTGGACCGGCTCTGCCGTCGTCCACGACATCAAGGGCGAGAACTGGGAACTGACGGCGGGCTGGCGGTCGCGTTTCTCGCATTGCCTGCTGTTCAACCCGACCGATAGCCGTTCGGCGCGCTACAATCCGTTGCTCGAAGTCCGGCGCGGCGCCGACGAGGTGCGCGACGTCCAGAACATCGCCGATATTCTTGTCGACCCGGAGGGCGCGCTCGAACGTCGAAACCACTGGGAAAAGACCAGTCATTCGCTGCTTGTCGGCGCGATCCTGCACATCCTTTACGCCGAGGAAGAAAAGACTCTCGCGAGGGCGGCCGCATTCCTGTCCGATCCGCAGCGTCCGTTCACGGCGACGCTGAAGACCATGATGACGACCAATCATCTGGGCACGCCGGATGCGCCCAAGGTTCACCCGGTCGTGGCATCCGCTGCGCGTGAACTGCTCAACAAGTCCGACAACGAACGTTCGGGCGTGCTGTCGACCGCAATGTCGTTCCTGTCGCTTTACCGCGACCCGACCGTCGCCGCCGTAACTAGCGCATGCGACTGGCGCATCGCCGATCTGGTCGAAGCCGAGAATCCGGTTTCGCTCTACCTGGTCGTGCCGCCTTCCGACATCAGCCGGACGAAACCGCTGATCCGGCTCGTCCTGAACCAGATTGGTCGCCGGCTGACCGAGCATCTCCATGCCGAAAACAAGCCCGGTCGTCACAAACTGCTCATGATGCTCGACGAGTTTCCGGCGCTCGGGCGGCTCGACTTCTTCGAGACCTCGCTCGCCTTCCTTGCCGGCTATGGCGTCCGCGCCTTCCTGATCGCGCAGAGCCTGAACCAGATCGAGAAGGCGTATGGCGAGCACAACGCGATCCTCGACAATTGCCACGTCAAGGTCACCTTCGCGACCAACGACGAGCACACTGCCAAGCGCATTTCCGACGCGCTGGGGACGGCCACCGAGCAGCGCGCGATGCGCAACTATGCCGGACACCGGCTCGCCATCTGGCTCGGACACGTCATGGTCTCGCGTCAGGAGACCGCCCGCGCACTGCTGACACCCGGCGAAGTCATGCAGCTGCCGGCCGACGATGAACTGGTGATGATCGCGGGCACGCCGCCGATCCGCGCCAAGAAGCTGCGCTATTACGAGGACCGGACGTTTCAGGTTCGCGTGCTTCCGGCACCGGTGCTTTCGGCCGAGGGATATGCCGACTGCCCGGCCGCGCGCGCCGATGACTGGGCATCACGAAACGGCTCGGTTGACGTTCGGCTCGCGGCGCTTGGCGAAGACGCCGATGAAGAGAGTGCGACCGGGGGGCTTGAACAGGCCCAGATTCCTGGGCCGTCGCTCGAGCCGAAATCGGCCCCTGAAAAGCCGATGCAGAACATCTTTAGTTTCGACGATGACGACGGTGATCCCGCTGCTGCCAAGCGCGCGATCGATCAGGCGCGAACCCTGGGCGCAGCCCGCACCATCTACGCGATGGACGCGGCGAGCGGCAGTCCCGACGACCTGCAGCTGGGCCTCTGAGATGGCCGAACGTGTCCGCCACCAGCTGTTCCTGCCAGCTACGATCAGTGCGCGCCTCGAAGCGCTCGCGTCGAAGCCGGGTGCGTCCAAGTCGGCGATCCTTGCCGATGCGGTCGCCGCTTGGCTCGAGCGCAAAGGCAGTCTCGAGCTCGACGACCGCTTCGGCTTGCGACTCGATCGCATGCTGACGGCAATAGGGCGCGTCGAGCGTGACGGGCAGGTGCTGCTCGAAACGCTGGCACTGTTCGTCCGCTACGAACTCGCGATCCACGCGCCGCTCCCCGAAGATGATTTCGCGGGCCGGGCGATCGCGCGCGATCGCTTCGATGCCTTCGTCACCCAGGTCGGGCGGCAGCTGGCCAGTGGCAAACGCGCTCTCGGCGATCCTGCGGGAGCGACACTGTGAGCGTCGCGATCCCAAGCCTGTCGTTCGATCGGCGCCGCGCGATGCTTCGCACCGCGCTGGGCCCGGCCATCGCCGACGCGCTCGCCGATCCGCGGGTGATCGAGGTGATGGTCAACCCCGATGGTGCCCTCCGGCTCGACGTCCTGGGAGAGGGCAGGGTGGCCACCGGCGTGACTCTCGAAGCCGCGCAGGTCGAGCGCATCATCCGTCTCGTCGCTGCGCACGCGCGCGCCGAGGTCCATGGCGATGCGCCGATCGTCTCGGCGGAGCTTCCGCCGCACATTGAGGGCCACGCCGGCGAGCGGTTCGAAGGTCTGTTGCCGCCGGTCGCGACGGGGCCGTGCTTTGCGATCCGCAAGCCCGCGACGCGCCTCTACACGCTCGACGATTATGTCGCCGACGGCATCATGCTGGCGGTCACGGCATCGCGGCTGCGCTCGGCGGTCGCAGACCGGATGAACATCCTCGTCGCGGGCGGCACGAGCTCGGGAAAAACCACGCTGGCCAATGCGTTGCTGGCTGAACTGGTCAGCGTCGATGAGCGTGTCATCCTGATCGAGGACACGCGCGAGCTCCAGTGCCCGGTCGCCGATACGGTCGCTCTCAGAACGCGGAGCGGTCACGTGGTCATGGCCGACCTCGTCCGCTCGACGCTGCGCCTGCGGCCCGACCGGATCATCGTCGGCGAGGTCCGCGGCCCGGAAGCGCTCGACATGCTCAAGGCCTGGAACACGGGCCATCCGGGCGGGATCGCGACCATTCATGCGAACAGTGCTGTCGCGGCGCTAACCCGTGTCGAACAACTCGTCCAGGAAGCGGTCGTCACCGTGCCGCGCCGGATGATCGCCGAGGCGATCGACCTGATCGTCTTCATTTCCGGGCGCGGTGTCGAGCGCCGGATCTCCAGCATCGTCCGCGTCTCAGGCGTCGATCCCGACGGCGGCTACGCGCTCAGTGAACTCGTCAACTCTTCCCCACAACCCCCTCAAGGAGAACGACAATGACACCTCTTACGCGCCACCGGCTGGCATCCTGCTATGTCGCGCTGGCATCGCTGGCGATCGCGACATCGGCGCAGGCCGCCGGCTCGGGCATGCCCTGGGAGCAGCCGCTTCAGAAGGTCCTGGACTCGGTTCAGGGTCCGGTCGCCAAGATCGTGGCGGTGATCATCATCATCGTGACGGGTCTGACTCTCGCATTCGGCGAGACGGCGGGCGGCTTTCGGCGGCTGATCCAGATCATCTTCGGGCTGTCGATCGCCTTTGCCGCTTCGTCCTTCTTCCTGTCGTTCTTCAGCTTCGGTGGTGGGGCGCTCATCTCGTGATCGGTGCGACTGGCCATATCGAGGGGTTCGAGGCACCGGTGCATCCGAGCCTCGGATCGCCGATTTTGCTTGGCGGGGCTCCGCGGACGATCGCGATCGTCAACGGCACGCTCGCCGCCGCGATCGGCCTCGGTCTGCAGCAATGGCTGGCAGGGCTCGCGGTCTGGGCAGTCGGCCACAGCCTCGCCGTCTTCGCAGCGCGTCGCGATCCCGACTTCGCGCCCGTCCTCGTCCGTCATCTCCGCCAGAAGGGATATTGGGCGTGCTAGCACTCCACGAATACCGCAACCGCGCCGACCGGCTCGCCGATCACCTGCCCTGGGGCCTGCTCGTCGGCCGCGGCATCGTTCTCAACAAGGACGGGAGCTTCCAGCGGACGGCGCGGTTCCGCGGTCCCGATCTCGACAGCGCGACCGAAGCCGAACTCGTCGGTACGTGCGCACGAGCAAACAATATCCTGAAGCGCTTCGGCTCGGGCTGGGCTTTGTTCTTCGAAGCCGAACGGCGCCCGGCTGCCGCGTATCCGGAAAGCGATTTCGCCGATGCGGCATCCTGGCTGGTCGATCGCGAGCGCCATGCCGCGTTCACGGCCGACAGCGCGCATTTCGAAAGCCGCTACTTCATGACGTTCGTCTGGCTGCCGCCGGCGGATAGCAGCGATGCCGCCGGGCGCTCGCTCGTCGAACGCCACGACGCCGAGAAACGCCGCGACTGGCATGCAGCCCGCGACGGCTTCATCGCCGAGACCGATCGCGCGCTCGATCTCTTTGCGGGCTTCATGCCCGAAATCGCCGCGCTCGATGACAGCGAGACGCTGACATATCTGCACGGGACAATCTCGCCGCGTCGGCATGTCGTCGCCGTACCCGAAGAGCCGATCTATCTCGACGCGCTGTTGGCGGACACAGCGCTCGTTGGCGGCCTCGAACCCAAACTCGGCGATCACCACATTCGCACGCTGACCATCCTCGGTTTTCCGAACCTGAGCCGGCCGGGGATCTTGGACGCGCTCAATCGGCAGGATTTCGGTTACCGCTGGTCGACGCGTTTCATCACGCTCGACAAGGCCGATGGCGCGAAGACGCTCACGAAACTTCGCCGCCAATGGTTCAACAAGCGCAAGTCGCTGACCGCGCTCGTTCGCGAAGTGATGTACAACCAGCCGGCGCAGCTGCTCGATAGCGATGCCGACAACAAGGTCGTCGACGCGGATCTCGCGCTTCAGGAGCTCGGTGGCGATCATGTCGCGTTCGGCTATCTGACGGCGACCATCACCGTGTCCGATCCTGACAGGGCGCGCGTCGAGGATCGCGTCAGGCAGGTCGAGCGCATCGTCAACGGGCTCGGCTTCACCTGCGTGCGCGAGACCGTGAACGCGGTCGAGGCCTGGCTGTCGTCGCTTCCAGGGCATGTCTACGCCAACGTCCGCCAGCCGCTCGTGCACACGCTCAACCTCGCGCATCTGATGCCGCTGTCGAGCGTCTGGGCCGGACCCGAGCGCAATGAGCACCTCGACGGGCCGCCATTGTTCGTCGCCAAGACCGGCGGCTCGACGCCGTTCCGCTTGTCCACGCATGTGGGCGACGTCGGGCACATGCTCGTCGTCGGACCGACCGGGGCAGGGAAGTCCGTTCTGCTCGCGCTCATCGCGCTGCAGTTCCGTCGCTACGCGAATGCGCAGGTCTTCATTTTCGACAAGGGCTTCTCGGCACGCGCGGCGGTGCTCGCCATGGGGGGCGCACATCATGCGCTCGGTCTGGCAGCTGACTCCGGTCAGACCTTGGCATTCCAGCCGCTGCGCCGGATCGACGATGGCGGCGAACGGAGCTGGGCTGCCGAATGGATCGCCGCGCTCCTGACGCACGAGAAGGTGACGGTCACGCCCGAGGTGAAGGACATGGTCTGGTCCGCGCTGACCAGCCTCGCATCGGCGCCCGCCGATGAGCGCACCCTCACTGGACTCGTCCTGCTCCTCCAGTCGAATGCGCTGCGGACCGCGCTCGGAGCATACGCGCTCGAAGGTCCGTATGGGCGGCTGCTCGATGCCGCCGAGGCGGACGTCGACTTCGCCGATGTCCAGTGTTTCGAGACCGAAGCGCTGATGGGGCAGGCGGGGGTGGTCGCACCAGTACTGACTTACCTGTTTCACCGGCTCGAGGAACGATTCGACGGTCGGCCGACCTTGCTGATCCTCGACGAAGCCTGGATATTCCTCGATCATCCGCTCTTCGCCGCGCGCATTCGCGAATGGCTGAAGACGCTTCGCAAGAAGAACGTCGCGGTCCTGTTCGCGACGCAGAGCCTTGCCGATATCGCGACCAGCAGCATTGCACCTGCGATCATCGAGAGCTGTCCGCAACGGATCCTGCTCCCGAACGACCGTGCCATCGAGCCGCAGAGCCGCGATGCCTATGCGCGCTTCGGCCTCAATGACCGGCAGATCGAGCTAATCGCGCGTGCCACGCCCAAGCGGCAATATTATCTGCAATCGGCACGCGGAAACCGCCTGTTCGAGCTCGGACTCGGCCCCGCCGCACTCGCGCTCTGCGGCACGTCCGACGCCGCAAGCCAGTCGCGCATCGACGCGCTGATCGCAGAATTTGGCGATGCCGATTTCACGGCGCGCTTCCTGTCGTCGCGCGGGCTCGACTGGGCCGCCGACCTGCTCGCCGACTTTCCCGACCCTGCAGCCCCCAAGGAGTGACCAGCATGCGCCTGCCCAAATCCGTTTCGCTGAAGAGCCTCATCCGTCGCACTGCGCCCGTGTTGGCGATCGCAATGCCACCGTTCGTGTTGGCCGTCGCGCCGATGCCCGTGGGGGCCGGCATCCTGGTGTTCGATCCCTCGAACTATTCGCAGACGGTCCTGACCGCGGCCCGGACGCTCCAGCAGATCAACAACCAGATCGCATCACTGCAGAACGAGGCGACGATGCTGATCAACCAGGCGAAGAACCTGACGCGCATCGACTTCCCGCAGCTTCGCGCGATGACCCAGACTCTTCAGCAGATCGACCGGCTGATGGGCCAGGCGCAAGGCATACGGTTCCAGGTGGCCGGGCTCGACCGCCAGTTCGCGCAGTTGTTCCCGTCGGACTTCGGCGCGATGCTGCGCATGGACCAGCGCGTTGTCGAAGCGCGGATCCGGTTGGATACGGCGATGGCGGCTTTCAAGCATTCGATGGGGGTCCAGGCGCAGGTCGTCGAAAGCGTTCAGGCCGACACGCAGACGCTCAACGACCTCGTCGGCCGCAGCCAGGATGCCGATGGCGCGCTGCAGGTCGGGCAGGCGACCAACCAGCTGCTCGCGCTGACCGCCAAGCAGCAGTTCCAGATCCAGAACATGATGGCGGCGCAATACCGCGCCGACACGATCGAGTCCGCGCGCCGCCTGCAGGTCGAACAGGAGGCGCGGATCGCGACCAAGAAGTTTCTCGGATCGGGCACGGCCTACACCCCCCATTAGGCCGTGTCCGAAGGCAGCGCGACGGCGCTGCCGCTGCGGGGCGCGCTGTTTGCCCCCTCGTCCGGCGCGTCCCGCAGCCTCCCTTTATCCCGCCATTGCTCGAGAACCCTGATGAACGATCTGAACGTCATCGACAGTTTCCTCGCGGACTTCATCCGCTACATCGACAGCGGTTTCGGCCTGCTTGGGCCCGACGTCGGTTTCCTGACGACGGTCCTCATCGGCATCGACATCACGCTGGCTGGCCTGTTCTGGGCGATGGGCGGCGAAAACGACGTGCTTGGGCGGCTGCTCAAGAAGATCCTCTACGTCGGCGCATTCGCGTTCATCCTGAACAGCTTCTCGACGCTCGCTGACATCATCTTCCGTTCTTTCGCACAGGCGGGGATCACGGCGGGCGGCGGCGGGATGGCAGCGGCCGATTTGCTGAAGCCGGGCCGGCTTGCCGGAACCGGATTTACCGCTGCGTGGCCTCTCCTCGATCAGGCCTCGAGCCTGACCGGCTTCGCGACCTTCTTCGACAACTTCCTGACCATCGCGATCCTGCTGCTGGCCTGGGCGCTCGTCATCGTCGCCTTCTTCATCCTCGCCGTGCAGATGTTCGTCACGATCCTCGAGTTCAAACTGACGACGCTTGCCGGTTTCATCCTCGTGCCGTTCGCACTCTGGAACCGCACCGGATTTCTGGCTGAGCGCGTGCTGGGCAATGTCGTGTCGTCAGGTATCAAGGTCATGGTGCTCGCCGTCATCGTCGGCATCGGCTCGAACTATTTCGCTCAGTTCACGAGCGCACTTGCCGGCCAGCAGCCCGACATCGGCCAAGCGATGAGCCTCGTTCTCGCCTCGCTGTCGCTGTTCGGCCTCGGCATCTTCGGTCCGGGCATCGCATCTGGTTTGGTCGCAGGCGCTCCGCAGCTAGGTGCTGGAGCCGCGCTCGGCACGACCGTCGGCGCCGCCGGGCTGACCATGGTTGCCGCAGGCGGCGCTGCTGCGGGAGCGCGCGCCGCAGGCGGAGCGGCGCTTGGCGCGGTGCGCGCCGGAACCGCGATGAATGCCGCTGCATCGACGGCCTACGCGCTTGGTCAGGAAGGCGCGGCGGCACCGTCAGTTGCCGCCGGTTTTGGCGGCGTCGCGCAGGCGGCACGCAATGCGGCGGGTGCCAAAATATCGAGCGCGCTTGGTATCGGCGAAGCCGCGAGCACCGGCCGCGCGGCCGCCTGGAACGCGCTCAACAAGACACCATCCGGCGGCGCGCCTGCAGCGAGCGAAGCCGCACCCGCATGGGCGAAGGCGCTCAAGAGCGACGCGGCGGCCCGCAGCCACCGGCATATGGCGATCCAGGCGCTGAAAGAAGGCGATCGCGGCGGCGCATCCGCCACACCCGACATCAAGGAAAGGGACGACTGATCATGTTCTTCAAACGCAGCCTGCAACGCTATGGGCGAACGCCCGAACCCGAAACGCCATACCAGCGCGCCGGGCAGCTTTGGGACGACCGTATCGGATCTGCGCGCGTCCAGGCGCGCAATTGGCGGCTGATGTCGCTCGGAAGCCTTGCGCTGAGCACATCGCTTGCGGCCGGCCTCATCTGGGTCTCGATGCAGAGCCGGGTCACGCCCTACATCGTCGCGGTCGACAGGCTCGGCCAGCCGCAGGCGCTCAGCGAAGCCCAGACCGATTACCAGCCGACCGATCCGCAGGTCGCGTGGCATCTCGCGCATTTCATCGGCAACATCCGTTCGGTCGGGCTGGACGCGGTCATCACACGCGAGCGCTGGCTCGAGGCCTATGACTTCGCGACACCGCGCGGTGCCCAGTTCATCGGCGACTATGCGCGCTCGACCGATCCATTCGGCGACATCGGCAACAAGACCGTCTCGGTCCAGGTGACGAGCGTCGTGCGCGCATCCGATCGGTCGTTCCAGGTCAAATGGACCGAGACGGCGTTCGAGCGCGGCAATCAAACCGGGACCAGCCGATGGACGGCCATCCTGACGGTGGTGACCAAGACGCCGCGTACCGCCGAGACTCTCAGGAAGAACCCGCTCGGCATCTACGTCGATGCGATCGACTGGAGCCGCGAGTTCGAGACGCCCCCGCCACCTGCGCCCACGCCACCGCCCGCCGCCCGCCGCCATTGAGCCGGCGCCGACAGCGATGCCGCTCGGCAACCCTACCGTCCCACCCTCTCAGGAGAACGCCCGATGAAATCGATCCGCATGATCGCGCCGTGCCTGCTCGCCATCCTTCCGATGGCCGCTCTGGCACAGACGCAAACCATCCCGCTGCCCGCAAAGCCGGCGCCGCCTATACCGTTGGTAAAAGCCGGACCAAGTCACCCACCCGTCGTCGTGAAGCAGCCCAGGAATGTCGCGCATTCGGCCCGCAGGAAGCAGCATGCGGTCTCGCCGCCGCTCCGTAGCGTCGCTGTCGCCAATCGTGCGGCGACGGCTGAACCTGCCGCCCAGTCGTTTATCAACGCCACTCAGGTGTACTCGTGGAGCGAAGGCGCCGTGTATCAGGGCTACGCAGCCCCTGGCAGCGTGACCGACATCGCCCTGCAGGCGGGCGAGGCGCTGGTCGCTGTCGCGGCAGGCGACACCGTTCGCTGGATCATCGGCGACACCACGAGCGGGAGCGGGGCGGACAAGCGAACGCATATCCTGGTGAAACCAGCGTCGGCCGGCCTTTCCACGAATCTGGTCATCACGACTGACCGGCGAAGCTATCACCTGCGGTTTGCCAGCACCGAAAAAACGGCGATGGTCGCGCTCTCCTGGGCCTACCCTCAAGACGCCCTTATCGCCTTGCGGCGCGACGCTGCACATGTCGAAGCGGCGACACCCGTTGCATCGGGCCTCGCGATCGACAGCATGCACTTCGACTATCTGATCAAGGGCGATCGTCCTGCCTGGCGGCCGATCCGCGCTTTCGACGATGGCCGACAGACCTTTATCGAGTTTCCGGCGTCGCTGGCTGTCGGTGAGGCGCCACCGTTGTTCGTTGTCGGTCGGGAAGGAACGGCTGAACTGGTCAACTACCGCGTCCGCGGCCGGTTCTACGTCGTCGATCGCCTGTTCGACGCGGCCGAACTCCGTCTCGGCCTGAAGAAACAGGACGTTGTCAGGATCGAACGCGGCACCGTTGTTCAGAATAATCGTCAGCGGAGGGCGTCATGACCAGCGCCGATGACACGAGCCCCAACAGTCAGCCGCCAAAGGCCGATCCCGAGACGCTTGCAATCAGGTCGCGACCGGAACGCGCAATCCGTTTCAAGCGTGGCGTCGTTGTCGGCCTGTTCGCAGCCGGATCGGTTAGCGTCGCAACGATCGCGTGGATTGCGCTCAAGCCGACGACGTTCCGGATGACCCCGAGCGCGCAGGAACTTGCCGAACCCAATCAACGTGCATCGAACGATGCGCTCGGCAATCTGCCCGCCAGCTACGGTACAGTACCAAAGCTCGGGCCGCCGCTGCCCGGCGATCTCGGCCGTCCCATTCTCGAGCACCAGCGTGAGATGGCATCGGAAGGAGCGGGGACATCGACCGCTTCAAGTCAGCAAGCCCTGACCGACCAGGAACGACGAGCATCGGAGCGACGGAGTGCATTGCAGTCGCCATTGCTCGTTCAAACGGCAGGGCGAACAACGACGGTCGAAGCTTTGCCTGCCGCGGTAACACCGGTTTCGTCGCAAGAGGCGACTGCCGCGGCTGTGGGTGAAGGTGGCCGCCAAGGAAGCAAGGCTGACTTCGTCGCTTCCACAAAAACACCTGCTTCGGTCGATGGGCATTTCATGACGCCAAGCCCGTCGCCTTACACCTTGAGTGCCGGAAGCGTCATTGCGGCAAGCCTTATCACGGGGCTGAACTCGGACGTGCCGGGCCTGGTCACCGCCCAGGTCACGCAAAATTGCTATGACACTGCAACAGGTCAAATATTGCTGGTGCCGCAGGGATCGCGGCTTATCGGCACCTACGACAGCGTGGTCGCATTCGGCCAGAAACGGGCGCTGGTGATCTGGCAGCGAATCGTGAGGCCAGACGGCAGTTCGCTGACCATCGACAATGTGCCCGCGACCGATACCGCGGGATATGCCGGGCTCACCGACAAGGTCGATTTTCACACTTGGCAGCTGCTCAAGGGCATCGGCCTTTCGACGCTCCTCGGCATCGGGACGGAATTGAGCCTGTCGGGTGACAGCGATCTCGTCCGTGCGATCCGCCAGTCCACACAGCAAAACGCTGCACGGGCAGGAGATCAGATCGTCAGTCGCAACCTCGATGTGCAGCCGACGATCGTCGTGCGGCCAGGCTCTCCTGTGAGGCTGCTGGTCCACAAGGACCTCATTTTGGCGCCGTGGCGCGCGAGTGGAGGGCAATCATGATCAATCTGAAGCTCTCGCGCCTTGTCGACCGAACGCCCATCAAGCTGACGCTGTCGATCATGCCCGACCTGCACGCCGGTTTGACCGACTATGCCCGCCTCTACGAGCAAACCTACGGCAAGGAGGAGCGCATCGAAGACTTGATCCCGGCCATGCTATCGAATTTTATTGAAGGCGATCGGGCGTTCGCTCGATCGCGTACTCGATCATGACAGAGGGGGCCGACCGTTTTCTCCGTCTCGCGACTGTTCTGGATCGCACCGGGCTAAGCCGTACGACGCTTTACCGCATGGTTCGCGCCGGCACCTTCCCCGAGCAGGTTCGAATCGGACTGCGATGCTCTGCCTGGCGCGAGTCGTCGGTTCTCGAATGGCAGCGTAGTCCGTGTGACTTCGCACGAAGTTTCGAAGGTGCTAGCCCTTCACCAGAGTATCGCAAGCCCTGATCCTGTAGCCTACCACCTTGGTTGTTGTATCGCCGAATGAACAAGCGAGACTTTCCGCGACGGCAAGCCGTTCGTTCGCCATTAAGTCAGGGTTTACGTGCGTCGATTTTCAGCTTTTCGAGTTCGCCGCGAACACGTTCTAGACGCGTAATTTCATGATCATCACGGGCACGAACCGCAAAAACGACCAGGTCGACAAGCTTCTGTGACGCATGGGGACCGTGAGCAACGACGAGATCTTGGGCGAGCTTAGCGGGCATAATACCTCCGTGTCTGGAAGTAACTCGCAATGAGTATCAAATTCGTTTCTATGTCGAAATGATTTGATCTATGTTCGCTTCGGCCCTCTTCGGGCGCATGGTCCGGTTCAAGGCTTCGATCGCGCCAGATCACGACGTGCCATCTCGCGTTTGATGCGGTCGAGCAGGGTTTGATGATGATAGGGCTTCTCAAGGATCGGCCCGTTCTCACAGAGGTTTCCAGCCTCTTCGGTCATTTTCTCGACTGAACCAGCCAAAATGACCTGCACGCCCGGCTTATGTTCCCGCACCCACCGCGATAGGCCGAATCCATTGAGCGATCCCGGCCCGTTTACATCGCAAAGAAGCATTTCGATCTCAAAATCGTGGTCGACTGGCTGCAACATGGTCAAGGCTTCATCGGTCGTGCCTGCCTCAATGACCTTGTAACCGCATGTACGCAGGTATTCTGCAAGCGGATGGCGAATGGCTAGATCCGCTTCGACTAACAGAAGATAAGGGTCATTGAGTGTCATCCGGCTCTACTTCCCCGCCGATTGCGGCCGCAATCAATGCGACAACCTCGTACAGATTGTAGGGCTTGCTGACGAGAGGGATGTCAAAGTCCAATTCGGGGCGAGTGAGGTGACCCGAAGTTACAGCCACCGGTAGCAAGGGAAAATCTCGCTTCAGCGTGGCGGCTAATTGCACTCCATCGATGTCGCCCGGCATCCGCACATCCGTAAAAACGAAATCGACCGGGCTTGCCCTCGCATAAAGCAACGCCTCGTCGGCGGTCGCAGCTTCAACAACTGTGTACCCCGCGTCGCGCAAGGCGTCAGCAATCAACCATCGAACCAGCGGCTCGTCTTCGACGACGAGCACCGTCTTGAGTGCGGGGCTCAACTCCTCATCATGAGCGGTCACCGCCGCACCGCAATAGCAACGTGCCTAGATTGCGATCGCTCCGGTCCGAGCACATGTCTCTTGCAAATATTCGACATCATGCCCCCCTGGTGTCTCGCGGTCGTTGTGGATCTAAAACTGGCGATGCCCGAGACCTTCAATCTGGTCTGTGGGGTATCAATGCAGATCAAGACCCGGTGTTCCGTTCGGCCCGGATTTTGAGCAATACACCTCACGATCTCCGGTCGTGCAACGTAAGTATTTCGGCGTTGTCGAGCCTCAATCTGGCCACGACCCGACTTCATAGAATTTTGAAATTGAGCGCTACCAGCGCCGCCGGGATGCACAGCAACCACAAAGGTGAAGCCATCGAGCGCCGCAGTCCGACGAGGATGCTGCGACGATCTGTCGTCATCTCGAGAGCCCAGCTTCGAACAAATCTCACTCCAAGAGTTGCACATCTCCACATTTCGTCTATTCTGGAATTATCGATTGAATAATGAGCGGAGGGAAGAATGTTGAAGGCTGTGGTTAGCGTTCTGGCTGGATGCGCAGCGGTTATCGCTTCGAGCGGATCACTCGCGGAAACCGGGAAGATAGCGGCCCCGATGAAGATGACGCTCGCGGGCGAGGGCCGTTGGACGGTCCAGTGCAAGTTCGAAATCCGGAACGGCATCATCAACGAAGAGAAGTTCGGCCCCAGGGGAACCGCGCCGGTCGTCTTTTCAATGGCCAATCTTCAACACGGAAGCTGCGATTACAAAGCGCCGGGCAAGCCGCTCGTCGTTTCCATTGAGGGCGGTGGGTGGACCTGTCCTTTTGGTACGCCCGCAGATGCGAAGTGCGAACAGGCGTTCGCCGCTGGCGCGTCGGGGGCATTCCGCTTCGCCATGAAGGGGCAGAGGTAGCGGTCACCCGCGTCCGACGCGCTAGCCCGCGTTGTTCAATGCGACATTTCCTCTAAAGACGAATCATGGAACCAAAAGATGCAGTTGCAGCCCTTTCGTCGCTCGCTCACGGCGCGCGGCTCTCGGTTTTCCGTATGTTGATGCAGGCCGGAGCCGATGGCATTGCGGCGGGAGAGATTGCCCGCAGGTTGGGCGTGCCGCCGAACACGCTTTCATCCAACCTCAACATCTTGTCGAACGCGGGATTGATCGAGAATCGCCGCGAAGGCCGAACGCTGATCTACACGGCGCGCTATACGCAGATGACAGAGTTGCTGGAATTTCTCATCCACGACTGCTGCTCAGGACAGCCGGAGATTTGTGCGCCGCTGGCCGATGTCGTGTTGCGGAGCCGGTGCCTGAAAGGTGGGACGGCATGACGCGGGTGTTCAACGTCCTGTTCCTCTGCACCGGCAATTCAGCACGGAGCATTCTGGCCGAGGCAACGCTGAACAAGCTGGGGGCTGGCCGCTTCCGTGCCTACAGCGCGGGAAGCCAGCCGAAAGGCACGGTGCATCCCGGTGCAATCCGTCTACTCGAGCGGCTGAACTACGACGTTAGCGAGTTTCGCTCCAAAAGCTGGGACGAGTTCGCCACGCCCGACGCGCCGCGGTTTGCTTTCATTTTCACCGTCTGCGACAACGCCGCCAACGAAACCTGCCCGATTTGGCCGGGGCACCCGATGACGGCGCATTGGGGTGTTCCCGATCCGGCAGCGGTCGAAGGAACGGAAGAGGAGGTCGAGGCGGCCTTTGTCCGTGCGCACATGATGCTGTCGAACCGTATCGGCCTGTTCACCGCGCTGCCTTTCGATGCGCTCGACGAGTTGGTTCTTCGCAACCACCTCCGAGAAATCGGCGCGCACGAGGATGCCGAAGCATGAACGCCACGATCTGGCATAACCCTGCCTGCGGCACCTCGCGCAATACGCTGGCGATGATCCGCGTGACCGGTATCGAGCCGACCGTCATCGAGTATCTCGTGACGCCGCCAGACCGCGCGACGCTTGAGCGTTTGATCGAAACCGCAGGACTGACGCCGCGTGCGCTGCTGCGCCAGAAAGGTACGCCCTACGCCGATCTTGGCCTCGACGATGAAGCCCTCACTGACGAAGCGCTGATCGACGCGATGATGGCGCATCCGATCCTCATCAATCGCCCGCTGGTCGAAACGGCGCGTGGGGTTCGCCTGTGCCGTCCATCCGAGGTCGTGCTTGAGATACTGCCCAAGCCACTCGCCCAGGACTTCGTGAAAGAGGACGGTGAGGTCGTTCGCGCATGAACGATCTGCCCAATGTCGCGTCCCCGTTTTTCGACATACCGACGACCGCCTCACTCGGCATCAAGCCGGTAGCAACGCACCCGCCGCGCATCCTGTTGCTCTACGGGTCGCTGCGCGAACGCTCCTACAGCAAGCTGCTGGTCCTCGAAGCCGAGCGGCTCTTGCAGACGATGGGGTGCGAGACGCGGGTGTTCGATCCCACCGGCCTGCCGCTCCCGGATAGCGTGGCGAACGATCATCCCAAGGTGGCCGAGTTGCGCGCCCTGTCGCTGTGGTCCGAAGGGCATGTGTGGTGTTCGCCAGAGAGGCACGGCGCGATCACCGGCATCATCAAGGCCCAGATTGACTGGATACCACTAGAGGATGGCGGCGTTCGCCCGACGCAGGGCCGCACGCTAGCAGTCATGCAGGTCTCGGGGGGAAGCCAGTCGTTCAACGCGGTCAACACGCTACGGTTGCTGGGGCGATGGATGCGGATGATAACAATCCCGAACCAGTCGAGCGTCCCGAAAGCCTATACCGAGTTCGGCAACGACGGACGCATGAAGCCGGGGCCGCTGTATGAGCGGGTCGTCGATGTGATGGAGGAACTGGTCAAGTTCACCCTCCTGACGCGGGACCGGACCGACTACCTTACGGATCGCTACTCCGAACGGAAATCCGAAGGACGGCCACCGGCAGGAGCCGAACATCTTGCGGCCATCGCCGAACCTGCCGAGCCTTGTCGATGAGCGCGCCGCTCATGCGCCGGTTGCTCGCGGAAGGGATTGGCTCCGCCATGCTGTTCGCGACCGTCATCGGGTCAGGGATCATGGCCGAGCGGTTGGCGGGCGGTAATGTCGCTATCGCCTTGCTGGGCAACACGCTCGCGACGGGTGCCATCCTGTTCGTGCTGATTACGATGTTGGGGCCGATCTCTGGCGTGCATCTCAATCCGGCCGTCAGCCTTGTTGCCGCTGCCCGTCGCGATTTAAGTTGGCGCGATGCCGCCGCCTACGTCGTTGCTCAACTGTGCTTCGGCATTGTGGGCGTGTGGATTGCGCATCTTATGTTCGATGTGCCGATCATTCAATTCTCAACCCAGGCCCGCAACGGCGTTGGGCAATGGACCGGAGAGGCTGTCGCGACTTTTGGGCTCATTTTGACCATCATCGGCACAGTGCGGCATCGTCCAGGCTGGGTTCCTGCCAGCGTCGCGCTCTATATTATCGCCGCCTACTGGTTCACGTCGTCGACGAGCTTCGCCAATCCAGCGATCACCATTGCCCGCAGTCTGTCAGACAGTTTTGCGGGGATCGCACCGGTCGATGTACCGATGTTTATCCTGTCGCAAGCTTTCGGTGCTGTTTGTGCAGCATTGGTCGCTAGCAGCCTATTCTCGCCCGAAGGGTAATGACTCAAGAGAGGTGATGGAGCGTGAGTCTGCGTGCTTAGCAGCTTTTCGGAGATCACCTTGCGTGCAATGTGGCGTTGATTCCATGATCGCTTTCGGGAAGTCGACGAACAACGAGAAGCGTCCAATTTGGAGGCTTACCCCACGTATGCGCCGAAAACTTCGTAATATAACGAACTGTTTTGTGAAAGCTGATGACGGTCGATCTGCTGCCCGTAGTGAGCCAATCAAATTTTTGATGTTTGACAGTGTGACGTACCAGTAGCTATCTGTCCTTGGTCCTAGGACAGGGGACATTAAAGCTGATTATGAAAAGCCAAGATATCGTCATTTTGCTAAAGCTAGCGAGCTTGGAATATCAGGCAGGTCGGGCTTCGGTTGGTGAACACGAAAACGCCGACCCATTTGCGTTGCGGAGCCTGGAAGGCGCACTGGGCATCAGCAAAACGGAAATAAGCGCATCGATTCAGCGCAGTATCGCTGCCGCATTGGCGATCAAGTCCAACGGTCGTCCGAAAGTAAACCGCCGCAATCTGACGGAATTCGTCCAGCACGGACTGAAATACGTGTTCCCTGGCAAACCTGGTCCCCCGCAGCGTGGCGTCGCTACAAGCTTTGCTGCACCCATGCTCGAAGGACAACTCGTTAGCTCCGGTGCGGACATCTACGTTTGGCCTCACGCCGACGGGATCCGGCGAGGGATATCGATAATTCCGTTGTTCAAATCCGTTCCTGACGCTGCTCTTAAAGACGAGCGATTTTACGAATTTCTGGCGCTTGTTGATGCAATCAGACTAGGTAATCAGCGCGAAGAAAAACTGGCTCAAAACAAATTTGAAGAACGCATGATACAAGTATGAGTCTTCAGGGCGAACTTCTCGCAATGTTGGAGACTGTTGCCGAGGCGCTCGGCGACGATCTTTGCCAGAAAATGGTATTCGTAGGCGGGTGCTCGACCGCTGTACTGATCACTGACGAAATCACGTTGCAGGAGGTGCGGGCCACAGACGATGTGGATCTGATAGTGGGCCTGACTGGCATGGCTCAGTGGATGCAGCTCCAGGAAATTCTGAACAAGAAAGGCTTTACGGTATCTGGAGACGACGAGGTCATCTGCCGAATGCGGCTCGGCAATCTCAAGGTCGATTTCATGCCAGACGATCCAGATATTCTGGGGTTTAGCAACCGCTGGTACAAAGAGGGCATCGGCACTGCCATCAAGTACGTCTTGCCCAGCGGACGGATAATAAAGCACCTGACATCGCCCTTATTTCTGGCCACAAAACTCGAAGCTTATGGTGGGAGAGGGCAGAACGATCCCCTTGGAAGCCATGACTTGGAAGATATCATCAACGTTGTGGATGGAAGACCCACTCTTTTGAGCGAGGTTCAGGCGGCACAGAACGAGGTTCGCAGATACCTGTCGGAACAGTTTGAAGCGTTGTTACAACATCCGGACTTCGAAAGCTTTCTCTATGGAAACATCAGGGGTTCTGACGGCAGAGCCGAGCTCGTACGCACGAGGGTAAAGGCGCTCGCCGAACTGAATTCTGGCCGATGAATATGAAGAGTACTCCGATCGCCCCAGCTCTCACAAACCAGTCTGAACCGCGGGATTGAAGCCTGCATCTTCTAGGAATTTGCCCCACCAAGCCAACATGTTTCGACGATGTGGAAGGTAGATTGCCGAGTTGTACGCACCTCGGACGCCAGTGGTGATGTGAGCGAGTTGCGCCTCAATCCAGTCAGGTTCAAAAAGTCCTGTCTCGTTTAACACAGTGCTTGCGAGCCCACGAAATCCGTGAACGGTTGCTTTCCCACGAAGGCCGATACGGTACATTATGTCGAGCATCCGGTTTTCGCTAATCACGCCGCTCTTGCTGTACGCCACCGGGAACAGGAATTGCCCAAGGTGGCTGTTGCCTGCGCCACGAAAAACATTCGCCTTTTCGATCGCGTCTAGCAAATCAGCGCCCTGTGGAGGCAGTGGCACGAGGTGCTCCGATCGCATTTTCATGCGATCCGCGGGAATGCGCCACATCACCTCAGGGGTCCCGCGACCCTCAATCTCATCCCAGCGAGCAAATCGCGTTTCTTGAGTGCGGACCATCGTGAGAATGGTCCAGCGCAGGGCGAGATGCGTGAGTTGCTCGCCTTCATCGGCATGCATCTTTGTGAAGAAACTAGAAAGATCCTTAGCCTCTACTTTGGCACGGTGTCTCACCGGAGCAGGTTGCGCCATGGCAGCGCTTATGTCGCGGCTTGGGTCGCGCGTGCATTTGCTTTCGGCAAGCCCAAACCGAAAGACTTCGCCACAGTGATTACGGACGCGGTGTGCCATTTCGACGGAGCCGCGGTTCTCGATTTTTCGAAGCGTGGCAAGAAGGGCGGGTGGTTCGATTGCACCGATGTTAACGTGACCAAGATCGGGGAAGATGTCTTCTTCAAGACGTGTCCGCACAATGCGCGCATAGCGTTGCGACCAGACAAGTTTCCGGGACTCCAGCCAGGCGTTTGCGACTGACTTGAAACTATTTGTCGAAGTTGCCGCTGCCTGGCGCTTAGCAGCCTTGCGAATTTCACTTGGATCTTGACCGGCGAACAGGCTTCGTTTCGCCTCATCGCGCCAATTTCTAGCTTCGGCTAAAGAAACGAATGGATAAGCTCCTCCAGAAAGCAATTTCTGCTTTCCGCCAAACCGATAGGTGAAACGCCAGTGCTTTTTGCCATTTGGCTGAACAAGGACGAACAGACCTCCACTGTCAGCCTTCTTGAAGGGTTTGGCGTCGGCCTTGAGTGCCCGGAGCGCAATGTCGGTCAGCATGTTGGTAACTTACCATCAGCCTCAAATTATACCAACAATTTTACCTGCAATTTCGTGGGCTCTCGTGATTTGTCATGGAGCCAAATGGAACGGGAAATTCTCAATTTTTGGCAGAAATCAGACAGTTTTTGGCCCTGCTTGGGCCATTTTGAGCTATTCTGATTTTAGATTTTGGTCGGGACGACAGGATTCGAACCTGCGACCCCCACACCCCCAGTGTGATGCGCTACCAGGCTGCGCTACGTCCCGACCGAGCGCGCGCCATTACGGGAGGGGGGCGGCGAAGGCAAGACCGGCATTGTGCACTTATGTTGCGTGGGGGCCGCGCCTCTGATACGCGCCGCCCCTTCGCCAATTACAGGCTTGATCAAACCCACGATGTTTATTTCACCCGCTTACGCACAGGCCGCGACTACGGCCGCCCAGCCTGACGGCATGTCCGCATTCCTCGTGCAGATGATGCCCTTGCTGCTCATCTTCGTCGTCTTCTGGTTCCTCATCTTCCGCCCGCAGCAACAGCGCGCGAAGCAGCACCGGGCCAAGCTCGATGCGGTCAAGAAGAACGACCAGGTGGTGACCGGCGGCGGCCTGATCGGCAAGGTGATCAAGGTCGACGGTGAACAGGTCGAGGTCGAGATCGCGACGAACGTGCGCGTGAAAGCGCTGAAGGCGACGTTGAGCGACGTCGTGTCGCCCACCGCTGCCAAGCCCGCGAACGACTAAAAGGCGCCGAAGCGATGCTCGATTTCCCGCGCTGGAAGGTTTTCTCGATCATGCTGGTCGTGATCGTGGCAGTCCTTGCCGCGATCCCAAGCCTGATGCCGCAATCGACCGCGGACCAATTGGGCATCGGCAAGGCGCCGCGCATCAACTTGGGCCTCGACCTGTCGGGCGGCAGCCATCTGCTGCTCGAAGCAGAGACCAAGGACGTTGCGAACCAGCGGCTCGACGTGATGGACGATTCGGTGCGTGCCGCCATGCGCCGCGCCAGCCCGGCCATCGAGATCGGCGATATCTCGCGAGCCGATGGCGCGCTGGCCTTCATGGTGCGCGACCCGTCGCGGCTTGATGCCGCCGTCGAACTGGTCCGCGGACTGAGCTCACCGGTCGGCGTTACCGGACAGCGCGATTACAACGTCGCCGTCGTCGATTCGACGCGGATCACGATCACGCCGACCGATGCGGGCAACACCGCCGCGGTCGAAAGCGCGATGCAGGTCGCGACCGAAGTCGTGCGCCGCCGTATCGACGAACTGGGCACGCGCGAACCGACGATCATCCGTCAGGGCTCGAACCGCATCGTCGTCCAGGTGCCGGGCCTGCAGAACCCCGAGGCGCTGAAGTCCCTGCTCGGCAAGACGGCGAAGCTCGAATTCAAGCTGGTCGACCTTGCCGCCGATCCGGTCGAGGTTGCGAAGGGCAATGCGCCTCCAGGCAGTCAGGTCGTCCCTTACCCAGGCAATCCCGCCGGCGGCCCGTCGATCGCGGTCAAGCGCCGCGTGATCATTAGCGGCGATGAGCTGGCCGATGCGACGCAGGGCTTCGACCAGCAATCGAACTCGCCGGTCGTGAACATCAAGTTCAACGGGCAGGGATCGAAGAAATTCGCCCGCGTGACGCAGGAAAACACCGGCAAGCCGTTCGCGATGATCCTCGACGGCACCGTGCTGTCCGCGCCGAACATCAACGAGCCGATCTTGGGCGGTTCCGCGCAGATTTCGGGCAGCTTTACCGTGCCGAGCGCGAATGCGCTCGCGATCCAGTTGCGCTCGGGCAAGCTGCCTGTGCCGCTGAAGGTCATCGAGGAACGCACCGTCGGGCCGGGCCTCGGTGCCGACTCGATCCGCGCGGGCGTTACCGCGTCGGTCATCGCATCGGTCGCGGTCGTGATCTTCATGTTCGTGAGCTATGGCCGCTTCGGCATTTTCGCGAACCTCGCGGTGATCGCCAACATCTTCATCATCCTGGCGGTGATGGCGCTGCTCGGCGCGACGCTTACGTTGCCGGGCATCGCAGGCTTCGTGCTGACCATCGGTACCGCGGTCGATGCGAACGTGCTGATCAACGAACGTATCCGCGAAGAGCAGCGTCGAGGACGCAGCGCGAACCAGTCGGTCGAGTTCGGCTACAAGGAAGCGAGCCGCACGATTTTCGAAGCGAACACGGTTCACTTCATCTCGGGTCTCGTCATGCTGCTGCTCGGCTCGGGTCCGGTGAAGGGTTTCGCGGTCGTGCTGCTGATCGGCATTTTCGCGACTTATTTCACCGCCGTGTTCTTCACGCGGATGATGGCCGCCCGCTACCTGCGCCGGTCGCGTCCGACCGTATTGCACGTTTAACTGGAAGTGATGGCCATGCGCCTTCTGAAACTCGTTCCCGACAACACCAACATCGGCTTCGTCGCGCTTCGCAAATGGGCGTTCGCGTTCACGATCGTGCTGACGCTCGCCGCCTGTGTCGCGGTCGGCATGAAAGGCCTGAACCTGGGCGTCGATTTCGTCGGCGGCCTGATGATCGAGGCGAAGTTCAAGGAAACACCTTCGCTCGACCGCATTCGCGCCGAGATCGAACCACTGCAGGTCGGTGAGGCGTCGCTGCAGCAGTTCGGCGACCCGAAGACCGTGTCGATCCGCCTGCCGCTGCCGACCAGCACCGATGAAGGCGCGACGAACGCCATCGTCAACAAGGTGAAGGCGGCGCTGACCACGGCCAATCCCGGCGTCGAGTTCAGCCGGTACGACACGGTGTCGGGCAAGGTTTCGGGCGAGTTGATCCGCAATGGTGCGCTGGCGGTCATCATCGCGACGCTTGCGATCGCGATCTTCAGCTGGCTGCGTTACGAATGGCAGTTCGGTGTCTCGACCTTCGTCGCAATCGCACACGACGTGCTGGTGACGCTCGGCT
>DDFE01000117.1:0-8275 GCA_002336985.1 Sphingomonadales bacterium UBA1936
GGTGGATCTATTTCGACACGGGTGCCGAGCAAGGGTCGGTCGCGCTGGAGGAGGGCGAGACCGGCAAGATCGCGCGCAACGCCTATACTTATCTGCACATGCCGATCGTGGCGGGCATCGTCGTGACGGCAGTGGCCGATGAAAAGATGCTGGCGCACCCGGCTGGCCATGCCGACCTTTCGTTCGTGCTGGTTGCCTGCGGTGGACCAGCGCTGTTCCTGCTCGGAAACTTGCTGTTCAAATGGATGACGGCGGGCCGCACGACACCGCCGTTTTCGCATTGCATCGGCCTGCTCCTTCTCGCTGCAACGGGAGCGGTAGGGCTGATTACGCACTGGCAGCCATTGATCATCGGAGTCGCGGCGACCGGTACCCTGATCGTCACGGCTGCGTGGGAATGGTTCTCGCTCCATGGCGGCTGGCGGCGGTGGACGCCGGGGGTGGCGACCAAGCCTGACATTGCCTTGGAGAGCGACGGGCGATAGGCGCGCGGGCGTTATGTCCGCCATGTTGACCATCGCCGTGCCCAAGGGGCGTATCCTGACCGAAGTGCTGCCGGTCATGGCACGCGCCGGGCTGGTGCCGGAACCCGGTTTCGGCGACGAGGACGACCGGCGCTTGCGCTTCGCAACCAATCGGCCGGATGTAGATCTCATCCGCGTGCGTGCGTTCGACGTGGCGACGTTCGTCGCGCACGGCGCGGCGCAGGTCGGCGTGGTCGGGTCGGACGTGATCGACGAGTTCGACTATGCGGAACTCTATGCACCGGTCGATCTCGGCATCGGCCGCTGCCGGATTTCGGTTGCCGAACCCGCAGGCATGGCGGCAACCGACGACCCGCGCCGCTGGAGCCATGTGCGCGTTGCGACCAAATATCCGAACCTGACGCGAAAGCATTTCGCACGGCGCGGCGTTCAGGCGGAAATCGTGAAACTCAACGGCGCGATGGAACTGGCGCCGACGCTGGGCCTGTCGAGCCGTATCGTCGATCTCGTGTCGTCGGGACGGACGCTAAAGGACAACGGCCTGGTCGAAATCGAAGTGATCGCGGAGGTTTCGGCACGCGTGATCGTCAACCGCGCGGCGATGAAGACGCGTGACGATGTAATGCCGCTGGTCGAGGGATTTCGGCGGGCAGTTGCATGATCCGGCTGGATGCCCGTGAGCCCGGTTTCGCGACGGCCTTTACCACGCTCGTCGATGCGCGGCGCGAGACCGATGCCGACGTGGCGGCGGATGTCAGCGCGATCCTGGCACGCGTGCGCGTGGAAGGGGATGCGGCGCTCATCGACCTGACACGCAAGTTCGATGGTTTCGATCTCGATAGCGAAGGCTGGTCGATTTCCGCAGAAGAATGCGCCGCGGCCTATGCAGGGCTCGCATCCGAATTGCGTGACGCGCTCGACCTCGCGGCGGAACGCATCCGTACCTATCACGCGAAGCAGCGCCCGGCCGATAGCGACTGGACCGACGATGTTGGCGTACGCATGGGCGCGCGGTGGACGGCTGTTGAGGCGGCAGGACTCTACGTTCCCGGCGGCCGCGCCGCTTACCCGTCGTCGGTGCTGATGAACGCACTGCCGGCCAAGGTTGCGGGTGTCGAGCGTCTGGCGATGGTGACGCCGACGCCGAAGGGCGCGCTTAACCAGGCGGTGCTGGCAGCGGCGCATATCGCGGGTGTCGACGAAGTCTGGCGCGTGGGCGGTGCGCAGGCGATCGGGGCGCTGGCTTATGGCACCGCGCGTATTGCGCCGGTCGATGTCATCGTCGGTCCCGGTAATTCCTGGGTCGCGGAAGCGAAGCGTCAGCTTTATGGTCGTGTCGGTATCGACATGGTTGCTGGACCATCCGAAATTCTGGTTATCGCTGATGCGGATAACGAACCTGAATGGATCGCGACCGACCTGCTTAGTCAGGCCGAACACGATCCGACCAGCCAGTCGATCCTGATCACAGACGACGCCGGTTTCGCCGACGCGGTAGCGGCGGCGGTAGAGCAGAAGCTTGGAAGGCTTACGACGAAGGAAACTGCGCGTGCGAGCTGGGATGCCAATGGCGCCATCATCCTGCTCACCGACCTCGCCGATGCGCCACCGCTGGTGGACAGACTGGCACCGGAACACCTTGAACTCGCCGTCGCCGATCCCGATGCACTGTTCTCGAGCGTGCGGCATGCAGGGTCAGTGTTTCTCGGGCGGCATACACCTGAGGCGATCGGCGATTATCTCGGCGGGCCCAACCACGTTCTTCCGACCGGTCGCCGCGCGCGGTTTGCGAGTGGATTATCGGTGACCGATTTCATGAAGCGCACCAGTTTCCTCGCGGCATCTCCCGAAGCAATGCGTACAATCGGCCCAGCGGCCGCAATACTTGCCGATGCAGAGGGGTTGCCCGCGCACGCCGCATCGGTCAGGGCACGACTATCATGAGCCGTTCGAAATCCCGTTCCGCCGCACGGCTCGCCGCCGTGCAGGCTTCCTACCAGCGTTCGATGGAATCGACGCCGCTCGCGCAGTTGCTGCACGAATTCCATCACCACCGCCTGGGGGCCGTGATCGAGGATGAGGAATATAACGAGGCCGAGGTCGCGTTCTTCGACGACCTGGTTTCGGGAAGCGTTGCGCGCGAAGATGAACTCGACGCGGCAATTGCCGCACGTCTGTCGGTGGGTTGGTCGCTCGACCGGCTCGACAAGCCGATGCGAGCCTTGCTGCGGGTGGCGACCTACGAGCTACTAGCCCGCAACGACGTGCCTGTGAAAACGGTCATCAACGAATATGTCGACGTTGCCGACGCTTTTTACGACAAGCGCGAAAAGGGTTTCGTCAACGGCCTGCTCGACGCCGTCGCAAAGGACGTGCGGGGCTAGCCCACACGTCCTCGCGTGACGATTAGTTGCCCGTGCGAACGGTCGTCGTTGTCGTCTTGCGCGAGACAACCGCCTTTACGGGGACACGATGTGCCGTCGTCTTGCGAACGACGCGCGTGGCTGTCGCCTTCTTGACCGGTACGGCTGCAGTAGCCGTTTCTGTCGTCGTGACCGTTGTTTCGGTCGGCGAAGGTGCGGGGGCCGGCGCTGCAATCACGACCGGCGGTGCGGCGCGGGCTGCAGCGGCATCGGCGGCGGCTGCCGCTGCTGATTGCTGGGCTGCATCGGCGCGGGCGTTAGCGGCGGCAGCATCCTGTTGTGCGGCAGCGGCAGTTGCTTCCGCATTCGATTGTGCAGCGCGAACAGCGACCGTCTTGGCATGATTTGCCTCGGTGATCGCGTTGTCTGCGAGCAGCGACGCGCGGTTGGCGTCGTCGAACGCCTGTTCCTTGTTTCCGCTGGCCAGGTTCTGTTGCGCCTGGCGGGAAAGCGCGGCGGCCTCAGCCTGCATGCGCGCCGCCTCACCGGCGGTAGCAACCTTTGCGGCCGCATCGACCTTGCCATTGGCCTCGGCGATCGCCGCGCGTGCGCGGTCGGCCTTGCCTGCGGCAAGCGCCGGTGAGGTCATCAATAGGGCTGCCGACAGTGCGGCAGTAGAAATCTTCAAAAGGGTACGCGACATTTTACTCACTCCGAATTGCATTCGAAGCCCGCACAACGGCCCTTCCCATGAGTCGGTTCCCGAAACGATCGCCTAGAGCGTGGCGAGGAACGCCTTTACCGGCGGCCCGATATCGCTGCGATCCAGCGCAAGTGCTATATTTGCGGTGATAAATCCGGCCTTGTCGCCGCAATCGAAACGACGTCCGCCGAAATTATAGGCATGGAACGGCTGGGTGCCGATCATCTGCGCCATCGCGTCGGTCAGCTGGATCTCGTTGCCCGCGCCACGCGCCTGTCCTTCGAGGATACGCATGACCTCGGGTTGCAGGATATAACGCCCGGGAATCATGAGGTTGGAAGGGGCCGTGCCGAGTTTGGGTTTTTCGACCAGTCCTACGACCTCGACCAGCGGTCCATCGACCTTGCCGGGTGTGATGATGCCGTATTTGTCGGTCTGATCGGCGGGCACTTCATAGCCGCAGACGATGTTGCCGCCGACACGCTCATAGGCATCGACCATCTGTTTCATGCACCCGGGCGAATCGACCATCAGTTCGTCGGGAAGAAAAATCGCGAAGGGCTCGTCGCCGACGATGTGGCGCGCGCACCAGATCGCGTGGCCGAGGCCGATCGGTTCCTGCTGGCGGCAGTACATGATGTCGCCGGGCGCGAAACGCGTCGCATCGAGGACACTCAGGTCCTTGCCACGGTCGGCCATCGTCGTTTCGAGTTCGTAGGAAATGTCGAAATGGTCCTCGAGCGCCGATTTTCCGCGCCCGGTGACGAAAATCATCTGTTCGATGCCCGCCTCGCGCGCCTCGTCGACCGCATATTGGATCAGCGGACGGTCGACGACGGGCAGCATTTCCTTGGGCATCGCCTTTGTGGCGGGCAGGAAACGCGTGCCGAGCCCGCCGACGGGGAATACGGCTTTGCGGATTTTCTTCGCGGTCATTTCTTACCTTTACGGCTGCGGTTTGCGTAGAGCAGCGCTGCCAGCAGCGCCGCCGAACCGATGCCCGTTGCCGCCGCCGTTACCAGCCGTGTGTTGACACGGCGGTTACGCAGCTTGGGCTTATCCGCAAGTTTCGTGTCGTCACCGGGCTCGGTCGCACTCGGGACAGGCAAATCTGTCGGTTCGGTCATGTCGGTCCTCTTTACATCCCACCCGTCAATTTTCCGTTGCCCCAGCGCGTTCGCCATCGCAAGCCATTGGCGATGAACCCGATCTATACAGCGATGCCGCCTACGATCTTCGCCGTCATGTCGGCGCGTGCGCGCGAACTTGGGGCGATCAACCTTGGGCAGGGGTTTCCGGACGGCGGCGCGCCAGAGGATGTGATCGCCAGGGCCGCGTCCGCGCTGACCGGGGGGTCGAACCAATATCCGCCGATGTGGGGGATTCCCGAGCTGCGGAGCGCGATTGCGGACCATTATTCGCATCATCAAGGTCTGGATCTGACCTCTGGCGAAGTAATCGTGACATCGGGCGCGACCGAGGCGCTGGCCGCGGCAATCCTTGGCGTGGTTTCGCCCGGCGACGAAGTCGTGATGTTCCAGCCGCTCTATGACGCATACAAACCGCTGGTCGAGCGCGCTGGCGGCGTTGCGCGGGTCGTGCGGCTGGAACCGCCGCACTGGCGGATCACCGCGGAAGCACTGGAGGTGGCGGGCAGCACAAGGACGCGGGCGGTGATCGTCAATTCGCCGCATAATCCGACCGGAGCGATGCTGTCGGCCGAAGAACGGAAGTTGCTCGCCGACTTCTGCATCGCGCGCGATGCCATCGCGATCTGCGACGAGGTGTGGGAGCACTTGGTGTTCGATGGTGCCAGGCATGTGCCGCTGATGGCGGAGCCCGGCATGCGTGAACGCACCATCAAGATCGGCTCTGCGGGCAAGATTTTCGCGCTCACCGGCTGGAAAGTCGGCTGGATCTGTGCCGCGCCGCCGATTGCCGATGTGCTGGCGAAGGCGCACCAGTTCCTGACCTTCACGACGCCGCCCAACCTGCAAGCGGCAGTCGCTTATGGTTTGGGCAAGGACGACGCTTATTTCGCGGAGATGCGTGCCCGTAACCAACGATCGCGCGACCGGCTGACGGCGGGGCTGCTTGCCGCCGGCTATTCCGTGCTGCCGTGTCCATCGACGTGGTTCGTCAACGTCGACCTCACCGCGTCGGGCATTTCGATGACCGATGTCGAATGGTGCAACTGGGCAATCGAAAATATCGGCGTCGCAGGAATCCCGGTGTCGGCGTTCTGCGACACCGATCCGGTCACCAATGTCGTGCGGCTATGCCATGCGAAGGAAGATGCGACGCTGGACGCAGCGCTCGAGCAATTGGCGCGGAAGCCCTAGAGCTTCGTCAGCACCCCACGTTCGGTGATATAAGCGGTCACTAATCGCGCGGGGGTCACATCGAACGCCGGATTTGCGGCCGGAGAGCCGGTCACGCGAATTCGCCCGCCTTCGCCCTCTACCCAGGCGACTTCGTCGCCGTGCCGCTCCTCGATAGGGATCAGGTCGCCTGACGGCGTCGCTGCGTCGAATGTCGTGTAGGGCAGCGCCACATAGAACGGCACGCCATTATCGTGCGCCGCCAGTGCCTTCAGGTAGGTACCGATCTTGTTGCAGACATCGCCGTTGGCGGTCACGCGGTCGGTCCCGACGATCACCGCATCGACCTGCCCGCGCTGCATCAGGTGCCCCCCGGCGTTGTCCGCGATAACGGTGTGCGGAATGCCGTGCTCGCTCAGTTCGAACGCGGTCAACAGCGCGCCCTGGTTGCGCGGGCGCGTTTCGTCGACCCAGATATGCAGCGGAATACCGGCATCGTGCGCCAGATACATGGGCGCGGTTGCCGTGCCGTAATCGACGGTCGCGAGCCATCCGGCGTTGCAATGGGTCAGGATGTTCAGCGGTCGGCCGGGGCTTTTGGCGTGCAACTCGCGGAACAATGCCAGTCCATGTTCGCCGATCGCGCGCGACAGACCGGCGTCCTCTTCGACGATCGCATCGGCGCGGGCGAAAGCGGCGTCTGCACGCTCGGCAGGCGGCAGCGGGCGGACGGCCTTGTCGATCTCGTCGAGCGCCCAGCGCAGGTTTACCGCCGTCGGCCGCGTCGCGTTGAGCATCGCGTGCGCTGCATCGAGGCCCGCATCGGACGGATCCTCGGCAATAGCCATTGCCAGGCCATAGGCTCCGGTCATCGCAAGCAGCGGCGCGCCGCGCGTCCACATTTCGCGGATCGCCCGTGCCGCGGTCTCGGCATCGCGCAGTTCGACCCATACGACTTCCCACGGCAGCTTCCGCTGGTCGAGGATGCGCGCGCCACGGCCGTCGGCGGTTCGCATGATCGATCGGGTGTGCCGGCCGTTCAGTTTCACAGCACGATCTCCGCAAAACTCGCGACGTCGCCCTGACCTTTTTCGCGATCGATCAGCAACGCCCGCATTCCCGCCGCCTTGGCTGCATCGGTTTCGCCGGAAATATCGGACAGAAACAGGACATCGGCGGGAGAAACGCCAAGCGCATCGGCAATCAGCACATAGGATTGGGCATCACGCTTTGGGCCGGTCGTCGTGTCGAACCAGCCGGAAAACAGCGGTGACAGATCGCCCTGGTCGCTGTGTCCGAAGATGAGTTTCTGCGCCGCGACCGAGCCGGACGAGAACACCGCGAGCGTCAGCCCTTCGTCATGCCAGCGGCGTAGCGCTTCCGCGGCGTCAGGGTAGACATGCCCCTTGAGTTCGCCAGCCGCATAGCCCTCCGCCCAGATTTTCCCCTGGATATCCTTGAGTTCGGTGACTTTCGCGTCGGCATCCATCCACGCATTCAACTGCGCGAGGTCGCCGCCATGCTTGGCCACCCACGCCGGCAAACGCGCACGGGCATAGGGGAACAGAACGTCGTGCACGAATGCGATGCTCGAGGTCGTCCCCTCGATGTCGGTCAGGATTGCCTTGGTCACGTCAGGCCGGTTCGTACCGTGGAAACCGCTCGGCAATGTCGCTGCCGGTAAATGCCGCCACCCATCCGTCTGGGTTCACGAACATGCGGATCGCGGTGAAGTTCGGCGCCGCGCCCATGTCGAACCAGTGCGTCATTCCCGCGGGAACCGACATCAGATCGCCTTCGCAGCACAGCACGTTCCACACGCGGTTCGCGGCATGAAGCGTGAACAGCCCTTCGCCTCGTACGAAGAATCGCACCTCGTCTTCGGCATGGGTGTGTTCGGACAGGAATTTGGTGCGCATCACCGCACGGTCGGGGTGATCGGGTACGACCGAGACGACATCGATGCTCTGGTAACCGCCCATCGCCTTCAGCCGTTCGACCTCTGGCGCGTAAGCAGCGAGAATCGTTTCGCCATCCGCGTCCACTGGCAGGTCGCGCGTCGGCCAGCGTTCGAACGTCACGCCGATCTCGCCCAACTGTGCGGCTATCGTGGTTCCATCGCGCGTTTCGGACAATAGTGACCCATCCTCGGCAAAGACCTCCAGCCGGCTCATCTCCGGAAAATCCGTTCGGCCCGTTCGGTCTCGATCATCCATTCGATCGCTTCGATCACCCGTTCCGCCTCCGCCATTGACGTGCCCCAGCCGTACAGGCCGTGGCCACGGATAAGATAGGCGGGGATGGCGGCGGGCGCCAGCAGTGCGGGTTCAACGCCCGCGCAGATGACGGCCATATCCTGGCTATTCTCGACGATGGGCAGGGCGACTTCGGTGTCATGCGTGT
>DDFE01000117.1:8383-12868 GCA_002336985.1 Sphingomonadales bacterium UBA1936
CGAGACGATCGCTTCCCGCGCCTCGGCGAAACTTGCTGCAGTCATCCATCCCCCCGGAAATCAGCTGCTGTTACCTGCGCCGAACATCCGGCGGAACACACCGCGTACCTTGAAAATCACATAGATGCACGCTCCGCCAAGGGCCAATGCGACGCCGATCGCGAGGAAGGGACTGGCAAGGACGATCGCGAGCAAGCTTCCGGTCGCCACGTCCTCGCCGGTGGAGACGACGACATTGCTGACGGGCTCGGGGCTGGTGTTGACCAAAGCGCGCGCGCTCGCCTTTGCGCCGTGCGCTGCCAAGGCTGCGCTTCCGCCCAGCAACAGCGCCACCGCCTGCCATTTGGGATCGGCAGGATCGACGATGGCGAGCGCAAGCAAGGCTCCTCCGACCGGGCGGATCGCGGTGTGCACCGCGTCCCAGAACGAATCGAACCACGCGATCTTGTCGGCCAGGAATTCCGCGACCAGCCCGACACCGGCGGCCGTCAACACCCAGGGATTGGCCAGCACGTCCAGGCTCGAAACCTTGTCGGGCAGGTCGAGCCAACCTAACCGCATCGCCCAGCCGACTGCAAAGACGCACAGATAGATGCGCCATCCGGCCAACAGGCTGATGCTCGACGCCACACCCAGAAGTTCGACCAGCCCCATGGCACGTCCTCTCGGGCGCAATGCTGGCACGCGCCCTTGCGCCGCGCAACCGCGTCGCTAGTCGGGGAACGTGACCGAAGCCATTCCCGCCGCCACGCTCGTCCTGTTCCGTGAAAGCGCGGACGGGGCCGAGCATCTGTTCGTTGAGCGTGCGGCCACTATGGTGTTCGCAGGCGGGGCGGTGGTTTTTCCGGGCGGCCGGGTCGATCCGGGCGACTATGAGGCGGCAAAGCGCTTTCCAGCGCTCGATCCCGAAGATGTGGCGGCACGTATCGCCGCAATCCGTGAAACGGTCGAAGAGGCTGGAATCGCTGTCGGATTCGACGGCCCGGTCGATGTGGAGAGTATTCGGACGGCGCTGCATGCCGGCGCGGCGATGGGCGATCTTCTAGACGCTCACGGCCTGACGCTCGATCTCGATGCGCTCGTTCCGTTCGCGCGCTGGCGGCCGAATTTCAAGGAAACGCGGACGTTCGACACGCGCTTCTACCTTGCGCGTGTCGACGCTGGGCATGCAGAAGCGCGTGTCGACCGGACGGAAAACGTGCACCTGTTCTGGGAAACCGCGTCCAGGGTGCTGGCACTCGCGGACGATCGGAAAGTGAAGATCATTTTCCCGACCCGCCGCAATCTCGAACGGCTGGCGACGCTCGGCGGCTTCGATGCGGCCAGGGCGCACGCGTTGGCGCACCCCGTCGAAACGATCACACCACAGGTCGAAGAACGGAACGGCATCCCGCATCTGTGCATTCCTGACGGCCTTGGCTATCCGGTAATTTCGGAAGAACTCTCGACGGCAATGCGCGGATAGATGGCAAACAAGACTCCCCTCGAAGCCCTGCGGTCCGTGCTCACCGGCACGGCGCGCGCGATAGCGCATGAGCCGGAGGTCGAACTTGCCTATACGGCCGACGCGCCGACCCAGGCGGGCAAGAACCTGCGTGTGCCCATGCCGGGGCGAAACCTGCCGCCGGAGCAGGTTGCCGAAGCGCGCGGGTTCGCGGATGGCTTCGCGCTGCGTCTGCGCCATCACGACGCGGTCGCGCACAGCCGTCGCGCACCGGAACAGCCGGTCGCCCGGGCGGTCTTCGATGCGGTCGAGACGGTACGAGTCGAGGCGCTGGGGTCGCGCGGCATGGCCGGAGTGCGCGCCAATCTCGATTATGCGCTCGACATGCGGATGCGTTCCGATCCGATAACGCGCGCCAAGGCGAAGGACGAAGTGCCNNAACGGAAAGCGGCTTGGCGTTGGTTCGTGACTGGATCGAGGACGCGGCGGGCGCGGACATGGATGCGCTGGGTCTCGTGCTCGACGACCAGGCGGCGTTCGCGACGCTTGCGACCAAGCTGCTCGAGGATCTGGCGCTCATCGAGGGCGAGCCCACGGCCGATATCGAACCCGATGATGGCGAGGACGAGGGCGACGACGATGTCGAGGGCGATTCGGACACCGACGAGTCCGACGAAGGCGACGCCGGTATCGACCAGCGCGGCGAGCAGCAGGCGAGCGACGAGAGCGAAGCCGAGGGCGAGGAAGAGGGCGAAGACGCCGAGGGCGAGAACGATGGTGAGCCCGGGGAAGGCGAGCAGGAAGGGATGCTTCCCGTCCGTCCCAACCGTCCGCCCGCCGACCTGACGCCGGGATTCGATTACAAGGCGTGGACGGCGCAGTTCGACGAAATCGTGACGGCAGAGGAACTCTGCGATGCCGACGAACTGGTTCGGCTACGCGCCTATCTCGACCAGCAGCTTATCCATCTGCAGGGCGCGGTGACCAAGCTCGCCAACCGTTTGCAGCGCCGGCTGATGGCACAGCAGAGCCGCAGCTGGGACTTCGACCAGGAAGAAGGGATGCTCGACGCCGCGCGGCTTGCCCGCGTCGTCGTCTCGCCGGGCCATTCGCTGAGTTATAAGATCGAGCGCGAGACCGAATTCAAGGACACGGTCGTCAGCCTGCTGATCGACAATTCGGGTTCGATGCGCGGGCGCCCGATCAGTATCGCCGCGATCTCCGCCGACATCCTTGCCCGCACACTCGAACGCTGCGGCGTGAAGACCGAGATCCTCGGTTTCACGACACGGGCCTGGAAGGGCGGGCAGGCGCGTGAGAACTGGCTGGCCGCAGGACGCCCACCGATGCCGGGCCGCCTCAACGACTTGCGCCATATCATCTACAAGGCGGCAGACGCCCCTTGGCGCCGTGCGCGTACGTCACTCGGCCTGATGATGCGGGAGGGGCTGCTCAAGGAAAACATCGACGGAGAGGCGCTGCTCTGGGCGCACGCGCGTCTGATCGCGCGGCCGGAGGACCGCAAGATCCTGATGGTCATTTCCGACGGTGCCCCGGTCGACGATTCGACCCTCAGCGTGAATTCGGGAAGCTATCTCGAAAAGCACCTGCGGCAGGTGATCGGCTGGATCGAGAACAAGTCGCCGGTCCAGCTCGTCGCGATCGGCATCGGCCACGACGTGACGCGGTACTACGCGCGTGCAGTGACGATCATGGATGCCGACCAGCTAGGCGGTACTATGGTCGAGCAGCTTGCCGGATTGTTCGACGGGGACGCCAAATAGAAAGGAGCGGCAACCGCGAGGTTACCGCTCCCTTCTTCGCGTTATCCCCGAAGGTTATACTGCGTAGCTGACCCGCGGGCGGCGGCGCATGCTGTAGCCGACCACACCGAAGCCCATGACCATCATGGCCCAGGTTGCGGGTTCGGGCACTGCACCCGACAGGCTCAGCTGGAGCACCGACGGCGAACCGTTTTCGCGGCCATAGACGATGCGATACGAGGTGACGTTGGAACCCAGCACCACCGACTCGGTGATCGCGCTCGTCGGGCCTGCGGTGAAGCCGGCGAGTGCCGTCGACGAACCGTTCACATAGACGCTGACACCGTCGTCATGCGTGATGGTCAGTGTCTGGCCGCCATAATTCCCGGCGTCCGAATCGAACGTGTAGAGCGAACCCCATGCATAGTTCGCGCCGCTGCCGCTGCTGGCCAGGAAGTTGTTCAGGTTGTTGAACGCCTGGTTGACGTTCGAATAGCCCACGTTGCCGTTGGGTCCGTAAACCTTCGCATAGGCGGAGATATTCGCTGCCGTGGTGAAGAACGAGCTGTTGAGGTCTCCCGCAGGCGTCGTGTTCTGCGCGCCGGTGCTGCTGAAGTTCAACGCGCCATTGTAGGTGAACGTCGCCTTCGATGCGCTGTTCGTGCCGTTTGCGAACAGGGCCAGCGTACCGGCGCTCTGGTCGGCATTGAACTGCACACCGGTCATCGCGGTGTAGACGGTAACTTGATAGGCGGCGAACGCCGGGCTCGCGAGAGCCGAGGCGGCAAGTGCCAGAGCGATTGCGGTCTTCCGCATGATAATTCCCCTTAGAAAAAAACTGGGTGCCGGCATTGAACCGACACAAGCGAGCGACCGCTTGGGTGGCATCGAATTCGTGCCATTTCCGTTACGAATATCACCCGGAAGATATATGTCCTAGGTGATACATCATGGCCAAAGTCCCTTTTTGACACGACTGCCGCACGCCAAAGAAAAGGGCCGGACAGTTTCCTGCCCGGCCCTTCCCGCCCTCAGATGCACAACTGGAGGGACTTAGCGGTAACGGTTGTTGCAGCTCGAACTCTTGTCGATCTCGCGGCCGGCAAGTGCGCCCAGGCCGCCGCCGACGATCAGGCCGGTGGTCGATGGACGGTTGCCGTAACCGCCGCGGCCGATCTCGCGGCCCAGCAGGCCGCCGGCGATCGCGCCCAGGATGGTCCCGGTCGTACCCGAACTGCGGCGGCAGCGTTCGTAGCTGCGGTTGTAGTTGCGGTCGTC
>DDFE01000181.1:0-852 GCA_002336985.1 Sphingomonadales bacterium UBA1936
TCGCGGTGAAGGCATGCATCGCATGGCCGTACGCGTGAACCTGCCAATCGGCCTTCGCATCGGTCAGCTCTTTCGCCACCATCTCGACATCCGCGGGCTTCGCCATCGGATCGTCCCATCCGTGCAGGATCAGAACTTTCGTCGGAATGTCGGCTTGCGGGCCGAGGTTCGGCGGCAAAAACAGGCCATGGATGCTGACAGCGCCCCTGACATCGGCATCTGCGGCGCGTGCCACGTCGAGCGCGCACAATCCGCCGAAGCAATAGCCCATGACCGCGATCCGGCCGCCTTCGACGGCATCAAGCCCCTTCGCGAACGCCACCGCCGCCAGCAAGCGCCGGCGAAGCGCCGCCCGGTCCTGAAGCCAGGGCGTGAGGAGAGCGCTGTGATCCGACGATCCGGGCGCTCCGCGGTTGCCCTTGCCGTAAACGTCGATCGCGATGCCCACGTAGCCGAGCGCCGCCAGCCGGTCGGCAGTGGCACGTTCGTGATCGCTTTGTCCCGACCATTGGTGCGCGACCAGGACGGCCGGACACCTGCCTCCGCCATCGGGGACCGAAACATAGGCTTCGCAAACTGCGTCGCCGTCCGTGTAATCGACATACTGCCCGGCCATCGGTCCCTCCATGAAGTTTCGACGGGCTATGTCGCGAGCCTTGGCGATTCGGCAAAGAAAAAGGGGCGCCGCCAATGCTGGCGACGCCCCCTGCCCCAACGGTCCCCCGTTTTAAGCGGTCGCGAGCGAAGTCCGGCGACGGCGCATGCGCATTGCGCCGCCGATCGCACCGAATCCGCCGATCATCATTGCCCAGGTCGCCGGTTCCGGCACCGCGCCTGCATTTTCGAATCCGA
>DDFE01000181.1:961-1629 GCA_002336985.1 Sphingomonadales bacterium UBA1936
TGGCCGTTCCAGCTCATCAGCGCGATGTACGCGGTCGAAACGGCGCTGGAGAAGGTGATCGTCTTGGTGCCCGCATTGTTCAGGGCGATGATGTCGCTGCCCGTGGGCGCGGCGATCGAATTGTCCCACGCAGTGCCCGTGTGCCAGTAATCGGTTCCGCCCGAAGTCTGCACGAATGCGACGCCGTTGCCAGTGAAGGTCACGCCGACGGCGCCCGCGTTGCCGGTAACCGTGGTCGTCGAACCGGTGGTCGATGTCTGCGTCCAGTCGGTCCAGGTGATCGCGGCATTGGCGGGTACCGCCGACAGCGAGGTGGCAGCGAGTGCTGCCGCAACAAGCATCTTCTTCATCGCAGAAATCCCCTCATCGAGTTAACGCCACATTAACGCACGCGGGCGCGCGCGTAAACGCGTCGCGCGCGCGTCGTCTGTACCACTATGGGCCGATCCTCCTTCGCCTTGCATCGCGGCAATGCGGATGCTAGGCGCGCGCCCATCCCGACGCTCCGGTGCTTTTGAAGCGCTTTCCGCGCGGGTTAAAACGCAACTGGGGACGTGAACGCGCGTGGAGATTTCCGGCGGTATTCAGGCTAGCCTTTCGGGGCGCTACGCGGCGGCGCTGTTCGACCTCGCGCGTGAGCAGAAGGCCATTGAAAAGGTCGAGGCGAG
>DDFE01000181.1:1643-2639 GCA_002336985.1 Sphingomonadales bacterium UBA1936
GTTACTACCGCCCACCCGCTGACCGATGCACAGGTCACGGCACTGAAGGCGAAGCTCAAGACCCGCGTCGGCCGCGATGTCGCCGTCGCAACCAGGGTCGACCCGGCAATCCTCGGCGGGCTGGTCGTCAAGATCGGCAGCCAGATGATCGACGCGTCGATCCGCACCAAACTCAACACTCTCGCGCACGCGATGAAAGGCTGAAGGCAAAACTCATGGATATCCGCGCCGCTGAAATCTCCCGCGTTATCAAGGACCAGATCGCGTCCTTTGGCACGGAAGCCGAAGTTTCCGAGACCGGACAGGTTCTGTCGGTCGGTGACGGCATCGCGCGCATTCACGGCCTCGACAATGTCCAGGCCGGTGAAATGGTCGCCTTCGCCAACGGCGTGCAGGGCATGGCGCTCAACCTCGAAGCCGACAACGTCGGCGTCGTGATCTTCGGCTCGGACTCGGAGATCAAGGAAGGCGATACCGTCAAGCGCACCGGCACCATCGTGGACGTGCCCGTCGGCAAAGGCCTGCTCGGCCGCGTGGTCGACGGCCTCGGCAACCCGATCGACGGCAAGGGCCCGATCGTTTCGGAACAGCGCAGCCGCGTCGAAGTGAAGGCGCCGGGCATCATCCCCCGCAAGTCGGTGCACGAACCCGTGCAGACCGGCCTCAAGGCGCTCGACGCACTCGTCCCCGTCGGCCGTGGCCAGCGCGAACTGATCATCGGCGATCGGCAAACGGGTAAAACCGCGGTCGCGATCGACACCTTCATCAACCAGAAGCAGGGTCACGCCGCCAAGGACGATAGCCAGAAGCTGTTCTGCATCTATGTCGCGATTGGCCAGAAGCGTTCGACCGTCGCGCAGATCGTCCGCGCGCTCGAAGAGAGCGGCGCGATGGAATACACCATCGTCGTCGCCGCGACCGCGTCGGAACCGGCCCCGCTTCAGTTCCTCGCACCCTACACCGGCTGCGCGATGGGCGAGTATTTCCGCGACAACG
>DDFE01000029.1 GCA_002336985.1 Sphingomonadales bacterium UBA1936
CGACATGATCTTGAGCAGCCCTTCGCCGACGGCGTGGATGTAGCGCTCGACGCTCTTGGCCAGCGACTGGTCGCCGAACAGGCCGCGCGCATGGCGGTCGGCGATCGACAGTTCGGCAAGATGCGCGTTCACCGTCGTCGCGCCGACGCCGATCAGCACTGCGAAATAATGGGTGTCGAGGCATTCGGCCGACCGCACGTTGACGCTGGCGTAGGAGCGCAGCCCCTTGCGGACGAGATGCGTGTGCACGGCAGCGGCGGCGAGCACCATCTGGATGCCGACGCGGTCCTCCGACACGCCCTCGTCGGTCAGGAACAGTTCGCTGCGTCCTTCACGGATCGCCTGCTCGGCCTCCTGCCGCACGCGCGTGATCGCGGCACGCAGGCCGTCGGCGCCCGAATTCGCATCGAATGTGCAGTCTATTTCTGCGGCGACCGGTCCGAAATGCGTCTTCAGCCGCGCCCAGTCATTGTTCGACAGCGCAGGGGTATCGAGTACCAGCACCCGATCACGTCCGGAATCCTGGTCGAGGATGTTGGCGAGATTCCCGAAGCGGGTCTTCAGCGACATCACCTGGCGTTCGCGCAGGGAGTCGATGGGCGGATTGGTGACCTGCGAGAAGTTCTGGCGGAAGAACTGGTGGATCAGGCGCGGTTTGTCGGAAATGACGGCGAGCGGCGTGTCGTCGCCCATCGACCCGATGGCTTCCTTCGCATCCTCGACCATGGGCGACAGGATCAGCTCCATGTCCTCCATCGTCATGCCGGCCGCGACCTGCCGGCGGATCAACTCGGCGCGCGACAGCAGCTCCGGCTGGTCCTCGACATCGCCGAGGTCGTTCAGCGACAGGAACTCGCCGACCATCTCGCCATAAGGTGCGTCGGCGGCGAGGCGGTCCTTCAACTCGCGATCCTGGAACAGGCGACCCTCCTCGAGGTCGACCGCGATCATCTGGCCCGGCCCCAGCCGCCCCTTGGCGATCACCGTCGCTTCGGGGACGACAACCATGCCGGTCTCGCTGCCGACGATCAGCAGATCGTCGTTGGTCAGCGTATAGCGCAGCGGGCGCAGCGCGTTGCGATCCATACCCGCGACTGCCCAGCGGCCGTCGGTCATCGCGAGCGCGGCGGGGCCGTCCCACGGCTCCATGACCGATGCGAGATAGGCGTACATGTCGGTGTGCGCGGCCGGCATGTCGGCCTTGTCCTGCCATGCCTCGGGCACCAGCATCGTCTTCGCGGTCGGTGCGTCGCGGCCGGAACGGCAGATGACCTCGAACACCGCGTCGAGCGCCGCAGTATCGCTGGCGCCCGCCGGGATCACCGGCTTGATGTCGTCCGACGCGTCACCGAAGGCGAGGGACGCCATGCGGATCTCGTGCGACTTCATCCAGTTCCGGTTGCCGCGGATGGTGTTGATCTCGCCATTGTGTGCGAGTGCACGGAACGGCTGCGCCAGCCACCATTGCGGGAAGGTGTTGGTCGAATAGCGCTGGTGGAAGATCGCAACGCGCGACGTGAAGCGTTCGTCGGTCAGGTCGGGGTAGAAGACCGAAAGACTCTCGGCGAGGAACAGCCCCTTGTACACGATCGACTGGCACGACAGCGAACAGACATAGAAATCGCGCACCTGCGCCGCGACGATGCGCCGCTCGATCCGGCGGCGGACGAGGTACAGGGTCTTTTCGAACTCCTCTGCCGTCACGCGTTCGGGGCGGGGCCCCGCGATCATGATCTGCTCGATCTCGGGGCGCGTTTCCTGCGCTTTCTTGCCGATGACCGACACGTCGACGGGCACCTGGCGCCAGCCATAGATGCTGAACCCCGCCTCGATGATCTCGCTCTCGACGATGGTGCGGCAGCTTTCCTGCGCGCCCAAATCGGTACGCGGCAGGAAAATCATGCCGACGGCCAGCCGCCGGTCGAGCGGCTTGTGCCCGCTGGCAACGATCGCATCGTCGAAGAATGCGGTCGGCAGGTCGACATGGATGCCCGCGCCATCGCCGGTCTTGCCATCGGCATCGACGGCGCCACGGTGCCACACGGCTTTCAACGCCTCGATCGCGGACGCGACCACGCGGCGCGACGCGCGCCCGTCGGTCGCGGCGACAAGGCCGACGCCGCACGCGTCCGACTCCATGTCGGGGCGATACATGCCATGTTCGGCGAGATGGGTGCGCAGGTCGGTCATTGTTGCATCCTGATTATGCCTTTCAAAGAGGCACAGTAGGTTTGGGCATGGGTGCGGTCCGAGTGACGGCCGACGAGAAATTCATCGATTTTGTCACTGCCATATGCCGCATGGCGCACTTTTTCGGCGCAGGCAGAAGCTAAAATACTAGTCTGTATGCACGCAGTAAGGAGTGCGGAATATGGCGTCGAAAACTGTTTTCGCAGAACTTCTTGGTAAGCGAGTTTTAGCCGCCAATCGTGTTCCACTATAAAAGTGCGCATCAATTCTTCAGGTGCGATTTTGGCGGACCATATCGATTTCTCGGAATAGTCCTTCCACTCTTTGTCCGACACCGATGCTTGTGAATCGACGTCGCATTCGAGGTAAGGATAGGTGTAGGGGTGAGACAGCGTCTTGGGGTTACGATGATAAGCTTCCCAAGTTTCAAAAGCAGACCATAGTTCCCCTGTTGCCGCGTAAGCACCAACCCCTTCATATGCCGTTTGCACAAGGACCATTTGCCGCGCCCAAGCAAACGCTGGCGGCACGACGAGCAACGTCGCCACCGCGCCAAGGCCAATCAAGACTGGCCGCAGCAGCTTCACGCCGCGATCTTCTCTTCGCGTGCGACTGCCGCCTTCGTCTTCAGGTACTTATGCATGTGTTCGGCCAAATCCCGCCCATCGCGCACCGCCCACACCACCAGGCTCGCGCCGCGCACGATGTCACCGCCGGCGAAGACGCCGTCGAGGCTGGTCATCATCGTCTTGTGGTCGACGCGCAGCGTGCCCCAGCGGGTGACGCCGAGGTCGGGCGAGCCGAACAGTTTCGGCAGGTCTTCGGGGTCGAAGCCCAGTGCCTTGATCGCGAGGTCGGCCTCGACGCGGAATTCGCTGCCGGGGTCGGGTTCGGGCGCGCGGCGACCGGATGCGTCGGGTCGGCCGAGGCGCATCTTGGTGGCGCGCACGCCTGTCACGCCGTCGGTGCCGTCGAATGCTTCGGGGGCGGACAGCCAGACGAACTCGACGCCCTCTTCCTCGGCGTTCGCCACTTCGCGCTGCGAGCCGGGCATGTTCGCGCGGTCGCGGCGGTAGAGGCACTTCACCGACTTCGCGCCCTGGCGGATCGCGGTGCGAACGCAGTCCATCGCGGTGTCGCCGCCGCCGACGACGACGACGTTCTTGCCGTTCGCGTCGAGCGATCCGTCGTCGAAGGCGGGCACGGCGTCGCCGAAGCCCTTGCGGTTCGATGCGGTGAGGTAGTCGAGCGCCTCGACGACGCCCTTGGTGCCAACGCCCGGCGCCTTGATGTCGCGCGTCTTGTACACGCCGGTCGCGACCAGCAGAGCGTCGTGGCGTCCGCGCAGTTCCTCAAGCGTGGCGTCGCGGCCGACTTCGAAGCTCTGGTGGAAGACGATGCCGCCTTCGATCAGCCGGTCGACGCGGCGCATGACCACGGGCTTCTCCAGCTTGAAGCCGGGGATGCCATAGGTCAGCAGCCCGCCCGCGCGGTCGTGGCGGTCATAGACGTGCACGTCATAGCCGCGCACGCGCAGCAGTTCCGCGGCCGTCAGTCCTGCCGGACCCGCACCGATGATACCGACCGACTGACCGCGGGCCGGGCCGGGGACGATGGGCTCGACCCAGCCCTCTTCCCAGGCGGTGTCGGTGATGAACTTTTCGACCGAACCGATGGTGACCGCGCCGTGCCCCGAAAATTCGATGACGCAATTGCCTTCGCACAGCCGGTCCTGCGGGCAGATGCGGCCGCAGATCTCGGGCATGGTCGATGTGGCGTTCGACAGTTCATAAGCTTCGCGCAGGCGCCCTTCGGCGGTCAGGCGCAGCCAGTCGGGGATATGGTTGTGCAGCGGGCAATGGACCGAGCAATAGGGGACGCCGCACTGCGAACAGCGCGCCGACTGGTCCTCAGCGCTTTCAAGCGCATATTTGTCGGCGATCTCGCGAAAATCCTCCGCACGCGCCAGCGCCGGGCGCTTCGCGGGATACGACTGGTCGCGGTCGACGAACTTCAACATCGGGTTTTCGGCCATAACGCCCTCCGATGGTGGCGTCTGACCAGTCGTTGCAGGCGCGTCAACGTATTAGGTCAGATAAGTTGACCTAATATCAGGACGTCCGGGCGTAATCCGCTGCGAGCGGGTCGCAAAAAGCATATTTATTAGGTCCGTATCGGACCTTACCGCATTCCAAGCCAGATCAGCGCCGCCGCGCCCGCTACGATTCGGTACCAGGCGAACGGCGCGAAACCATAGCGTGTGACCACGGCCATGAAGGCCTTCACCACGATGGTCGCAACGACGAACGACACCAGTGCGCCGACGCCGATGAGTCCCGCATCGTGCGACGTCAGAGCGTCCTTGTGCTTGTAGAGTTGTAGCGCCGTCGCTCCCGTCAGTGTCGGTACCGCGAGGAAGAAGCTGAACTCCGCCGCGGTACGCCGATCGACGCCGAACGCCATTGCGCCCATGATCGTCGCGCCTGAACGGCTGACGCCCGGGATCATCGCGATACACTGGACCAGGCCGACGATGATCGACTGCTTGACGCTGACATTGGCGATGCCGCCGGTTTCCTTCGGCCGGGCGAATTTCTCGACCAGCAGGATCGCGACGCCGCCGATGATTAGCGACCAAGCCACGACGACCGCATTTTCCAGCAACGCGTCGATCTGCTTCGAGAACAGCAGTCCAAGGACCACCGCAGGGAAGAACGCGAGCAGGATGTTGCGCACGAATGCGACCGAGGTTGGTTCAAGCTTGATGATACCGGTCATGACGCGCAGGAACGTACGCCAGTACAGGACGACGATCGCCAGAATCGCGCCCGGCTGGATCGCGATGTTGAACACCGCCCAGCGCTCGGCGTTGTAGCCCAGCAACTCGGTCGCGAGGATCAGGTGGCCGGTCGACGAGACGGGCAGGAATTCGGTGATCCCCTCGACGATGCCGAGCAGGATTGCGGTGATATAATCCATGTGCGGTTATGCTTTCGCTTCGGCGAACCGCCCGTTGCGGCGGTAACGGACCAGCCAGTCGTGCGCGACCGCCTCGATCGGGGTCGGCGCGACACCCAGCGCTCTCAGGCCGTTCTCGCCGGTCACGACGTTATCGGCCTTCAACATCCTGACCTGGTCGGACGTGATCGGCGCGCCCGGCAGCCAGCCGGTCACGGCCGCGAGCAGCGCTGCAAATGCGTCTGAAACCGGAAGGAACGACGGATCGCGGCCGATCGCCTGTGCGATCCACTGGTTGAGCGTCAGCATCGACGGCACCTGCGGTCCGCCGATTTCGTACGTCTTGCCCGCCTGCGCTTCGTCGAGCGCCGCAACGATCGCATTGGCAACGTCGCCCACGAAAACCGGCTGCAGCTTCACCGAACCGCCGATCACCGGCACGACGGGCAGCATCGAAATCATCGACGCGAACTTGTTCACGAAATTGTCCTCGCGCCCGAACACGACCGAGGGGCGCAGGATCGTGGCGGCGGGGAAGGCGGCACGGACCGCGGCCTCTCCCTCGGCTTTGGACCGGCCATAGGCCGACGCGCTGTTCGTATCGGCACCGATTGCCGAAATGTGGACCAGCGCCGTGCAGCCCTGCAGTGTCGCCGCCTCCGCTACGTGGCGTGCGCCATCTATGTGGAACGACTGGAAATCGCCCTTGAGGATGCCGACGAGGTTCACGACTGCATCGACGCCGGCCAGCGCACGTGCGACGCTGCCCGGATTGCGGATGTCCGCGGTAACGAATTGCGTCTGCCCCAGCCCGCCCTGCGTTTTCAGGAACCAGCCTTCGCTCGGTTCACGTTCCGCGATCCGGACCCGTGCCCCGCGTGCGAGCAACGCCCGCACCACATAGCGGCCGATGAAGCCGCTCCCGCCGAAAACAGTTACGACCTTACCCTGCACGCGCGCACTCCATTGGATGTGCGCAACGCTCTAACGCCGTTGACGCGGCGCGGGAAGCGCCTGTCACGTTACAATTCCGCAATGCTGGAAATCGCAAGCGGCGCGCTTTGGTCGGGGAAAGAGGATTCGAACCTCCGGCCCCTGCCTCCCGAAGACAGTGCTCTACCAGGCTGAGCTATTCCCCGACCAGGGCGCGCCTGTGCGGAAGGTCACTTCCGCCAAGCGAGCGCGCCCCTTAGCGCTGTGTTTTCAGACTCGCAAGCGCCCCTTCCGAAACTCTGTTTCGGAAAAAACGTCGAGCG
>DDFE01000057.1 GCA_002336985.1 Sphingomonadales bacterium UBA1936
GCGTGGCGCAGCTGGCGCGCGAGACGGTCACTGTGGCGCTGTCGGGTGACGGAGCGGACGAGATCTTCGCCGGATACCGCCGCTACGCCTTCCAGAACGCCGAGGAGCGGGTGCGGGGGCTTGTCCCGGCCAAGTGGCGCGAACCGCTGTTCGGCGGCCTCGCACGCGCCTGGCCCAAGGCGGATTGGGCGCCGCAGGTGTTCCGGGCGAAATCGACCTTCGCTGCGCTCGCGATGGGCGGTGCAGCGGCCTATGCGCGCAGCGTCGGCGTGACGCCGCCCGAAGAACGCGGGGCGCTGTTCAGCGACAGTCTCAAGCGCGGTCTCGCCGGGCACCGCGCAGAGGACCGCTATATTTCCGCGATGGCGAATGCGCCGGTGCGCGATCCGCTCGACCGCGCGCAATATGCCGACCTCAAGATCTGGCTGCCGGGCGACATCCTGACCAAGGTCGACCGGACCAGCATGGCGGTAAGCCTGGAAGCACGCGAACCGCTGCTCGATTACCGCCTGGTCGAGTTCGCGGCGACCCTCCCAGTTTCCATGCGGTTGCGAGGAACCACGGGTAAGTGGTTGATGAAGAAGACGATGGAGAGCGTGCTGCCCGACGATATCCTCTATCGCCGCAAAATGGGGTTCGTCACGCCGGTTTCCGCCTGGTTCCGTGGGCCGCTGTCGGGCGAAGCGCGTCGGCTGGCGGGACTTGCCGACACCGGGTGGTTCGAACGCGCTACGCTGGAATGCGTCGCGGAAGACCATATCGCCGGCCGCCGCGATCATGGGCGGCTGCTGTGGCAACTGGCGATGTTCGAGAAAGCGCTGGCGCTGCTCTAGTAATCCGCGCGGATGAAGTAGAGGCCGTCCGGCGGGGCGTTGAGCCCGAGCGCTGTGCGATCTCTCGCATCAAGAGCGGCTTTCAGGTCGGCGACGGACCATTTGCCGCGGCCGACCAGGGACAGGCAGCCGACCATGGATCGCACCTGATGATGCAGGAACGACCGCGCGCTCGCCTTCACGCTGATGCGATCGCCTTCGCGGACCACGTCGAGCCGGTCCAGCGTGCGCAGCGGCGAGTCCGCCTGGCAGTGGATCGAGCGGAAGGTGGTGAAGTCGTGACGCCCAACGAGTTGCTGCGCGGCCTCGTGCATCGCGTCGGCGTCGAGCGACGCGGGCAAGCGCCATGCAAGACCGTTTTCGAACGTCAGTGGCGGGCGACGATTTACGATCAGATATTCATAATGCCGCGCAACACATGAAAATCGCGCATGAAAATCGTCGGGTACGATTGCGCAATCGAGGATCGCGACCGGGTTGGGGCGGAGGCAGGCGTTGAGACCCTCCATCAACCGAAACGGCGTCACATCGCGCGCGATATCGACATGTGCGACCATCGCGCGGCCGTGGACGCCGGCATCCGTCCTGCCAGCTGCGTGGAGGGTAACCGTCTCGCCCAGCATCGTCGCGGCGGCATCCTCGATCGCGGATTGCACGCTCGGCCCATGCGGCTGCCGCTGCCAGCCCATGAACGGGCGGCCATCGAATTCGATGGTCAGCTTGAAGCGCATCACGCGAGTGCCGTGCCAGCAGGGATCGCAAAGCCGCGCAACAGGTCGGCGACCGGCATAGCGGCTTTGCCCGCGCGCTGGACCGTGATGGGGCGGATCGCGCCGGGATTGCAGGCGATGGTGAGCGCGTCGTCCACGGTCGTGCCGGGCTTGCCGCCGCTACCGATCAGCGCCTCGGCCTCAAGGATACGGAACCGTTCGCCGTCCAGTTCGAAAAAGGCGCCGGGGGCAGGCGCGAAGGCGCGAATCTGGCGGACGACTTGGGGTGCGGAGATCAGGAAATCGAGCCGCGCCTCGGCCTTGTCGATCTTGGGGGCATAGGTGACGCCCTCGTCGGACTGCGTTTCCGGTGGATAGCTGCCGAGATCGCTCAGCACCTTGATCAGTAACGCCGCGCCGGATTTTGCCAGTTCGCGCGTCAGATTGCCCGCAGTCTTGTCACCCACCGGCACTTCGACCTTCGCCAGCATAGGACCCGTATCGAGCCCGGCCTCCATCTGCATGATCGTGACGCCCGTCACCGCGTCCCCGGCAAGGATCGCTCGCTGCACAGGCGCCGCCCCCCGCCAGCGCGGTAACAGCGAGCCATGGACGTTGATGCAGCCAAGACGCGGTGCATCCAGGATCGGCTGTGGCAGGATCAGGCCATAGGCGGCGACCACCGCGACATCGGCATTCAGCGCCGCGAATGCCGCCTGGTCTTCCGCATCGCGAAGGCGGGCAGGGTGGCGAACCTCTATGCCCAGTTCCTCGGCGCGCAGGTGGACGGGTGTCGGCGACAGCGCCTTGCCACGCCCGGCCCGGCGGGGCGGCTGGGTATAGGCGCAGATGACGTCATGACCGCACGCCGCCAGCGCGTCGAGGCTGGGCAGAGCGAAGTCGGGGGTTCCCATGAAAACGATGCGCATGCGGCGCGATTAGCGGTCTGGCGCGCGCTCGTCACCCCGCGCGGCGCACAGGGTGACGACGTGTCCATCCATCGCTATCTCAGGTCCATGGCCTCTCCCGAAATCGAAGCGCTTGCGACCGCGCTGGCCCGGCTCCCCGGCTTCGGCCCGCGTTCGGCGCGCCGCGCCGTCCTGCACCTGCTGAAGAAGCGCGAAGGGGCGCTGGTGCCGCTGCGCCGCGCGCTGGAGGCGGTCGATGAGCGGCTGGCCGAGTGTCACGTCTGCGGCAACATCGACACGTCGGACCCATGCGCCATCTGCGCCGATCCGCGCCGCGACGACCGAAGCATCGCGGTGGTCGAGGAAGTGGCGGACCTGTGGGCGCTCGAACGCTCTCGCCTGTTCCCGGGCCGTTTCCATGTCCTGGGCGGACGGCTGTCTGCGCTCGACGGCGTACGGCCCGAAGACCTGACCATCGACCGGCTGGTCGCCCGGGTGGAGAAGGGTGGCGTCGATGAAGTCGTGTTGGCGATGAACGCCACGCTGGAGGGACAGACGACGGCGCACTACATCGCCGACCGGCTGGAGGGCTTTCCCGTGCGCCTGACCCAGCTCGCCCATGGCCTGCCGGTGGGCGGCGAACTCGACTATCTCGACGACGGCACGCTGGCACAGGCGCTGCGTGCGCGCCGCCCCGTCGCCTGACCGATTGAAAACCGGCCGTTTCGCATCCAAGATGGCGGCATGAGCGAGGGACTTGCCGACGAATTTGCCGCCGAAGTCGCGGCGCAGGGCGACAATGCGGAGATCGTCGCGATCCTGTTCGAGGTGTGCGAACTGACTGGTATGGGCTTTGCCGCGGTCGCGCGCGTGACGGAAGATCGCTGGATCGCGGCGCAGGTGCTGGACAGAATCGAGTTCGGTCTGAAACCCGGCCACGAGCTGAAGGTCTCGACCACAATCTGCGACGAGATCCGCGACAGTGGCGAAGCGGTCGTCATCGACGACGTCACCGGTAACGACAGCTGGTGCCGCCACCCGACGCCGATCATGTACGGCTTCAAAAGCTATGCCTCGTTCCCGATCTACCTCGGCGACGGCAGTTTTTACGGGACTTTGTGCGCAATCGATCCGCGGGCGAGAACGGTCAGTCTGGCCGTGACCATCGCGACGCTCGAAGCGTACGCGAAGCGTGTGGCAGAGATTCTGTCGGCAAAGCAGTTGGCCTAACGAAAGGACTCCATCATGGGCGTAACCGGCATCGGCGGCCTGTTCTTCCGGGCCCAGGATCCAAAGGCGCTGGGCGCCTGGTATGCCGAACATCTCGGCGTCGGCGACGGCCAATGGGGCCTGTGGCAGCAGGACGCCGGCATGACCGTGTTCTCGCCGTTCAAGGCCGACACCGATTATTTCCCGGGCGAAAAGCAGTGGATGCTCAACCTGCGGGTCGATGGTCTGGACGCGCTGATCGAAAAATTACGGGCGGCGAACATCGATATCATCACCAAGCCCGAGTGGGATTCGCCCGAAACGGGCCGGTTCGCGCGCATCCATGATCCGGAAGGCAACGCGATCGAGCTGTGGGAACCCGCGGCAGAGGGTTGAAACCGGCGGCAGAGGGTTGAAACCGGCGGCCCCGCTGCCCTATCTGCACTCCATGGCCATCCGCCCCATTCTTGAAGCGCCCGATCCGCGCCTGCGCGTCATCTCGAAATCCGTCGAGACGATCGACGACGACCTGCGCACGCTGGTCGCCGACATGTTCGAGACCATGTACGATGCGCCGGGCATCGGCCTTGCCGCCATCCAGGTCGGTGAGCCGTTGCGTGTGCTCGTCATCGACCTGCAGGAGCAGGAGGAGCCGGGCGAGGAAGGCGAGGAACCCAAATACATCCGCGACCCGCGCGTGTTCATCAATCCGGAGATCCTCGATCCCTCGACGGACGTGAACCGGTATAACGAGGGCTGCCTCTCGGTGCCGGACCAGTACGCCGAGGTCGATCGCCCGGCCAGTTGCCGTGCGCGTTGGATGGACCTCGACGGCAACACGCATGAGGAAGCGATCGAGGGGATGCTCGCGACCTGTCTCCAGCATGAGATGGACCACCTGGAGGGCATCCTGTTCATCGATCACCTGTCGCGGCTGAAACGCGACATGATCCTGCGCAAGCTGGCGAAGCTGAAGAAGGCCGCCTGACGCCCCAGAAAGGGCTTTCCTACTCCGGACGTTCTGGCTACGTTCCGCATCATGGTGCGGATGCTCTCTGTTTCGACTGGCACGATGTTTAGGGGAAACCCGTTCAGGTGTGACCCTAGTGTGAACTTTGGACGGTCTTGTCGTGGCGCATTGGGCTAACCTTT
>DDFE01000121.1:0-881 GCA_002336985.1 Sphingomonadales bacterium UBA1936
CTCGAATCCCTGATCACCCCCATCGTCGGCCTGATCGACAAGATCATTCCCGATCCCCGCGCCCGCGACGCGGCAAAACTCGAACTCCTGAAGCTGCAGGGCACGCAGGACATGGAGGTGCTGAAGACGCAATTGTCGGCGATCGTTGCCGAGGCCGGCAGCACCGACCCATGGACCAGCCGTGCCCGGCCCAGTTTCCTTTACGTCATGTACGCGATGATCCTGTGGGCCATCCCGATGGGCCTGATCGCGGCGGTCCAGCCGGGCATGGCGGCCAACATCGCGCACGGCATGACTGATTACCTCACCGCCATTCCGGAACCGATGTGGGCGCTCTTCGGCACAGGTTATCTGGGCTACACAGCGGCGCGAAGCTGGGGTAAAGCCCGTGGGTTCGAGAAATAGGGTCGCCCCGACTGCGCTGAATCGAACCGGCGCATCAACGCTACCGGCCGTTACGTACGGCCGGAGAGGGGGAGATTTATGAGCGATATCGGACCAGCACCCACCGGAAATTCACTCGTCGAACGCGTCAAGGCGATCCTGTTGTCGCCGAAAACCGAATGGCCGCGCATCGAGGCCGAACCGACGACGATTGCCGACATCTACAAGAGCCACGTCATTCCGCTCGCGGCAATCGGGCCGGTGGCGAACCTGATCGGGTCGACGGTGTTTGGTATCGGCGCGTTCGGCATCACCTATCGCCCGCCAATCATGACGGCAGTGTCGACGGCGATCATCAGCTTCGTGATGACATTGATCGTCGTTTATGCTGTCGGGCTGGTCATCAACGCCCTCGCGCCGCAATTCAGTGCGGTCAAAAACCAGACGGCGGCGTTCAAGGTCGCGGCCTATGGTTCGACCGCTGGCTGGGTTGCCGG
>DDFE01000121.1:975-2903 GCA_002336985.1 Sphingomonadales bacterium UBA1936
GACCGTGGCACCGTGTCGGGGACGATGACCGTCCCCGGCGTCGGCAGTATCGACGCCGGCAAGATCCAGGAAGCGTCGAAGCGCATGGAGGCGGCCGCCGAGCGCGCCAAGAGCGGTCAGGCCGGTCCCGCCATTCCGCCCGCCGAGCTTCAGGGCCTGATGCCCGCCGCAATCGCGGGGCTGCAGCGCACCTCGATCGAGGGCGGCACGGCGAGCGCTGGCGGCATCGGCGGATCGAACGCCGAGGCGCATTACGGATCGGGCGACAACACGATCAAGCTGTCGGTCACCGACATGGGTGCGATGGGCGGCCTTGCCGCCCTGGGCGGCGCGCTCAACATCGAATCGTCGAAGCAGAACGGCACGAGCTACGAAAAGATCGGCAAGGTCGATGGCCGCATGACCACCGAGAAATATGATTCGGCGACCAAATCAGGCACTTACAGCACGATCGTCGCCGACCGTGTGATGGTCGAGGCGGACGGCACCGTGCCGTCGATCGACGTGCTGAAGGCAGCAGTGACGGCAGTCGACCTCGGCAAGGTTGCTGCGCTGGCGAAGCAATAAGGCTTACCGCACCCGGCGTCCCACCCATACGACACGGCCGATGATGGTCATGCGCGACAAGTCGCAATCGGCCCATGTCGGATAGGCCGGATTGTCGCTGGCGACGGTGACGCCACCAGCAGGGTTCATCGCGATGCGTTTCACGTTCAGCGCATCGTCGAACCGCAGGACATAAATGCCGTCGCGCAGGCGGTCGGCGGCGTCGGCACGATCGACGAGTATGTCGTCGCCGTCGCCGAGGGTGGGATCCATCGAATCGCCCGCAACCTTGATCGCCGACAGCATGGCGGGATCGCTGCCCAGGGTGCGGATATAGGCCGGGTCGAAGCCAAAAGCCCCGGCACCGCGTTCATCGGGATCGAGCGCGCCCGCGCCCGCCGACGCGCCCACCGCCAACCGCGGGATACGCATAAGTCCGGCAGCAACACGGCCCCGATAACCGGTGCGGCTTTCAGTGACCGACGTTGTAGCGCCATCATTCGCAGGACCGCCCAGCAACGCCTCGTCCACGCGAAAGTACCGCGCCAGCGTCCGCCGGTCGTCCTCGTCGAGCTTTCGCGGCGTACCACGCCGGATGAACTGCTGGATATAAGCAGCGTTGCGTCCAAGCAGCCGCGAGAGCGAGGCATAGTCTTCCCCCCGTTCCCGGATCAGTTGGTCCAACATGGTACGGGCGTCCGCCATAATGACTCCATAGCGATAGGATTTTCCCTAGACAAGTAGGAAAATGCCGATGAGATAGGAAATCACCTATCGAATCGGACTACTGGGGAGATGCGTGATGCTGTTGCTGAAAATCGAAAAATACCTGCGGCGGACCCGCACACCACCGACCCGTTTCGGGCGGGAAGCAGTTCGCGACCCGCGCTTCGTTCACGACCTGCGCCGCGGGCGCACCGTGAGCGATCGCGTCCGCCTGCGCGTCCTCGCGTTCATGGAAGAGCGCAGCCAGTGAGCCGACGTTCGCCGAGCGATACTCTGGCCGCGTCGCTGAAAACCGCCTTGACCCGCCATTTCGGAGAGATGTCCGCCTTAACCCACAAATGGGTCGACTGGCAGAGCGCAACCTTTGTCGGCGCGCGTCACGAGTTGCGCTTCACGATTGTCGGTGATCGGGCGGCCGCGCTCGACACGATCGATGAGGAGGATCTTCCCTTGAGACGCGGCTTCGTCGCCGACCTGGTCGTAGTCGAGCGTTTATCCCGAGCGGACGGTGTCACCGTCACGCTCGAGGTGCTGACCCTGCTGGATTAGCCCGCGAACGCGCGGCGCAGCGTGGCCGAAGGATCGTTACCCGCGTCACCCTCACGCACGATCCAGGACGAGGCCTTGCCCGTCGCAGGCGGAGTGGCAGCAGGTCC
>DDFE01000121.1:2915-8858 GCA_002336985.1 Sphingomonadales bacterium UBA1936
CGCGGCTTCTTCGGCCTCTGCCACCACAGCAACAGGCGTCGGCACTGGCTCCGCTTCGGGAAGCAGTTCCTCGACCGGCCCCTGCACCAATGGTGGAACGGTGCGAAGTGCCTCGTCAGACATCAGCGGCGCGCCGAGTTCGCCCGCGGAAATGGGTCGACGGACTTCGTTCGAGAGGGGCAAAGCTTCGTTGAAGGTCGCAAGGTCGAGTTCCTCGCTGGTCCGTGTCACGGCGGGCGAGGCCATCAGCCGCTCGACCGCCTTGACCAGGCCCCAGATCGCGCCGCCGACAAGGGCGAATGCGGCAACGACGGCAACCAGACGCACGCCCATGCCCGAGGCACCCATAACCTGCGCGAACATCCAGTCGGGTGTCGCCGCAACGAGGACCGCCGCCGCCGCGCCGAACATGGCGCCGATGACGGGTGCGAGCGGCAAGCGCTGAAGGGTCGATGCTTTGCGGGCCATGGCCGAATCCTGCTACGCCCGTCCCTCGACGAGCCTTTGGTAAACCGGTCCGTAACGGGCAATGTTTGACGACCAGTTACGCTCGGCCTCGACAAAGGCACGCGCCCGGTCGCGCCGGGCATCCCATGACGCGCGGTCGGCAAACATCTTGCCCAGCGCCGTCGCGACGGCCGCGGGGTCGCCGGGCGCAAACAGCGTGCCGGTGACACCGTCCTCGATAAGTTCGCGATGACCGCCGACGTCCGATGCCGCGACCAGCCGCCGCTGCGCCATCGCTTCCAGCGGCTTCAGCGGGGTGACGAGATCGGTCAGCCGCATCTTCTTGCGCGGATAGGCGAGGATATCGGTGAGTGCGTAATAATCCTCGACCCGCTCGTGCGGCACGCGGCCGACGAAGACGATCCGGTCCGCGACAGGCGATGCCGCTGCCTTCGCGCGCAACGCCGCCTCCATCGGGCCACCGCCGACCAGCAGCAGCTTGGCCTTGGGGCGTTCGCTGGCCAGCATCGGCATCGCCGCGATCAGGTCGTCGATGCCCTCGTAATCGTAGAAGCTGCCGATGAAACCGACGACCTCCGCACCAGCCAGGCCCAGTTCGGCGGCGAGCTCGGCATCGGGTGCGGACGGCGTGCCGAACAGGGTCAGGTCGACACCGTTGGGCGACACGACGATCTTGTCCGCCGGCGTGCCCCGCGCGATCAGGTCGCCGCGCAGTCCTTCACAAATGACCGCGACCGCATCGGCGCGCTGAACTGCCCAGGTCTCCAGCGCCTTCGTCACCCTATAGCGCAAATTGCCCTCGGTCCCCGTCCCGTTGCCGACCGCCGCATCTTCCCAGAAGGCGCGGATTTCGTAGACCAGTGGGATGCGGCCCTTCACATTGTTGAGCGCCGCAAGCGCGCCCAGCACCGGGGAATGTGCATGCACGATGTCGGGCTGGAAGTTCTTCACCGCCGCCGCGATCGAGTGCGAAAAGGCATTCACCTCGGCCATTTCGGACAGGATGCTGGGAAGTGCCCTCCCCTTTGCCGTGCGCATGAAGGTCAGGCCATCGACCGTCTCGGGATCCGGCCCGGCCTGGTAGTGGCGCCGCCCGGTGACGCCCATCACCTGCCACCCCATCGTCTGCTGCGCCTTCAATATGGCGCGCGTACGAAAGGTGTAACCGCTGTGCAGCGGCAGGCTGTGGTCCAGAACATGAAGAATACGCATCGCCCGCCGCTTTGCCCCAGCAAACTTAATTCGGCGTCAACCGCGTTCCGCTATCGGGTGCAATCGAAAAGGGGCGCGGGCCGAGGATGATCGACAATTTTTCGCTGGGTCTGACGCATGCGCTGATGCTGTATGCCGCCTGGCGCCTGCTCCGCCGGCCCGATCTCGATAGCGAAATCGCTTCCGAAGATCAGCCGCGCGGCTGGGGCAAATGGGGAAAGCGTTAGGTGCGCGATCTCGCTTTCGTCGGTTTCCTGCTCGCGCTGATCGGGTTCGGGTTCAAGCGCCCGTTCCTGTTCGTGCTGGCCTATGCCTATATCGACATCGTCTCGCCGCAGCGGCTGACTTACCTGCTGCTCAACAGCGCGCCGATCTCGCTGATCGCCTTCGCGCTCGCCTTCCTCGGATGGGCCGTTGCCGACGACAAAAAGGGCATCGGCATCGCCCCACGCCAGATCCTGCTGGTCATGCTGCTGCTCTATTGCGGCTATACGACGATGCACGCCGACTTCCCCGACAGCGCACCCAATAAATGGGACTGGGTGTGGAAGGCGCTGGTCTTCGCGACGTTCCTGCCGTTCACATTGCGGACGAGGCTCAGGATCGAATCCCTGCTGCTGTTCATGGTGCTATCGGCGGCCTCGATCATCATCGTCGGCGGCATAAAGACGCTGGCGTCGGGCGGCGGGTACGGCATTCTCAACCTGATGGTGACCAGCAACAGCGGACTTTACGAGGGCAGCACGCTTGCGGCCGTCGCCGTCGCAATTGTGCCCATCATCCTGTGGCTGACGAAATTCGGGACGATCTATCCGTCGGACATCCGAGTGAAGCTTTTCGCGGCGGGCCTGATCTTCGCCTGCCTGCTTATCCCGGTCGGCACACAGGCACGCACCGGCCTGATCTGTATCGGCGTGCTCGGCATCCTCATGCTGCGCCACACAAAGCGGCGAGTGCTCTACATCTCCATCGTCGCCGCCGGCCTTACCATCGCGATCCCATTCCTGCCGTCGAGCTTCACGCAGCGCATGGACACGATCAAGGGCTACAAGGCCGACAGTTCGGCCTCCACCCGTGTCGCGGTCTGGAAATGGACCTGGGACTACGCGAAGGACCATCCCATGGGCGGCGGGTTCGAGGCGTATCGCAGCAACAAGCTGAAGATCGTGAAGACCGAGGTCGACGGGTCGGCGGCCAACTCGGACGTCACGACGGTCGTCGAGTACGACCAGTCGCGCGCCTACCACAGCGCCTATTTCGAGATGCTGGGGGAACAGGGCTGGCCCGGCCTGATCCTGTGGCTGATGATCCAGATCGGCGGCCTGTTCAGCATGGAGCGGCTACGCTGGCGGACGAAGCGTGACCCGGACCGCGAATGGATGTCCATGCTGGCGGGCGCGCTGTTCCAGGCGCATGTCATCTACCTCGTCGGTGCGCTGTTCGTCGGCATCGCATTCCAGCCGTTCGTCTACATGCTGATCGGCGCACAGATCGGCCTCTCGACCTATGCGGTCCGCGAACGCAAGGGAGAGGCGGCAGTGGGCCGGGGCTGGGCGTCGGCCTAACGGCTTGCCCCGAAAACACCGTAGCGTTCACGCCATGCGGCAACCTCTGCCTGCAAATACGGGGGCGCCGGTTTTCCTGAAACGACCAGGCTCGCCACATCGTTCTCGGGATGCATCAGCATCTTCTTCGATCCATTGCTGAACCACACGGGAACCAGCCGATCGCATAAAACGTCGAGGATCGCCGAGGCCATCGCGTTGTCGATCGGGCGATCATCGTTGATCGCCCGGACATTGATCGAGACGCCCTCGAAAACATTGCGCGGCTCTCTTACGAAATTGAGCGATACAAGAAGGCCGGATCGGTCGGGGCGTGCCCAATCGGGCATTTCCGCCATTCGTCGCCAGCCGCAGAACCACGTCCGGCAGATCTCAGGGCGAACCGCGTGGATGCCGCAGCCCTGCGACGTCAGATGGGTGCACGGCGTGCCCGGCGGCTTTTTGAAATCGGGCGTATCGACGGTCAGGACGGTACAGCATGCCGTGCAATCGCCGCAGGCGCGATCGGCGAGAACCGGTCCCAGAAGCTCGGTTTCCAGATCTGTCTTTGTGGGCACCGGCATAGCGGTGCCGTGGCTTGGGCAAGAATACAACCTCGCTCGGCAATCCACGGAACCAGCGACATGGCTCGCTGGTTGGCGCGCCATGATCGTTTACGTCGACCCCGACATGCCGGGCATTTCGCGAAAGAAAGTTCGCAATGGCTGGGGCTATTGGACCGCCACGGGCAAGCGGATCACCGACCGCGACGAGATCGACCGGCTGAATAAGATCGCCCTGCCCCCGGCTTATGTCGACGCCTGGTTCTGCCCCAGCCCGCAAGGCCATATTCAGGCAGTCGGTCATGACGCGCGGGGCCGACGCCAGTATCGCTATCATGTCGATTTTCGCGCGAAGCAGGATGCGGCGAAATACGACCGGCTCGCCGATTTCGGTCGCGCCCTGCCGTTGCTCCGTGCCCAGGTCGAGCGCGATATCAGCGGCAAGCCGACTGCGCGCGACACCGTCATCGCCGCCGTGATCCGGCTGCTCGACGAGGGCCATATCCGCGTGGGGAATGAATCCTATGCGCGCGATAACAAAAGCTTCGGCGCGACGACGTTGCGCAACCGTCATGCCAAGGTAACGCGCAGCGCATTGAGCCTGCAGTACCGCGCCAAGTCGGGCATCATGCGCAAGCTGACGATCAGCGACCGCGGCCTGATGCGGATCGTGCGGCGCGTCCACGACCTGCCGGGGCAGAACCTGTTCCAGTATCTGGACGATGACGGCACGGCTTGCGCAGTCGGGTCGGCGGACGTGAACGGCTATATCAAGGCCGCAATGGGCGACGATTTTTCGGCCAAGCATTTCCGCACCTGGGGCGCGAGCGTGATCGCGCTCGAAACGATCACCGGCGCAGGCGATGATGCGCCGCTCAAGATCGCCGATGTGCTGGCGCCGGTTGCCGAGGCGCTGGGCAATACGCCCACGATTGCGCGCAAATCCTACGTCCACCCCGCCGTACTCGACCTCGCCGGTCATCGCGATGCAGCGCCTGCCCTGCCGCGGAAGACTCGCTGGATGACGTCCGTCGAGCGCGCGCTGATAGCACTGCTTGACGAAGGGCCCAAGGACCTGTCGAAAGCAGCCTGATGAATAATGCAACCGTAACGACCGATCCGCAGATCGCGGACCGGATCAGCCAGATCATGACCGATAACTGGAACTGGATGGTCAACCATTCGACCCAGATCATCATTGCGTCGGTGATGGGCGCGATCATCTTCTTGATCCTGCTGGGCCTCAAATGGTTCGGCAAACGTCTGGCTTCGGCGGAAACCGAAACGAGCCATTGGCAGACGGTGATCGGCAAAGCGCTTTCGCGCACACGCCTGTGGTTCATGATCGCGGTCGTGGCGCATGTCGTTGCGAATTACGCGCACGCCCCGACGGATCTAGCGACGACGGTCAAGTTCCTGTTCGTCATCGCGACGACGCTGCAGGCAGCGGTCTTCATTCGCGCAATCATCCTGGGCGTCATCGAGTTACGCGCGCACGGGCACGACGAACATGCGGCATTGGCGAGCGCGATGGGCATCATCCGCCTGCTTGTAACGGTTGTGCTGTTCGCGATCGCCGCGATCCTGATCCTGTCGAACCTGGGCGTGAACGTGACCGGTCTTATCGCGGGTCTTGGCGTCGGCGGCATCGCCATCGGCCTTGCCGCGCAAGGCATCTTCGCCGACCTGTTCGCCGCACTGGCGATCCTGTTCGATCGTCCGTTCGGCAAAGGCGATTCGATCAAGTACGACAATACTTCTGGGACGGTCGAAGACATCGGCCTGAAGTCCACCCGCATCCGCGCCCTGACCGGCGAGCAGATCATCATCGCCAACAAGCAACTGCTGGATAAGGAAATCCATAATCTCGCACGACTGCGTTACCGGCGGATCGTCTCGACGTTCGGCGTCATCTACCAGGTACCGCCCGACACTCTGAAACACATTCCGGAGATGATCGCGGAAGTCGTCGGCCAGTGCTCTCCCGCAAAGCTCATCCGTTGCGGCATGACCGGATTCGGTGCGTCGAGCCTGGATTTCGAACTACAATATGACGTGCATTCGGAGGACTATAATGTCGTCTTCGCAACGCGGCATGCGGTCAATATCGCAATTCTCCGCCTGTTCGCGAAAGAGGGCATCGAGTTTGCCTATCC
>DDFE01000011.1 GCA_002336985.1 Sphingomonadales bacterium UBA1936
TCCGTTGTTTCGATTCCCTCCCGCCACCGGCCGATCGGGTCGTCTATGTCGATTCAGGGTCCACCGACGGAAGTATCGAAATGGCCGAGGCGCGCGGCGTGCATGTCGTCCGCCTCGATACGACCCGCCCCTTCACTGCCGGACGTGCACGAAACGAGGGATTTGCCGCACTTCAGGCAGTCCTGCCCGATGTCGAACTCGTGCAATTTATCGATGGCGACTGCGAACTCGACAGTGGCTGGGTCGGGAAGGCATCCGCGTTCCTCACCGAACACCCGGATGTTGCGATCGTCTGCGGCCGACGCCGGGAACGCTTCCCCGAACGATCCGTCTACAACCGGATTTGCGACCGCGAATGGGACCAGCCGATCGGAGAAGCCGATCAATGCGGCGGCGATTCGCTGGTGCGGGTCGGGGCGTTCGTCGAGGTCGGCGGATTTACCGATGCCCTGATTGCGGGCGAAGAACCCGAACTGTGCAACCGTCTGCGCGCAACAGGATGGAAAATCTGGCGCATTGCCGCAGAAATGACGCTGCACGACGCGGCGATGCTACGGTTCCGGCAATGGTGGCTTCGGGGCGTGCGGACCGGCTTCGGCTATGCGCAGGGGCACGCCGCGACTGCCGACCGTACGGTCCCGATGTACCGTCAACAGCTTCGTCGCGCCCTGATTGGTGCCGGGATCATCCCTGCCGCCATCCTGGTCGCCGCCATCGCGCTCTCGCCCTGGGCGCTCGGCCTTTTTGCAGTCTATCCCGCACAGGCGGCGCGTATCGCACTGCGCACGGGCGGACAGGATCGCTGGTCCTATGGCGCGTTGATGGTGCTCGCCATGTTTTCGGAACTGCGCGGCCGCCTTCGCTATGATATCAATGCATTGCGCGGCGGGGCCAAGGAAGCGATCGTTTATAAATGAGCGGTCGTATCGCCTATCTCGTCAGCCAGTATCCGGCAACCTCGCACACGTTCATCCGGCGCGAGGTCGAGGCCATGCGCCGTCACGGTGTCGACATCGATACATTCAGCGTTCGTCGCCCTTCTGCCGCAGAGATTGTTTCGCCCGCTGACGCCGTGGCGCATGACACAACCTTCTACATTTTGCCCCTGTCACCGCTGGGTATGATCGGCGCACATTTTTCCGCTTTTGTTACTCGACCCGCGCGCTACCTGTCGACGTTCCTGGCGGCGCTGAAGCACAGGGCGCCCGGATCGCGCGCGCTTCTCTGGAGCGTGTTCCATTTCGTCGAGAGCGTCGTGCTCGCCCGCGAACTGCGCAGTCGCGGCATCACGCATCTGCACAATCATTTCGCCAACGCCGGCGCCACGGTGGGGTACCTTGCAGCGCACTACCTCCGCCTGCCCTGGAGCCTGACACTCCACGGCATTTCGGAGACCGACTATCCAGCCGGGCTGATGCTTGCTGACAAGGTCCGCGCAGCGCAGTTCGTCGCCTGTGTGTCGTGGTTCGGCCGGGCACAGGCAATGCGGCTTGTCGAACCGGACCAGTGGCCGAAGTTCGAGACCGTTCGCTGCGCCCTCGATCTCAATGCTCTGACGTCGATCGCACAGACTCCGAAAGCGCAACAGCGGAGCATCGTTTGTGTAGGCCGCCTGTCGAGCGAGAAAGGCCATTATGGCCTGCTGTCGGCGCTTGCAGCCGTGCGATCACAAGGCATCGATGCGAAGCTGACCCTGGTCGGTGACGGCCCCGAAGGTGCAAAGCTAAAGGCAAGGGCGGCGACCCTGCTGCCTGAAAGCGCAGTCGTATTCGCGGGTCGTCTCGATGAGAGCGCCACGCTGGCCGCTGTGGCGCAGGCAGACCTGCTGGTCCTGCCCAGTTTCATGGAGGGCCTGCCGGTCGTCCTGATGGAAGCCATGGCNNTGTTCACGCCCGCGAACTGGGACGAGCTCGCGCAAGTCCTGACGCAGGCGCTCACCGAAACCGAGACGACAGCGAGGATGGCCGTGGCGGCGCGCGAGAAAATCGCGCGTGAGTTCGACATCGAAAAAGCCGTTTTGCCGCTCGTCGAGCGCTTCGGATCAGCCGTCTCCGCGCGGGACTGTCCTCAGACGAAGGGCGAGCGCGCTTGACTTCGACCACATCTCCAAGTCCAGCCGAGACGCACGGCGATCCGCGCGGGGTGAAGGTGAACGACGAGCGCATTTCGATTCTGGATGGCTGGCGCGCACTCAGCATATTGGCCGTACTCGCCGGTCACCTGCTGCCGCTGGGACCCAAATCCTGGGAGCTCAACGGCGCCGTGGCGGCATCAGGCATGGCCATCTTCTTCACGCTGTCGGGATTCCTGATCACCCGCTTGCTGATCGCGGACCCCCGGGTTCCACAATTCCTGATCCGGCGGCTGTTCAGGATCGTTCCCCTGGCCTGGATCGCGATGATCGCCCTTGCGGTTGCGACCCGGGCGGACGTGGGCACGCTGCTCGCAAATCTGGCGTTCTACTCGAACCTTCCACCCGCGCAGTTGATGCATGGTGGCGAACATTTGTGGAGCCTGTGTGTCGAGGTCCAGTTCTACCTCTTTGCTGCACTGATCGTGCTCGCGGCGGGGCGCCGGGCGCTTTTCCTTCTGCCGGTCGTCATGATTGGGGTCACCGTATTGCGCGTGATGCAGGATGCCCCGATCAGCATCATCACCTGGCAGCGGGTGGATGAAATCCTGGCAGGCGCGACAATCGCCCTTCTGTATCACTATGGCTGGCTGCAGAGGTTGGCTGACAGGTTACCCAGCGCGACCGTACTGGTCCTGCTCCCGCTGATCATCCTTTCCGGCCACCCGGCAAGCGGCGTCTTCATGTATGCCCGTCCCTATGTCGCCGCTGCCGCGGTCGGTATTTCGATTTTTGCGGCCCCGGGGTTTTTCAGGGCGCTGTTCACATCGCGGCCCGCCGTTTATGTCGCGGCAACATCATATGCGCTTTATGTTTTCCACGGCATGCTTTCGGCCACCTGGCTCGGTAGTGGTGAGACACTGGTCAAATATGCGAAGCGTCCCCTTCTCATCGCGATCACCTTCGCACTTGCACATATTTCCACTTTCCACTTCGAGGCGCGAATGATCGCTGTCGGAAAGAAGTTGGCGAAGCGCCTGGGCACCAGCCGCCAGCCGGCATCGGTTATCGAAGGTATTCTTCCGTGAAGTGGATTGCCCTGGCGCTCTTCCTTGCGCTGATTCCGGTACTTCAGTCCTGGCTTGCGACCAACAACCGCAATGCCCCGTGGGTCTGGGCGATGCTCGGTTTCCTCCCGATCCTGTCGGAAGGGCTGCATATCGTCATCGCTCCCGTCTCCTGGGCGTATTGGCCGGGTTATGTGAAGGGGCTCGAGATTTCTGCAGTGGATTCCATCGCCTGCGCGGTCCTGCTTAGCCGGCGACGCATCCCGGGCGGATTACCCCTGAAATGGGTCTGGATAGCCTATATCTTCGCTGCTGTTCTGTCGGCCGCTTTTGCGCCCGTACCGATGGCAGCGATGTTTGCCGCCTGGCAGGCGCTGCGGATGCTGCTGCTTTTCGCTGCCGTCGCATCGATCGCTACGGACGAGCGCGGGCCGAAAGCTATCATCGCAGGCATGACGGTGGCGCTCGCCATCAACGCAGCGTTTGCGATCCAGCAGCGTCTGGGCGGCACGCTTCAGGCGGCCGGTTTGTTCAGCCACCAGAATATCGGGGGCATGGCCACCCACTTCGTAGCGCTTCCCGCATTTGCGATGTTGCTGGCCGACAAGCGCTACAAGCTGGGCTTTGTCGCCGTTGCCGCCGCAGTAATCGTCGCAATCGCGGGCGCTTCCCGCGGTACNNGCCGCATTCGAACAGGCGGCATGGGCGATGTGGCACGACCATCCCATGGGCGTCGGTGCAAACCAGTTCGTCAATATCGCGAATGTCGACGGCTATTGGGCCCGCGCGGGGGTGGCTGGCGTGACAGGAAGCCGCTCTGCACACGTACACAATGCATATCTGTTGGTTAGCGCGGAAATGGGCTTCGTCGGCCTAGCAGCATTCATCGCAATATTGCTGGCGCCGCTCGTCGTCGCGCTCAGGACGGCCTGGCGTTACAAGAATGATCCGCGCGGAGATTTGCTGGTCGGACTTGGCGTCGCGATCATCGCCGTCTCGGCCCATTCGTTCTTCGAATGGGTCATCGTGACATACACCATTCAATGGCTGCTCGCGATCAACATGGGCCTGATCGCGGGCGTCGCGTACAGCGTCCGGCGATCGGCCACATCGAAGAGGCGGGCTCCCCAAGCTGGAGTACAGCAGGTTCAAACGGCATGAATATCACTGTCGCNNGTGCCCAATGCTTGCACGGACAACACGGCCCAGGTCTCGCGTGATGCCCTCGACGCGCATCTGGGCGCCAGCGGCGCCCGTCTCGATGTCGTCGAGACACCCCTGCCAGGGAAGAGCCGCGCCTGGAACCTCATGGTGCACGAACTGGCGGAACCGGACACGGAATTTCTCGTGTTCGTCGATGCCGATATCGTCTTCGCGTATGACGACGCGATCAGCGACATGATCGCGGTGCTCGAACGGAACGCCGGCGCATTGGTCTGCGCGGGCTGGCCTCAAAAAGACATCGCGAACAAGCCGCGGAAAAGCCTGATCGATCGCTTCTCGCTCGCCGTTTCGCGGCACGGCACTTACGAACATGCCATTTGCGGACAGCTCTATGTCGCCCGGGCCAGTGCACTGCGTGACATCTGGCTTCCGGTCCCGACGCCAGGTGAAGATGGATTCCTGAACGCGATGGTTCAGACGAATGGCTTCAGCGAAGCTGCGGTTCCGATGAGGGTGCGACGCGGGCCGCGTGTCACGCATTTTTTCGAAGCGATTTCACTCGGCGGCTATTTCAAGCACGAGCGCCGGATGCTGGTCGGGACGGCCGTTAACACATGGCTGTTCGAACATTTCATGGCACAACATAGCTGCGAACCGGTGGGTCCGCAGGTACGCGCCCGGAATACAGAGGCAGCCGATTGGGTGCAGCAAGTCGTCAGCGGTCACACGACCGGAAAATTCTGGGTCTTACCGACACGGCTTTTGACGTGGCGGTTCGATAATATCCGCGAAGCGGCATGGCCCGTTTTCCTGCGCCGGGCCCCCTTTTCCTTCGCCGCTTCGCTGCTCAACCTGGTGCCCGCGATCAACGCGAACCGAGCCCTGAAGCGAACCGGCTCCAGTTCGATCTGGTAGAGGCTGAAGAAAATCAGCTTACCGCTGGTTTGAGATCCGCAACCGCCGCACCCGATCCGCTAAAGCCGATATAGACACGGCCATAGACATTCATGTCACCAGCAACACTCTTGATGCTGTCGAAGTTTCCGTTCGGGAAATCGCCGATTTTCGTCCAGGTCGCTGCGTTGTCGTCTGAC
>DDFE01000214.1 GCA_002336985.1 Sphingomonadales bacterium UBA1936
CGGACTTCGAAATCCTCGCGACGGAAGTGGTAGACGAGGAGTTCGGCCAGTGCCCCGTCGTCCTCGACCAGCAGCATCTTTGCGCGTGCCATATGCTTATCCCTCATTTTGCGCGTCGACGGTGTCGCCGCGGTCGCGTTCGGGCATGTGTTCGCCGGTGGCCGCGAAATAGACCATCTCGGCGACATTGGTGGCGTGGTCGCCGACCCTCTCGAGGTTCTTGGCGACGAACAGCAGGTGTGCGGCGTCGCTGATCGTCGGCGGGTATTCGACCATGTAGGTGACGAGCGTCCGGAAGATCGAATTGTAGAAATCGTCGACCACCCTGTCGCGCTCGTTCACGCGGACGGCTGCCTCGGCATCGCGCGCGGCGAAGGCGTTGAGTACGTCGGCGACCATCTCGGTCGCGACCTGCGCCATGCTGGGCAGCAGCGACAGCGGTTCGATCTTGCGGCGCCCCTCCAGCGAACCGACACGCTTGGCGATGTTCTTGCCGTAATCGCCGATCCGTTCGAGGATACCTGCGATTTTCAGCGCGGCGACGACGTCGCGCAGGTCGTTCGCCATCGGCGCGCGCAGGGCTATGATCTGGACGGCGAGTTTTTCGACATCGGCCTCCAGCTTGTCGATGGCCTTGTCGTCGGCGATGACCTTTGCCGCGAGGGTCAGGTCGCGCTTGATCAGGGCTTCCATGGCGCCGTTGATGGCAGCTTCTGCGCGACCACCCATTTCGGCGATATGCCCGCGCAGCATGCCGATCTCATCGTCGAACGCCTTGACCGTATGTTCGGTGCCGATCGTCATTATCCATACCTTCCGGTGATGTAGTCTCTGGTCCGATCGGCCTTCGGATTGGTGAAGATCTCCGATGTCACGCCATATTCCACGAGATTGCCGAGGTGGAAGAATGCCGTCCGCTGCGAGACACGCGCCGCCTGTTGCATGTTATGCGTGACGATGACGATCGCATAGCGGCCGCGCAGTGCGTGGATCAGTTCCTCGATCTTGGCCGTTGCGATCGGGTCGAGCGCCGAACAGGGTTCGTCCATCAGGATGACTTCGGGATCGACGGCGATGGCGCGGGCGATGCACAGCCGCTGCTGCTGGCCGCCCGACAATGCCGTGCCGCTGGCGTCCAGCCGGTCCTTGACCTCGTCCCACAGGCCGGCGCGGGCGAGCGATTCCTCGACGATGCCGTCCATGTCAGCCTTGCTGGTCGCAAGGCCGTGGATGCGTGGGCCATAGGCCACGTTCTCGTAGATCGACTTGGGGAAAGGGTTGGGCTTCTGGAACACCATGCCGACGCGGGCGCGGAGCTGCACGACGTCCATCGACGGCGCATAGATGTTCTCGCCATCGAGGGTGATGTCGCCCTCGACCCGTGCCGAAGCTACGGTGTCGTTCATACGGTTGAGCGTGCGCAGGAACGTCGACTTGCCGCAGCCAGACGGGCCGATGAAGGCGGTCACGTTTTCCTGGTCGACGTCGATCGATACGGCGTCGATGGCCTTTTTGGCGCCATACCAGACGGACACGTCGCGTGCCGACATCTTGTGAGTCGAGGCGTTCGGAATGGTCATTACCAGCGTGTCTCGAATTTGTTGCGGAGGTAGATGGCGAGGCCGTTCATCGCGAGCAGGAACACCAGCAGGACGATGATCGCGGCAGAGGTTTTCTCGATGAAGCCGCGCGAGATTTCATCCGACCAGAGGAAAATCTGGACCGGAAGGACGCTCGACGGATCGGTGATGCCTTCGGGCGGCGTCGCGACGAAAGCGCGCATGCCGATCATCAGCAGCGGCGCCGTTTCGCCCAGCGCACGCGCCATGCCGATGATCGTACCGGTCAAGATGCCGGGCAGTGCGAGCGGCAGCACATGGTGGAACACGACCTGGATCGGGGACGCGCCGACGCCGAGCGCCGCATCGCGGATCGACGGCGGCACCGCCTTGATCGCATTGCGGCCCGCGATGACGATGACGGGCATCGTCATCAGTGCGAGGGTCAGGCCGCCGACCAGCGGCGCCGAACGCGGCATATTGAACGTATTGAGGAAGACCGCCAGGCCAAGGAGACCGAAAATGATCGACGGCACGGCCGCAAGGTTGTTGATCGACACCTCGATCAGGTCGGTCCAGCGGTTCCGCGGGGCGTATTCCTCGAGATAGATCGCGGACAGAACACCGACGGGGAAGGCGAGCATCAGCGTCACCAGCATCGTCAGCAGCGAACCCTTGAACGCGCCCCAGATGCCCGCCTGCGTCGGGTCGGTCGCATCGCTGCCGGTCAGGAACGACGGGTTGAAGCTGTGTGTCAGCACACCCTGCCTGTCGAGTTCGGCATAGATAGCGCGTGACTTGGGATCGCCTTCGCCTTTTTGCGCGAGGGCAACGCCCGCGGCCGCCGGGATCGACAGTGTTTCCTTGCGCGTCAGGATCGATGGATCGGCCTTGATCGCGTTGCGCACCGTCAGCCAGCCATTCTCCGAAATTGCCAGCGGCCCCGATTTTCCGAACGCCGTTTCCGCCGCCCTGGCCGTTGCTTGCTCGAGGTCGACGCCTGCCAGCACATGATCCGGGTCGGCCTTCACGCTCGCGGGCGTCAGCGGCAGCGCAAGCGCGGGGAAATCGACGGGGACGGACACCTCGGTCCGGCTGAAGCCGCCGATGCCGTTCCAGGCCATGGTGATGATCAGGTAAGCGAGGAACCCGGCCGAGAGCAGGACGGCGCTGAGCCCCACCAAGCGAAACCGCGATTCCGCGCCATAGCGACGTTTCAGCCGCCGGGTCATCGCCGGGTCGCGCCAGTTCGTCGGCACGCGGGCAGGCGTCTTTGGCGTGGGATCAGTCATAAGCTTCCCGATACCGTTTGACGACCGCGAGCGCGACGATGTTGAGGACAAGCGTCACGACGAACAGAACCAAGCCCAGTGCAAAGGCCGCCAGCGTCTTTGCGCTTTCGAATTCCTGGTCGCCGGTTAGCAACTGCACGATCTGGACGGTGACCGTGGTGACGCTCGCGAACGGATTGGCCGTCATGTTGGCGGCAAGCCCGGCTGCCATGACGACGATCATTGTCTCGCCGATCGCGCGGCTGACGGCGAGCAGCACGCCGCCGACGATGCCGGGAAGGGCGGCGGGCACCAGCACGCGCCGAATCGTTTCCGACTTGGTCGCACCCATCGCAAGGCTGCCGTCGCGCATCGACTGCGGCACGGCGGCAAGCGCGTCGTCGGCCATGGAAGAGACGAACGGGATGATCATGATGCCCATGACGAGGCCCGCCGCCAGCGCGCTTTCCGAACTCGTGCCCGGAATGCCCAGCGTATCGCCGAATTTGCGGATCAGCGGGGCCACCGTCAGTGCCGCGAAATAACCGTAGACGACCGTAGGCACGCCCGCGAGAATCTCAAGCAGCGGCTTCATCCATGTGCGGACCCGCGCGTCGGCATATTGCGTCAGGTAGATCGCGCTCATCAGGCCGAGCGGAATTGCGACCACCATCGCGATGATCGCACCGATGAAGATCGTACCCCAGAATAGCGGGACCGCGCCGAGCGCCGTCATGTCGCCGCCACCTGCCGCCTGCGGGCTCCAGCGCAGGCCGAACAGGAAGTCGGTCGGCGCGACCATGCCGAAGAAGCGGATCGATTCGTAGAGCAGAGAGGCGACGATGCCGATCGTCGTCAGGATCGCGATGAGCGACGCCGACAGCAGCACCAGCTTGACGATGCGTTCGACCGCGGTTCGTGCGCGGAACGAGGGGCGCGACCGGCGCAACGCATAGGCGCCACCTGCCAGCCCCATTATGCCCGTCAGCGCGAGGCCGATCAGCCCGAAGTGCCAGCGCGCCGAGCCGACGGCCGGCGCAAGCGCTTCCGCAGCCGGATTGAACGCGATCTTGATCTCGCCGGAGGCAAGCGCGCGCGCTTCCGACAGTATGGCGCTGCGTTCGAGCGGGTCGCTGGAAAGCGATGTCGCAGCGGGCGACGCTAGTACTTCCGCCGTGACCAGGCGCGGCATCACGCCCGCCCAGACCGTCGCGAAGATCATCGCCGGAATAACCACCCACAACGCCACATATGCGGCGTGGTAACCAGCGAGCGAATGTGGCCGGTCGGCGCGGGTCGCACCAGCGGCAAAAGCAGCGGCACGCATACGTCCCGCCAGCCACCCCAACAGGGCCAGTCCGATCGCCAGCAGGAAGAGAATCGATGAGGACACGGTTCAGTTCTTGTCGACTAAGTGTCGCGTGTCATCGCTCATTTCAGCGTGGTGGCGTCGAGCACCGTCATGTCCGCCGCGATCTTGGCCGATTGCGCCTGTACACCCGCAGGTGAGATCACCATGCCGCGGCGCTTCAGATAGCCGTTCGGACCCCAGGCGCTGGCGAATTCCGCCACGAATTCCTTCAGGCCCGCGATCGCGTTCACATGCTGCTTCTTCACATAGATGTAGAGCGGCCGCGCACCGGGGTAGGAGAAGTCGGAGATCGTCGCATAGGTCGGCGAAATGCCATTGACAGTATTCGCCATCAGCTTGTCGGCATTTTCTTCGACGAACGAGAAGCCGAAGATACCGACGGCCTTCGGGTCGCCGGCAAGCTTTTGCACGATCAGATTGTCGTTTTCGCCAGCGTCGACATAGGCGCCGTCCTCGCGAATGGTCGTGCAGACCTTCTTGTGTTCGTCGGCATTCGCCGTCGCCAGGTCGCGCATGGCGGGATTGGCATCGCATCCGCGCAGCATGATGAGTTCGGCCAGCGCGTCGCGCGTGCCCGAGGTCGACGGCGGGCCATAGACCTTGATCGGTTCGGCCGGCAGCGCAGGATTGACGTCCTTCCACGTCTTGGCCGTCTGCGGTTGGCCGCCGGGCTTTTCGGCCAGCGCCTTGTAGATGTCCTCGACGGTCAGTTCGAGTTTCAGGCCCTTCGACGATTCCGCAAACGCGATGCCGTCCAGACCGATCTGGATTTCGACGATAC
>DDFE01000146.1 GCA_002336985.1 Sphingomonadales bacterium UBA1936
CGTCATCGCAACTTTCTCAGCGACAGCGAGATAACAGAACTCTCTGAACTATTTGAATATTTACCAGACAATCGTCCAGGTCATCGATTGGCGCCTGCCGCACTGTCACGCCTTGCAAGTGTCGATCGGGTACAGAAAGCGGCCGCGAAGCATATCGGAGCGTCTGCGAGACCCGTTCGCGTTTTGCTTTTTGACAAGCGCGACGGCGGTAACTGGGCATTGGGCTGGCATCAGGACCGCACAATCGAGGTGCAGGATCGCATAGACGTTGCCGGATTCGGCCCCTGGACCGTCAAGCAGGGGCGTCCGCACGTAGCGCCGCCGATATCGCTGCTCGAAAACATGGTCACTGTGCGCCTGCACATCGATCCGGTCGATCATGCAAACAGTCCATTGATCATTGCTCTTGGCTCGCACCGACTGGGGTTGGTTCCCGAAAAGGACATTCAGCAAACGGTTGACGAAGGGCAATTGCTGGAATGCCTGGCGGAAGCCGGCGACGTCTGGCTTTATCCAGCGCTCATTCTTCATGCGTCTTCCAGAGCCGCGCCGGGCCGACGCCGGCGGGTCGTTCAAATCGACTTTAGCGCCGATAAACTGCCCGGGGGTTTGGTCTGGTCCACTTCGACTTGAGCGAAACGCGCGACGCCCCTAAGTCACCCGCGATATGACCTCGACCAACGACATCCGCCGATCCTTCCTCGATTATTTCGCGGGCCATGGCCACGAACGCGTCGCGTCTGCGCCGCTGGTGCCGCACAACGACCCGACGCTGATGTTCGTCAACGCGGGCATGGTGCCGTTCAAGAACGTGTTCACGGGCCTTGAGACGCGACCTTATTCGACCGCGGTGTCGAGCCAGAAGTGCGTGCGCGCGGGCGGCAAGCACAACGACCTGGACAATGTCGGCTATACTGCACGGCATCATACGTTCTTCGAAATGCTCGGGAATTTTTCGTTCGGCGATTATTTCAAGGAACAGGCGATCACCCATGCCTGGACCCTGCTGACCAGGGAATGGGGCCTTCCGGCCGAAAAACTCACGGCAACCGTCTATCACACCGACGACGTCGCGTTCGATTTGTGGAAGAAGATCGCGGGCCTGCCCGAAGAGCGCATCATCCGCATCGCGACCAAGGACAATTTCTGGGCGATGGGCGCGGACGGACCGTGCGGACCGTGTTCCGAAATCTTCTACGACCATGGCGACCATATCTGGGGCGGTCCTCCGGGGTCGCCGCAAGAGGACGGCGATCGTTTCGTCGAGATCTGGAACCTGGTCTTCATGCAGTTCCTGCAGGAAAACGACGTCCAGGTCGGCGAACTGCCGCGTCCGTCGATCGATACCGGCATGGGCCTGGAGCGCGTCGCCGCTGTCATGCAGGGCGTTCATGACAATTACGACACCGACACGTTCAAGGCGCTGATTGCCGAAAGCGGCGCGCTGACCGGCACCGTGACGACTGGCGACAAACAGGCATCGCACCGCGTCATCGCCGATCACCTGCGCGCCTCCAGCTTCCTCGTCGCCGATGGCGTGCTGCCCGCGAATGAGGGGCGTGGCTATGTCCTGCGCCGCATCATGCGCCGTGCGATGCGCCACGCGCATTTGCTGGGCGCGAAGGATCCGCTGATGCACCGGCTGGTGCCGAGCCTCGTCGCCGAAATGGGTGCGGCTTTCCCCGAACTCGTCCGCGCACAGCCGCTGGTCGAGGCGACGTTGCTGCAGGAGGAAACCCGTTTCCGCCAAACGCTGCGTAACGGCCTCGGCCTGCTCGACGAAGCGACGGCGAGCCTGGGCGAGGGCGACACGTTGCCCGGTGAGACCGCGTTCAAGCTCTACGACACTTACGGCTTCCCTTACGACCTGACCGAGGACGCGCTGCGTGCACGCAGCATCGGCGTCGACCGCGAAGGGTTCGACGCGGCGATGGCGCGGCAGAAGGCGGCGGCGCGGGCTGCTTGGAAGGGCTCCGGCGATGCGGCGTCGGCCGACATCTGGTTCGACATCGCCGATGAACTCGGCGGCACCGAATTCACCGGCTATTCGGGCGACACCAGCGACGCGCAGGTCGTGGCGCTGATCAAGGACGGTGCGCGCGTGACGTCCGCGAACGCGGGCGACAGCGTGACGGTCCTCACCAACCAGACGCCCTTTTACGGCGAAAGCGGCGGCCAGATGGGCGACGCGGGTGTCATCACCGGCGGCAACGGCCTGAAGGTCCGCGTCGAGGATACGTCGAAGCCGCTGGGACGGCTTCATGCACATCAATCTGTGGTCGAGGCGGGAACGCTGTCGGTCGGCGACACCGTTACCCTGTCGATCGATGTCGACCGGCGTACGCGGCTGCGCGCCAACCATTCGGCGACGCACCTGATGCACGCCGCGCTCCGCAACCGGCTGGGCGGGCATGTCACGCAAAAGGGCAGCCTGGTCGCGCCCGATCGCCTGCGGTTCGACTTCGCGCACAATGCCGCGCTGACGCCTGCGGACATCGCTGCGATCGAGGAAGAGGTGAACGCGCGTATTCGCGAGAACGATGCGGTCACGACGCGCCTGATGACGCCCGACGATGCGGTCGCCGCGGGCGCACTTGCACTGTTCGGCGAGAAATACGGCGACGAGGTTCGCGTGCTGTCGATGGGCCGCGGCGAAGGCCAGTCCTATTCGGTCGAGCTTTGCGGCGGCACCCATGTGACGGCGCTCGGCGATATCGCGCTGTTCAAGATCGTGTCGGAAAGCGCGGTGTCATCGGGCGTGCGGCGCATCGAGGCGCTGACTGGAGAGGCGGCGCGCGCGTGGCTGACAGCGCGTGAAGACCGGCTGAAGGAAACCGCAGCGCTGCTGAAGGCAACGCCCGATGATGTGCCTGCGCGTGTCGCAGCGCTGGTCGAGGCGCAGAAGAAGCTGGAACGCGAACTGGCCGATGCCAAGAAGGCGCTTGCATTGGGCGGCGGGGGTGGTGTCGACGGCGCATTGACGGCCGGTCCGTCGACAACCGTTGAAACCGTGTCGGGTCTGCCTTTTTGGGGGCAAGTCATTTCAGGACTTGATCCCAAAGAATTGCGTAGTCTGATCGATGACCAGAAAGGGCGGCTCGGCTCGGCGGTCATCGCTCTTGTCGCCGCAACCGATGGCAAGGCCTCGGTCGCTGTCGGCGTAACCGATGACCTGAAAGACCGCGTCAGTGCGGTCGATCTAGTCAAGGCTGCTGTCACGGCACTCGGCGGCCAGGGCGGCGGCGGGCGACCCGATATGGCGCAGGGCGGCGGACCCGATGGTGCGGCAGGAGCGGATGCGCTCGCGGCGGTGCGCGCGGCGATCGAAAACGCCGCCTAAAGCGCCTTCAACCGCGGCGGGGCGCTCAACCCGCCCATATCCTTGATCGCGCCGCGCAGTTCGTCGCGCTTTTCGTGGATGCTCGCGATCACCGGACCCATCGCGACACCGAGGTCGACCAGAACGGCCTCTGACAATTGCAGTGAGGATTCCAGCGTCTCCGGCACCGCATCGGTCACGCCCGCGCGATAGAGTTCGGCGGCGTGTTCCGGATCGCGGGCACGGGCGATGATGGTGAGATCGGGCGCTTCGGCACGTAGTCGGCGGGCAAGGCGGATATTCTGGACGGGATCGTTCATCGTCAGCACGACAGCGGCCGCATCGCCAAGGTGCAGCGCCTCGATCGCGCCGGATCGTCCCGCATCGCCGTATCGCACGGGTTTACCTGCGCGGCGGGCCGACGCGACGACATCGACGTTCGCCTCGATCGCGGTCCAGGGCTTGTTATGCACGTCCAGCATCGAGGCGACCATTTCGCCGACACGGCCATAGCCGATCACGACCGTAGTCTGCTGGTCGACGACGGCCGGTTCGTCTTCCTGCGACCAGCCGATCCGGCGCGCCATCCGGTGGCCGACCTCGGCGAGCAAGGGCGTGATCGTCAGGCCGATCGCCGTCACCCCCGACCAGAAGGTCGCGGTCGGGGCATCGATCAAGCCGGCGGCAAGTGCCGATCCCAGCACGACGAGCGTCATTTCCGACGGGCTCGACATCAGGATGCCCGTTTCGGCCGCGACCGCGGTGCCCGCGCCGCCGAACCACAGGAGCCATGCCGTGAAAGCGGCTTTCAGGATGACCACGACCGCGACCGCGCCGAGCAGGGCAGGCCATTCGGCGATCAACAGCTCGAGGTTCAACTGCATGCCGACCGTCAGCAAGAACACGCCGAGCGCGAGGTTCTTGAACGGTGCGATGATCCCTTCGACCTCGCCCGCATAATCGGTCTCCGCGATGACGAGCCCCGCGACCAGAGCCCCGACGATGGGGGACAGGCCGACCGCCAGCGTGGCGAGGCTGGCGAGGATCACGACGAGAAGGGTTACCGACAGGAACAGCTCAGGGCTGCGCGTGCGGGCGGCCTGCGCAAACACGCGGGGCAGGACGGCGCGGCCCGCGATCAGCAGGCCGAAGACGACGATGACGCCCAGGCCCACGACCTGCACCAGCGAGCCCATGTCCTTGCCGCCGTTGCCGAGCGCGCCGAGCACGAAGATGATCGGGACCAGCGCGAGGTCCTCGAACAACAGCATGGCGAACGAGGCCCGGCCGACGGGCGATGTCGTGCCCGCGATCGGTAATACGAGCGCGGTCGACGAAAGCGCGAGGGCGATGCCGAGCCCCAGAGCCGCGTCGCTGCGATAGCCGAACAGGATCAGCGCGCCCGCGATCAGCAGNNATCGAAAACAGCAGCAGGATGATGCCGAATTCAGCGAAAATCGACATGCCGTGCGGGTTGGTGATGGTGATGTAGAACAGCCAGGGGAACTGGCCGACCAGGCTGCCCAGCGCGAACGGGCCGACCACAACGCCCACCAGGATGAACCCGATGACGGGCGAAATCTTCAGCCGCGCGAACGCCGGAATAACGAGCCCTGCGGCGCCCAGAACGACAAGTGCATCGCTGAGGCCGGTCGAATCTGGGTTCAATGACATGGACTCGACTTTAGGGGCAGGATTCGGTCAAAGTCACGCAATGGCTGACGTTACGGACGTAATCGTCGTCGGGGGCGGTCCCGCAGGCATGATGACGGGCCTGTTGTTCGCGCGCGCCGGGGTGCGGACGACGGTTCTCGAGAAGCACGGCGACTTCCTGCGCGATTTCCGCGGAGACACGGTTCACCCATCGACGCTCGACCTGTTCGACGAACTCGGGCTGCTCGACGCGTTGCTGGATCAGCCGCACGACAAGGTGGACGATATTGCCGCCGTCATCGGCGGGCGCGCCTGGCCGATCGCCGATTTCAC